>UQHR01000062.1 GCA_900540905.1 uncultured Collinsella sp. | reverse complement strand
CCATGCCCTTCTTGAAGTTGAGGACCAGGTCTTCGGCGTTCATGCTGCCCCCATCATCGCGGTCTACGGGGTCAAAGATATGGCACCGTGGGGACACATGTATGTCAATCCTGGTCTAACAGAGCCTTATTTAATCTGCTTTGTTAGAAATTAAGCTGTCTAACTGCTTAAAGTAATCAGCAGCCTTCATCTGCAATTGAAAATATTGCTCGAAAAATCGTTCAAGAAGTCGCGGGGTGATTTTTACCGCGTCGCGCGTCAAGCAATGTGGCAAGTTCTTGGTTAGATATTGGTCAGTTTTGGGTCAACCTTGCCAAAAGCTTGACGAATGCAGATTTAGACGTCGACGAATGAACATTTCAGGCAGGTTCCAAGCAAAATTCTGGGCTGATTCTCGATAATCGCCTTCAATCGTCCCTTGCCAAGCGCTGGCCTCGCGTACAATCTGCTCCGACATTCGCGCGCCGTCCGGCGCTTAAGAGGGGAGGGCCCCATGGCAAACGAGATTTGGACCATCAAGCGTTGTCTCGAGTGGACCAAGGAGTACCTGGCCGAGCGCGGCGAGGAGCACCCCCGTCTTTCTGCCGAGTGGCTGCTGTGCGCAGCTACGGGTCTGGCGCGTATCGACTTATATATGCGCATGGACGAGACGCTCGACGCAGCGCAGCTCGAGACCATGCACGCGGCGGTCGTCCGTCGCGCGAAGGGCGAGCCGCTGCAGTACATCACCGGTAGCACGCAGTTTCGCATGATCGACGTCGCGTGCGCCCCCGGTGTGCTCATCCCGCGCCCCGAGACCGAGATGCTCGTCGAAGAAGTTCTGAACTATCTGGATGCCGAGGTGCTGAGCCCCGAGGCCGCTGCCCGCCAGCGCGTGGAGCTGCCTTGGAACGATGAGGTCGAGCAGGCCCGCAAAGCCGAGGCGGCGCTGGCTGACGAACGCGCGGCCGCCGAGCGTCGTGCCGCCAACCTGACGGCCGCCGATGAGGCTGCGCTGGGTAGCGACGTGCTCGGTAGCCGCGCCTATGCCGAGGAACTGGCCGACCGCGAGGCCGAGGAAGCCGCCGCGCAGGCAGCAGAAGCCGAAGCGGCAGAAGCAGAGGCCATGGAAACCCCCGAGCCCGAGCTCGACGAATACGGCATCGCCATTGAGGACAACGACCAACAGGCGACTCCCGCGCAAGATGCCGCCGAGGCCAACGTATCTGCCCCAGCCGAGCCTCGCACTGCCCGCGTTCTCGAGGTCGGCTGCGGCACGGGCTGCATTTCGCTCTCCCTTGCCTGGGAGCGCCGCGGGCACGTTACCTGCACTGCTACCGATATCGAGCCGCGCGCCATCGACCTTGCTACCAAAAACCGCGATGCGCTTGGCCTCACGTCCGACGAGGTCGTCTTCAGCCTCACAAACCTGGTGAGCTCCATTCCCCGCGAAGAGTGGGGCACCTTTGACGTACTCGTCTCCAACCCGCCCTACATCCCCACCGATGTCATGCGCTCGCTGCCGCATGAGGTCAAGGACTTTGAGCCCGATCTGGCGCTCGAGGGCGGTGCCGACGGTCTCGATATCTTCCGCCGCCTGCTCAACGCGGCGCCCTACATGCTGCGTGCCGGCGGCCTGTTTGCCTGCGAGCTCTACGAGGGCGCCCTCGACGCCGCGGCCGAGCTCTGTCGTCAAGCAGGCCTTTCGGACGTGCGTATCGTCCACGACCTCACCGATCGTCCCCGCATCGTTCGCGCCATCGTCACCGAGCCCAAACAGCGTATTTAAGCTGAATAAATAGACATTTGTGCAAGTTTGTCCTTGCAATATACCGTAAAACTTCTACTATAGAAGGAGAAAGGTATGTCAAATCAGCTGCATCGGTACCGTATCGTGCTTGATTACATTGAACCTTGGCTTGATGAGCAGGATGAAGCTACGCTGAAGCAGATTTATGCAGACCTTTTGGTGCTCGAGAAGGAAGGTCCCAGCCTTGGTCGTCCGCTGGTTGACCGCGTAAAGGGCTCGAAGCTTCATCATTTAAAGGAGCTGAGAGTGACGTCGTGTGGTGGGCAGATGATTCGCATCCTCTTCGCCTTTGACCCCAAGCGCCAGGCGGTATTGCTATTGGCGGGTGATAAGTCGCGAGCGGGATCGTCAAGGGCAAAATGGAACGGTTGGTATGCGATCAACATTCCAAGGGCCGAGCAAATATACCGTCGCCACGTAAGGAGGCTCGATCGAGATGGAACTGCATGAGTATATGGAATCTCGCGGGATAACACGCGACTCCATTACCGCCGAGCAGGAGAGGACTCGCGATCGTATCGAAGCCTATAAGCTTGCTCAGATTCGCAGGTTAAAAGATCTAACACAGGCGTCGGTCGCCCAGTCGATGGGCGTTTCTCAAAAACGTGTATCCGAGCTCGAGCGTGGGGAGTTGGGTTCGATGAGGCTCGACACGCTGAGCAGGTACGCAGAGAGCCTCGGCGGAAAACTGGTTGCAAGCATCGAGTTTCCCGATCGTACCGTTACGCTTGCGCGCTAAAAATCTTCAATTAACCCCCTCACTTTCACCGACTACTATAGCCGCTCACCAAACCAACATGCGCTGTGGACAAATGGGTTAAACGTTTCGTGCGAGAATGCCCCTCAGTAAACAAACTTGCACCAGAGCGTAAGGGGCTGGCATACACATGCAGACGGTCTATCGGGTATTCGAGGGAGCGCGCGAGCCGCATCGGCTCCCCGCCGGGCGGACGGCCGCGGGGGGGGGGGGTCGAGGAC
>UQHR01000061.1 GCA_900540905.1 uncultured Collinsella sp. | reverse complement strand
GTCTCGCCCTGGGGCGTGGCCGTTGGCGCTGGGGCGGGCTTTGGCCGGTACCGGCGGCAGGGCGTCGTTTACGGAACGTTGTGCCACGCTGCGTCGCGCGACGGTTGCCTACGCCCCGCCCGAGATGCTCACCGACGATATTCCCGACCTGCGCGCTTTGCGTATGTCGCCGGCGATCGACGTCTATGCCGCGGCAAGCACGGTTTACGAGCTCATTGCCGGCGTCGCGCCATACGAAGCCGCGCCGAGCACTTCGGGCACCTCGGGTTCGCGCAAAAAGACGCGCGACATCGCGAGCCCCTACCGTCTCAAGATGGACACGCGGCCCGACTATCCCATTGGTGCCCATGCGCCCGGTTGCGATTTGACTCAGCTGCTTCGTCGTGAGCCCGATGTGGCGCTCGCCGCGGCCGAGCAGGCCCAGCAGCTAGGGCTTGAGCCGGATTCCGAAGAGCTACGTGATGCGCTGGCGTTTGTCGATGCCCAGCTGTTCGACGTGGTGATGGCCTGTCTGTCCAGTCATCAAAAAGATCGTCCCGAGCCGGCGGCGGTCGAGGCGGCGCTCTCGGCGTTTTGTGACCACTATGCGCAAAATGTCGGTCGTTCGCTCCGCGGCGAGCCGCTCACGCCGTGCCCCATGGATGCGTCTGGCCGCGCGGTTCGTCGCGCGCTGATGGTCGGCGCGACGGTCGTCTGTGGAGTGGTTTGGGCTGTGGTCGTGGTTTCGGCCGCGCTGCTGGCGTCGGGCGCTCGCGTGACGGCGACTTTGGGATCGCTCGTGTGGTCTGGGTCGCTACCGGGTATTATTGCCGCACTGGCGTTGGCGCTGCCAGGCATAGCCGGCGTTGCCACGGGGGCACTTGCGCGCAATCGGCGCTCGGGCTTCCTGCAGGGTGTGCTTGCGCTTTCTGCCTGCGAGGTTCCGGTGCTGGTTGTGGCTGCATGTAGCGTGTTTTCCCAACGCGCCGTGATGGGTGGCCTTGTTGCCGCTCTGGTTGCAACCTATACGCTTACGTGGTTTTTGCTTGCGATGGGCTTTGCCTTTGAACTTCCCGTTTCGGCACCGCGACGCACAAAAGCCCAGATGGCGACTCCGCTTGCCGGTGGAGCCGCAGCTGCCCGTACTTTTGGCGGACCTGTCGAAGTATCGTCCGATTCTATTTCTACGACTAAGGAGGCCTAGGTCATGGCATCTCAAGTTGAGCTCACCCCATGCGGGGCCATGTTTGACATCTTTAAGCGCGCGGCGCATCTGAGCCATATCGAGCTGTGCGGCTTGGTGCTTTCGTCCCGTCCGCTCGCCGACGGCCGCAGCCCGCAGAGCCGAGCCGCCGATCGCTCTTGGGTTTCCCGCTTCATCGTTCGCGCACCGGTCGGCACGCTTCAGCAGCGCTACTTTGCCGAATACGGTACCTCGGCTGCGCGTATTATGTCACAACTGGCTCTGCGCCAGCGCAATCCCATGGACTCCACGGCTGTGATCAATATGGTGTGCGGTCCTGCAGGTGAACCGATGGTACGCGCGCTCGAAGAGTGCCACCAGGACACGAATCTCTATCGCAACGCGCTCGATCGCCTGTCCCACGCGGCGGAACTCATGCCCGCCGAGCGCGCCGAGGCCGTGCTGGTGCTGTTTGTCGCCGTCGGCTGTTCGGCGGATGTGCGGTCCTCGGTGAACTATGCCATCGACTACGCGCACGCGACCTGTGGCGGAGGCACCTCCACGCCGCGTTCGCTTGGCATGTCGATGACCGCGGGCGAACGCGAACCCGCCCCGGCGCACCCCTTGGGCTTGCTGCGTGTACAAAACAGTTTTGTCGTGAGCGCCCCGCGCTGGATTCAGCCGAGTGAGCAGGGTGTTGAGATTGGCGCGCTGGCCACTGGTGAGGGCGATATTACCGACGTCGGCGACGATGTCTCGGCCCGCCATGCCCATATCTGGTGCGATGCTCAAAATATCTGGCACGTCGAGGACTTGTCGTCCACCAACGGAACCGTGGTGGTAAACGGGGCCACGCGCGTCTGCATTCAGGTCGAGCCCGGCCGTTCCGCCCAACTCAATCCCGGCGACGAGCTCAAGCTCGGCGAATCCACTACCTACGCCATCCTCTTCGGTGCCCTCTAGCCGGCAGATAGGGACGTTTCTTTTCTGCCGGCACTTGGGGACACTCCTCGGCGCGCCAGAGCCAGTCGCCCGGGGATGGAGGGGCCATTTTGGCCCTTGGCGGTCAGTCGGGGCGAAACTAGAAGATCTTTCCGATTCGCGGCTGTTCATGCTTGTAGAGCATCTAAAACAATAGGATGTTATTCTGGAATATGCCGGGTGCGTGAACTTGCCTGTCTTAGCCTTAATAAGGTATAGGGGAGTTTGGCTCAGGGGTTCCGTCTTGTTCTTCAGCGCAGTATTGTGGGACAGATTTGCTGAGATTGGCGCCTTACACCGCAGAGCGCACGGAAGGCTCTCGATTTGTGTTCTGGCCCCAGAATACAGGGCCTGATACTTACCAACTGTGGCATGGATGTAACATCTGTAGAAATCAACCCTTTTGTTGTCGACCTTTGTAAGAAAAACACTGCCATCAACTCTTTGGATGACGAAACTGGGGTGCTTGAGGGGAGCCTTTACTCCCCTCTGAGAGATGACTCATGTTTTTCGCTTGTCGTTGTGAATCCTCCGTTACTGCCGATTCCGGATGAGATTCCTTATCCCTTCGTTTGAGATGGAGGACAATCGGGTCTGGATAAAACACTTCGTATTCTTAAGGGTGGCGATACGCATTTAGAGAAAAACGGTAAATACTGCTAATAGGGGTGACGACGATGGTGCAGGGGCGACCCGCGATGCTCTCATCAATACGTCGGATACTTGGGAAATCAGGTCTAGATGCATGTATGATGATGCTGTGTGGCTATTCAATTAATCCGCGTTCCGAATGGGTGCAGGGTATAGCTGCGACATCGTATGCTTGATCGCGTCGAAAATGTTGGTGTAAGGGTGACGCCCTAGCGCCCGTTTAACGAAG
>UQHR01000060.1 GCA_900540905.1 uncultured Collinsella sp. | reverse complement strand
CCGAGCCGTGCGCTTGAACTGAGAAGGGGGAGGCCTCGCGGCCTCCCCCTTTTTTTGCGTTTACGGGGCGTAATTGACTCACTTACACGAGACGATCTTGTTGTTTTTGGTATTGAGCCTTTATTTCAAGAAGATAAATCGAATAACAAGGGCAACTGCTATGGCTGCAATGATCAAAAGCAGGATTGTCAGTTGATGCTGCTTGCGTCGTTTACTTGACGAAACGAAGATTGATTTTCCCTGTTTTGGCGTTTCGAGATAGCGAGCCGAATGCGTCAAGGTTTGCTTGGGTCGAGGCCCTCTTTGTTGATGAGCGGCGGATGCTTTCATCGGCTCATCACTAGCTACGCTGTTTTTAGATAATGGTGCGTCTTTCAGATATACAGGGTCTCCCGAGGCGACGCCCATATGTTTGCGCCCCGTTTGCGCTTCTTCGAGTGTTTGATATCGGTTTCTTGTCACATATTTGGGCTCTGGGTCATTGATGGGCTCTTGCGAGATGTGGGGGCGACGGAACCGTGGCGGCTGCGTGGAAGTATCTTCCCCCCGCGTCGGCATAAACATATTGTTCTGGTTTTGGTCGTCCATGATGCCCTTTAGTTCGTTACCAACAACGTGTACGCGCTCATTGTAAGCCCCTTGCTATTTGTAGCTGTGGACATACTCGTTATTTAAGCTCTGGTTCAAAGAACCTTAACCTTCTTAAAACCTGAGTCATCCGCACTTAGATATGCTTATAGTACTGGACTCAAAAAACTTTATTGTCGATGTATATATGAGCATCGTGTGGGCATATATAAGAGCGTCAAAAGAAGTCCCAGTCACCTAGAAGATGACTCGGCAGTCCTATAAAGGAGTGGTAAACATGGCAAGCATGGTTCCTTATCGTTCGGTTTTTGGCGTTCGTCCCTCTGCGAGCTCGCTGTTCGATCTGTTTGATGATATGAGTGATCTGGCGAACAGCTCGATTGCCTCTAAGGCGTTCCCCGTTGATGTTGAGGATAAGGGCGATGGCTATGAGGTCAAGGCTTATCTAACCGGCGTCGCCAAGGACGATATCGATGTCGAGCTTAACGAGGGCCGTCTGTCCATTAGCGTAAATGTCGAGGAAGACGAGGAGAACGAGGGCAAGAACTTCTTGCAGAAGGAGTTCAGCTCGTACAGTGCAACGCGTGGCGTGTATCTAAAGGACGCTTCGAGCGAGGGTCTCTCGGCTAAGTACGCTGACGGCATCCTGACCGTTACGGTTCCCAAGATTGTCGAGAAGAAGAACGTTACGAAGATCTCCATCGACTAACTTCGTTGGCGTTCTGTGCTATTAAGAGATAACAAAAGGGGCTGGGAAGCGATTCCCGGCCCCTTTTGCTGTCTAGGACAGTCTATTGAATGGTTGCTGGCCTATGCTGGCTTGCGGGGCGTATCGAGAGTCTTCGCGATCCTTGGAGAAGGGTGGCGGAGCTGCCGACCTCGTCATCCAGGGTTGCGGCTAGAGCTTTGGCATAGCTTTTGACGGTAAGGCTCGGGCGATTGTTATCTTGGCTGATATGCATGGCAATGAGCTGTTCGGTGCGATCGGTAACAAGTTCGCGCGCGGCTTCGGCGGCTTGGTCGTTGGAGAGGTGTCCCCTTGCAGACAGGATGCGCTCTTGAAGAAAGCGGGGATATTCTCCCTCGCGCAGCATGGTCACATCGTGGTTGCTTTCGAGCGCGAGAACTCGACAATCTTTGAGGGTGTTCATGGCTTGGCTCGATAGCTCTCCGGTGTCGGTGGCAAAGCCGATGGAATCATCGAGGACGTCGAATCGATAGCCGACTGGATTGATGACATCGTGCGATGTTGAGTAGGTTTGCACGTGGATGCCGGCAATGGATAGGGTGTCACCGGGATCGAATTCCTCGACAGGCAGATGCGAAAGAATTTCTTTGCTCGAAAGTGTGCCCCTGCTGGCATAGAGGGGGCCGTGCCAGTGCTTGCACCAGACATCGAGACCCTTGATGTGGTCGCTGTGCTCATGCGTAATGAGAAGAGCCGAGACGTTGTCTGCCGAGAGCCCCAGTTCTGCCATGCGCTTTAATGTCTCGCGGCGAGAAAGACCGTCGTCAATCATGATGAGCCCCCGGGGGCCTTCAATGAGCGCGCAGTTGCCTTTTGAGCCGCTGCCAAGGATATGAAGGTGCAGACGAGACATAAGATTCCAAAGGATACAATGGGTGCGAACGAATAGAGGAGGAAGCAAATGCCAACGGTATCTCAGCATTATGGACACCATGCTGCATCGTGGGCCGATGATAAAGCCCTGGCAACGCGGCAGACGGTTGCCCCCGTGGTGCTCATGGTATCAGGTGGTGCGGACTCGACGGCTTTGCTCCTTATGGCATGCACATCAAAGTTGGATATTCTGGATGGGCGTGGTGTGGCCCCCATCGCGCGCGAGCGACTGCACGTGCTGCATGTGAACCATCATCTGCGCGGCGAGGCATCCGATGGCGACGAGGCCTTCGTGCGCGGCCTATGCGCACAATATGGCTTGCCGCTGTGTGTTGAGCATGCCTATTTTGATGATGAATCGGGCAATATCGAGGCGGCTGCCCGCGAGGTGCGCTATGCCGCGGCGCGGAGGTATGTTCGCGAGCTCTGCGCCCAGACGGGGGCACCGCGAACGGCGGCTCGTATCTGCACCGCACACACGTCTTCGGATCGCGCGGAAACGTTTTTGATGAACGCGATTAAGGGTTCGGGCCCCGCTGGCCTATCGAGCATTCCTCGCCGGAGGAATATCGTGGTGCGTCCCTTGCTCGACCTGACTCATGATGAGCTCGTTGGCTATTTGCAGGTACATGGTCAGCCGTGGCGAGAGGACGAGAGCAACGAGGACGTGTCGTACTTGCGTAACTACGTGCGCCATCGAGTAATGCCGGTGGTAGCGCAGCGCAACGCGAGCGTCTGTAAGACGATTGGCGCCGCCTGCGAGATCTTAGGCGATGAGGATGCCTTTCTTTCCCAGCTTTCCGCACAGGCGTTCCGAAGCTGCCTGCGTAAGGAGGCGGCGGGTGCACTGGTCCTTGACGCTCGTCGACTGGCCGCGGCTGAGGTGGTAATCGCGCGGCGCATCGTGAGACTGGCGATTAAACGCATCGATCCGGACGCTCGTCCAGAGATGCGACATGTGGAGCGAGTCCTTTCCTGCGTTGCCGAGGGCGCCGGCTCGGTCACGCTTCCGGCGGGGATTGACGCACGCATTGAGTTTGGCATGCTGGCGTTTAAGGCGCCGGTGGCTCGCGAGGGCCTGGTCGCGGACTGGGTTACCGTACCCGGTCGTTTGCCGTTGGGCGGGGGACGTGTGCTGGTCGCAGAGCCGATGGCCGTTGAACCGGGATGCGATATCGTGCGCCGCGCCCGTGAGCTTGCGGCTGCCGGGGAAGTGACAGCTTTGGTAGACGCGGCTGCCCTGGGTTTTGCCGACAGCGATAGTGAGCGGATCCTGGCGGGCTCGCATGGCGAGATCCCTGCCGAGGCGCGATTGGCGCGCCTGTGGGTGGACGGTCCCGCACCGGGAGATGTGATGTGCCCGTTGGGGATGAACGGCCGAAGCAAGAAAGTGTCAGACCTGCTGAACGAGGCTAGTATTCCCGTTTCCGAGCGCGCCGGCGTGCCCATGGTGAGGACGGCGCCGGGGGGTGCCGTGGTGTGGGCCGCCGGAGTTCGCGCGGACGAACGTTTTAAGTGCACGGCGGCGACGCGCGTGGCCTATCTGCTCCGCGTAGTCGATGCGGAATAGCGTCCCGCGCCAGCTATTCTGTGCGACGTTGGCGGTATTCCCGCGCTGATGGCGTACGGGCTGGAAAATATACCCCGTGCGCTGCTAGAATGTGTAGTTCGCGTCCATACGGCGGTGTGTGGGCGATTAAGCACAAGAAAGGGTTGTCATGGCTTCTCAACATCCGGATATCGAGAAGGTTCTGTTTACGCAGGAGGATATCGACGGTATCGTCTCTCGCTTGGGCGAGCAGATTACGCGCGACTATGCGGGTAAGGATCTGGTGCTGATTGCGGTCCTGCGCGGCGCCGTGGTCTTTATGGGCGACCTGATGCGCAAGATCGAGCTGCCGACCAACATCGATTTCATGGCTGTTTCGAGCTATGGCGACGGTGTGAAGTCTTCGGGTATCGTGCGTATCATTAAGGACCTGGATATCGACATCCGTGGTCGCGACGTGCTGATCGTCGAGGACATTCTGGACTCGGGGCTGACGCTCAAGTATCTGATGAAGAACCTTGAGAGCCGCAAGCCCGCCTCGCTGGAGGTCGCCGCCTTCCTGTGGAAGGACGTTGAGGACCGCGTCTCGGCCGTCACGCCCAAGTATGTTGGAACCCATTGCCCCGATGCCTTTGTGGTGGGCTACGGCCTCGACTATGCCGAGCGCTATCGCAACCTTCCGTATCTGGGCATTTTGAAACCGGAGGTTTATTCGTAAGATGCCCGACGACCGTAACGACAACAATTCCCAGACTCCCCGGGACCCAAAGATCCCGGGGATGCCCGGAGGCAAGAAGCCCACGCGTACGGGCTGGCTGTATTTTCTTTGGCTCTGTTAGACCAGGATTGACATACATGTGTCCCCACGGTGCCATATCGTTAGCCCCGTAGACCGCGACGGATGGGGGCAGCATGAACGCCGAAGACCTGGTCCTCAACTTCAAGAAGGGCATGG
>UQHR01000059.1 GCA_900540905.1 uncultured Collinsella sp. | reverse complement strand
GTTCCTCAGGGCGCTCGTCCGGGAGGGCGGGATGCCGTTCGAGATGAGGGTCAAGACGCCGGCGCCCGATGGGGAGACGGCGAGTTAGCCGGCAGGTCGGCATGTCAATCCTGGTCTAACAGAGCCTTATGTAATCGCCGTGACCGGCTTGGTTGAGCGTAAAGTCCATCCAGGGCTCATCCTGGTAGTAATCGGCAAAGGGGCGCTCGTTGGTATAGTGCGCTGTCGCCAGATGACCATAGCCGTCGCGTGCCTCAATCTCCAAGGCGACCTCACGCCAGCCGTCAATCATGGCGGCTCGACCTTCTTTGCGGTATCCGGCAACCTCGCCGGCAAGCGTCCACACCATCGGATATGCACCATAGCGCGCCACCAGGTAGCGGGCGAGGTGCTTTTGGTGTTCCACGGCATGTTCGCCGAGAATGGCAAACGCCCACGCTTGCCCAAGCGCATTGACTAAGCCCGCATCGGCGATATAGGCCATACGGCGGTCGAGCTCCCGCTGGTAGAAGGCCACATTAGGCACATCTTCCACACCCTTGGCCATGCCACCGTCAATCCAATAGCGATCACCTGCGCCCATGTCAGAGCGCAGGTTGGTCTGATAGACGGTAAAGCCCTGCTTGGCACGTAGGTCGACCATGCCGCGAAATTGGTTTGTCATGCCGGGGTGGTTCGACGCATCCCAGCTCTCGCGGTAGGCAAACTCCCAATGGGTATCGCCCAGCCAAAAGAACGGCGTACCATCTGAATAGGCAAACATGCGCGAATCGTCTGCAACGCGGATAAAACCGTGGCGATACAGATCGAGGTCGCCCGCGTACGGCACGGCCTCGACGCGGCCCGTGCAGCCATTAAGACCGGTCTGCTCGGGAGCCTCGATAACATAGTTCCAGGCACCCAGCTCGGTCGGGGCAAACGACACGCAGTAGGTACGCCCACCATCCCAGTAGGCCTCGCGGCGAATTACCCTGCCACTCGGGCCGGTGAACTCCGCCCAAATCTCAACATCCAAAAACGGGTTATCGAACGAACAGACGCTCTCAAACGTCAGTACAACCGGGCGCCAAATCTCGGCAACAGCGGCTTGATTCAACGTCATATCCATTGCAGACCCCTCTCCGGTCTTAGTCCTGCTAGTTCAGTCCTCGCTCACGAGCGGATGCCATGGCAAAGTCAACGATCGCTTGGGCATCCTCGGCACAAATAAAGCCTTGTGACACCTCGATCGCCGTATCGCGCTCACACAGAGCGCGATAGTTTTCGAGCGACCCGTACAGCTCTTTGAGCATCGATGCCGAGAACGACTCCATGTGGCCAAACAGCCCGTCCTTATCGCTCGTTTTATCGACCGTGCCCTGCCCCGGCTCCACCAAGCTCGTGTTGGAGTAGCGGGCAAACGGATGCTCGAGCAGGCAGGTGCGAAGTCCGCCCTTGGTATTTCCCAGGGCATCCTTTACGTTCTCGCCGCTCGCGTCCAGCTCAATGCGTGGACAGGTTGCCGGAGCCGCACCCGTACGGACCCAGCGGAACAGATTGCGGAATGCAGCATGGAACAGATACTGCGACGGATAGGCGTTTGCCTCGGCATGCTTACCGACATACACCGGCAGATGGTCGATACGCTTGAGATCCTCGTCGTCTTGGTAATAGTCGACGTAACTCCACTGCGTATCGTGGGAAGCACCCGTCACCTCGTACAGCCGGTACTTAAAATCGGGATCGTCGCTATCGGGCATAAGCGTGCGCCAACTCTCAAAGCGACCGTTCTCGCTTTCGGTCTGAAGGGCGATAAACGGCTCCTCGACGTGCTCCACACGCAGTAGATGGTGTGCGTATTCCCGGCAGCATTCATACTGGTTGACGGGAATGCACATCGAATGGATGCCGCCGCCAGACAGGTATCCGTCAAACACGCGGCCGTCACGGCGCACCTCCTCGCGATAGGCAAAACTGTTAAGGTAGCGGAACAGATAGGCGCCGGACTGAGACCATCCTGTAAGGCAAATTGCCTGGCGAGGATAGTCGCGGATCGGGTTAAGGTCGGAGTCTCCGCGCAAGAGCCACGCAAGATCGGTCAGCATATCCCAAAACAGGCCAGTCTCGTAGGAGATGTCCATGTCGGGAAGCGCGCCGTCGCGTTCGAGCTGTTCCGGATCAAAGTCAAAGGGCCGCTCGGGAGTTGGGTTTGCCCAGCTCATGAAGGCATAGCGATCGGGATTGAATTCCTTGAGCTTGGCGATGGTATTGGGCTTGCTGGTAATGCCCACATAGATATCGCCAGAGCGCACAAACTCGCCGTGACCCAGAATCCACATGCGCTCGATTTCCATAAACGATGTGGGATTGATGATCTCCACGACCACATTGCCACTCGCTTGCGCCGGATTTTTCGGAGCACGAACAACGATCCGATTGGAATAAGGGGCGTCGGCAGTCATGACCTCCACGCCGCCGTCTTCGTCGGCGGTGCGATACACGTTGGCGGTACCGTCAACGCGATACTCGCGCTCGACGTAATCCTTTGCACTCAGATGACAGTAGCGCTCGGCGCTCGAAAACGGATAGCTCTCATCCGTAATGGGCATTTCAAAAATACCGCTGATCATCTCGTCCCCCTTGCTGTTGCGTTTGCTGAGACAGACTCTACTGGGGACGCTACTTAACTTCTATTGATTCTTAAGTTGAGTTACTAATTATTTAGCTTAATAAACAGCCTGGTGTTAAGCTCATGGTAAGTTCACAAACGTTAGGAACCACCATGGCCGTTACTGCAAAACAAATCGCTGACCAGCTGGGAATTTCGGCAGCGGCCGTTTCCCTTGCACTTAACAATCGACGCGGCGTAAGCAAAAAAACACGGCAGCTGGTACTGAGCACCGCCGAAGCTCCGGGTTACGACTTTAGTAAGATTAAGTTCGAGCGCCAAAAGAGCGGAACCGTTGCCTTGGTTGCCTTTAACCGGCGCCGCATCTTTACGACCCCCTTCTTCGCCGATATGCTCACCGGAGTCGAGGGCACCCTTAGACACGCGGGATTCTCGTTTTCGCTGGTGAACTACTCGCCGTTCGAAAACACTCAGCAACAGATCGCCGACATCGCCGAAGCGCAATACGATGGTGTCATCATCCTTGCAACTGAGATGTTCGAGTCGGATTTTATGCCGTTTGCATCGCTGGACTGTCCCCTGCTGCTGTTGGACTCATGCATGAGCGCTGAGGTCGATACGGTCAAGATCGACAATGCCGCCAGCATGATGCTAGCCGTGCAGTACCTGCATTCGAAGTATGGATCTGTCCCCGGGCTGTTAACGACGCCCGTTACCGTGGGCAACTTCACCGAACGACGCTTCGCCTACGAGCACGCCATCGGTCAGCTATCGGGCTCGGAAAAGTGCGGCACCGTCCACGAGCTCGCCGTCGCTCCAGACGAGGCATACGCCGGCATGCTCGACATTATTGATTCGGGCGAACCCCTCGCCCAAAACTACGTCGCTGTCTTTGACGATATAGCTATTGGGGCCATGAAGGCCTTTATCGAGCGTGGTTATCGCGTGCCCGATGACGTACGCATCGTCGGCTTCGACAACAACGCCGGCGGAACCTACGTGCAGCCACAACTGACCACGCTCAATGTTCCTTCGGAGTATATGGGCGCCATCGCCGCACGGCGCCTCGTCGAGATTATCGACGAGGCCGAACACCACCCGCTCAAGATCGAGCTGGGGGCATCGCTCATCAAGCGCCGTTCTGCCTAGAGCTCGCGCACGCTCTGGCGCTCGACAAAATAGGTCGACACGGCCGTTTTGCAGGTATAGCTCTTGGGATTGCGGATGTTGCCCACCAGACGGCGCACCGCGATCTCGCCCACCTCGTGCTTGGGAACATGCACCGTGGTGAGCGGCGGGTTGGAGAAGGCGCCCACGGAAAGATCGTCGAAGCCAATCATCGAGACATCTTCGGGCACGCGAATGCTATGCTCACTCAACGCGCGCATAGCACCCACGGCGAGCACGTCGTTCTCGGCAAAGAAAGCCGTCGGCAGATCGTCGTGCGAGACCGTATCGAGCCAAGCACCCATGTCACGATAGGCGCCCTCGAGCGTGGTGTCCAGCGTGACGCGCCATGTCGGATTGGTCTCAAGGCCCGCGTCCTCAAGCGCTTGGCGATAGCCACGCTCGCGGTCCTTAAAATTGCGGATGCGCAGGTCGCCTGCCAGGTAGCCGATTTGCTTGTGACCCTTCTCGATAAGGTAATCCACGGCACGAAGCACCGAATCGGTGTTGGCAATGACCACGGCATCGAAGTACTGGCGGTCGCTCCAGCCGTCAAGCACGATCAAGTGGGCGGCAGCGTTGGCGAACAAAGCGTAGTCTTCCTCGCCCAGCTCGGTGCCCATCAGCACGATGGCGGCAGCCGGGTCGGCGATAAGGCCCTCGACCTGCGGGCGCACGGCGTTCAAGTCGCTAAAATCGAGCGAGACAAAGCTCGTGCTCATGCCGTGACGACGCGCCTGGCGCTCCACGCCCTCAATCACCGCAGGATGGAAGGTGCTCTCATCAAGGATGGCGCCCGTCTTGCGCGCGAGAACAAACTGGATGCTCTCGAGTTGCGTCGACTGCTGGTAGCCGAGCGATTGCGCGCACTCAAGGATGACCTTGGCGGTCTCCTCGCTCACGCTGCGCTTGCGATTGAGCGCGTTTGATACGGTCGCGGGCGAAAAGCCGGTGATGCGGCTGATCTCGCGGACACTTGCTTTGGCCATTGTTCCCCCTAGCAACGGTCGTGGTGGAGCATCGCGACTCGATGACTCGGCAACTAAACGACCGCAAATTCAATCTAAACAGAATAGTAAATGTTTACCGACTAGTTTAGCTCGTTGTCAACCGCCGCAGCACGACTATTCCCCCAACGGGCGCATTTGCTCGGTAGCTAATTTGGGACGGGGCTATTTTGACTGCCACCGCCGTTCCACCCACGCAATGATTTTTCTGGGACGGGGATTTTACAATCATTGTGTACCTAATGATTTTTTAAGGCTCTGTTAGACCAGGATTGACATGCCGACCTGCCGGCTAACTCGCCGTCTCCCCATCGGGCGCCGGCGTCTTGACCCTCATCTCGAACGGCATCCCGCCCTCCCGGACGAGCGCCCTGAGGAAC
>UQHR01000058.1 GCA_900540905.1 uncultured Collinsella sp. | reverse complement strand
GGCATGACCAGAAGGTCTATGCCGTCCTCTTTTCATGCCAATTTGTTCGCTCTGGTGGGCGCTCGCTGTCGGTGCCAAAACATCGGCATTGCCATGATCCAAGGTAGTCATTGGGGACGTTCTTAAACGACTACATAGCATGAGAGTGGATAATCTCCCGGTTTGAGTCTGCATTCAAGCTCAAAGTGGGAGATTATCCACTCTCATTTGCTATGCGTCCGAAAATCCACGCTCGTTTGTTTTCTGCCTACATTTGGAGGAAGAGCTCGTGGAGGCGGGTGTCGTCGTCGAGCTCGGGGTGGAAGGTGACGCCGAGCTGGTTGCCCTGGCGGGCGGCGACGATGCGCCCGTCGACTTTCGCTAAGGCCTTGGCGTCGCCGTGGACCTCGACGATGCGGGGCGCGCGGATAAACGTCAGCGGCACTTCACCGTCGATGTCGGCTACCTGTCCCTTGGTTCGAAAGCTGCCGAGCTGTCTGCCGTAGGCATTGCGCTCGACAAGTACATCCATGGTTGCCAAACGCGGCGTGCCCTTATCGTCATGGGCGGCAATGTCGTGAGCCAGTAGAATCAGGCCGGCGCAAGTGCCCAGGACGGGCATGCCTTCAGCGATACGGGCACGAAGCTCCTCGAGCATGCCCAACTCATCAAGCAGCTTCCCTTGAACGGTAGACTCGCCGCCGGGAAGTACCAGACGGTCAAAGTCCTGCTTCAAATCAGCCGCCTGCCTCAGCTCAATACAACGTGCGCCCAGCTCAGATAGCCTTGCCTCGTGCTCGGCAAAAGCGCCTTGGACCGCCAGCACGGCGACCGTCTGGTCTGCATAATCGCTCATGTGCGATCCTTTCTGCCGGACTAGCGCCCGCGCTCCTCCATGATGATCTCGATCTCGTCGGCGTTGATGCCCACCATGGCCTCGCCCAGGTCCTCCGAAAGCTCAGCGATGAGCTTGGCATCGGTGAAGTTTGCCACGGCCTTGACGATGGCGGCTGCGCGCTTGGCGGGGTCGCCGCTCTTAAAGATGCCCGAGCCCACAAAGACGCCTTCGGCGCCCAGCTGCATCATCAGCGCGGCGTCGGCGGGGGTCGCTACGCCGCCGGCGGCAAAGTTCACGACGGGAAGCTTACCCGTGGCATGGACCTCGCGCACCAGCTCGACCGGAACCTGCAGTTGCTTGGCTGCCTCAAAGAGCTCGTCGTCGCGCAGGGCAACAACGTCGCGGATCTGCTTTTGGATCTTGCGCATGTGACGCACGGCCTGAACGACGTCGCCCGTACCCGGCTCACCCTTGGTGCGAATCATAGTGGCGCCCTCGGCAACACGGCGCAACGCCTCGCCCAGATCGCGGGCGCCGCAGACAAACGGCACGTCAAACTGGGTCTTGTCGATGTGATAGACGTCATCGGCGGGGGAGAGAACCTCGGACTCGTCGATGTAATCGATCTCGATGGCCTGCAGGACCTGCGCCTCGACAATGTGACCGATGCGGCACTTGGCCATGACGGGGATGGAGACGGCCTCTTGGATGCCCTTGATCATCTTGGGGTCGCTCATGCGCGAGACGCCGCCTGCGGCGCGGATGTCGGCCGGGATGCGCTCGAGTGCCATGACGGCGCAGGCGCCTGCCTCCTCGGCGATGCGTGCCTGCTCGGGCGTGGTGACGTCCATGATGACGCCGCCCTTGAGCATCTGCGCGAGTTCGCGATTGAGTTTGACGCGATCGGCCTTGCTGGTCTGTTCTGCCATGGTTGCTCCCTTGGTTGGCATGTGCATTGCTTGACGGAACATCCTATCGGGGAGCTGGGTATGGCAAAATACTCAGTTTTCGAGATAATAATAAGGTCAGCCTAATACCAGATTGAACAGCTCGATAAGGTCAGGTGGCAAACTCATGCTTGACTACAATTTGGAAAAACGCGGCGAAGCATCGCTCTATGAGTATGTTTACCAGCAAATTCGAGATGATATCGTAGCTGGACGTATTGTGGCGGGGGAGCATCTTCCGTCTAAGCGCGCCTTTGCCAGTCATCTGGGAATCAGTGTCATTACCATCGAGAATGCATATAGCCAGTTACTCGCTGAGGGCTATATTTGCTCAATGCCACGTCGTGGCTACTACGCTTGTGAGCTTCCGGATGCACCGGTTTTGGCTTCGGCTGCGGAGGGCATCGACCGAGATAACGCCTCTGCGGGTCCCAGCGCGCATGATGTCAACGGACAGGTCGAGCTATTCGATGCACTTTCTCCTTCCGCTTTGGAGGCGGCGCGGCTTTGGCAAAGCGCACTACGGGCGACGCTGGCATCCGAAGATGAGCGCGAAATCTTTTCGCCCGCACCGGCGCAGGGCACCGCTCGGCTACGACGCGCAATTGCTCACCATCTGCGTGGGACGAGGGGCATGAATGTCGATCCCAACGATATCGTTATCGGCGCGGGCGCCCAGCTGCTCGATACCATGCTGGTTCAGTTGCTTGGAGCCGACAAGGTGTATGCCGTTGAGGATCCGGGCTATTTGCGCCTGACGCGCATCTATCAGGCTATGGGCTGCAAAGTTCGACATGTCCCGTTGGATGACGACGGCGTGGACCTGAGCGCTCTGCAGAAAACCGGGGCCGATGTCCTTCACCTTATGCCGTCCCATCAGTATCCGACCGGCCTTGTGACGAGCATTGCGCGTCGCTATGCGCTTCTGAGCTGGGCCGCCGAGCGACCAGATCGGTATCTTATCGAAGATGACTTTGATTGTGAGTTTCGCCTTGCCGGGAAGCCGATTCCCGCGCTCGCGTCGATAGATGCCGCCCAGTCGGTTATCTACACCAACACGTTTTCGAAGAGCCTGTCATCGGCGTTGCGTCTAGCGTACATGGTGCTGCCCGATGAGCTAATGGAGCGGTTTAGGCGCAACCTTGGTTTTTACGCCTCGTCGGTGAGTTCCGTTGACCAGGTCGCTTTGGCTCGTTTGCTGGAATCGGGTGATTACGAGCGACATGTGAACCGCGTGCGCGTTCGTGCTCGCGAGGCGCGTGATGGCCTGGCGGCGCTTGTGCGGAAGGCATTTCCGGCAGGGGAAGTCTCGATCGAACACGCAGACGCGGGCCTTTACTGCACCGTGGTTGCGGAGCGTGGAACGGGCGGAAGCACTTTTGCACGGGCCCTCACGCGCTCGAGCATCCCTTTTATCGATATCGGTGACTGTTTTTGGTGTGCCGATGGCGCATCTGCCCCTGAAAACTCAACTCATATTCTTGTCCAGTATGACGATCTGAGTCCAAAAGTACTAACTACCTTGGAATTGCAGCTAATGGGGGGCACTCTGCAATCTAAGTGAGTAGACTTTTAGCACTTTGGCGACCAGGCAGTTTTGTAACAAGCTATCTACCTGCGGTTTTGAAAAGCAGGAAGACCGGCCTGCTCGGAATGTTCAAAAAAGTCTACTCACTTGCCGCGTAAAGCTTCTGCATGAGAAAAAAAATAGGGTTTTCAACAGGGCTTCGTCCAGCTCTCGACAAGCTTTTGGCCAGTTGGGGAGGGCTGTTGAAAACTTGGCAGTCCGTTCGGCGCCATTTTTGGTGCGTTCGCGCCAATGCGTGACTGACTGGGTTGAAATTCGTGTTCTCCTGTGCCTATGAAGGATCTACTTTGTGACATATCGGCTTTTAGGTACTGGCGTTTGCCTCCTCAAGTCCGCGCTTTGTGTCCGCCGCTTCCATGACCGGAAGAAGACCGGCAGCGATATGATCTCGCCCGCAACCCGACGGCTGCGGTCGCGCTCGGTTTTCCGTTGCATACATTGGTTCGGACGAGAAACAAACGGACTTGTCCTGCCAGCATTAGGCAGCGGCTGTTTCTTGGTGAGCTCCCCAGGGAATCCGTGCTGGAAACGGAGCATGGATTTTTGATTACGTCTCCTCTACTGACGGCATTCATCATGTCACGGCATCTGACGGATCTTCAGCTTCTTTTGGTATTGGCGGAGATGTGTGGCTTGTTTGCGGTGTGTGCCCTGCCGGCGTTACTTGAGACGGAGCTTTCGCGTGCAATTGATTCGGGTGCGATTTCGACAACGTTCGGTTGGGCGCGCTGCCCGTCCGAGGACGGCACCGCCTCAAATTTATGGCGTCGAGACGCTTTGGTTTTGGGCGGAGACCTTGACCGTTTTTGTTCAGATGTTTGTGGGATGCGTTACGGCAATAGATTTATGGCGGTATCGCAACTCGTTCCATTGGGTGCCGCGTCGCCTTTTGAGGTCGAGGCGTATTTGCTACTTGCACTGCCGCGATCCCTGGGAGGCGAAGGTTTTTGCGGCATAGAGCTTAATGTTGAAGTGATACTAAACACAAGTGCTCGAGCGATTGTGGGAAAGTCCCGTGTATATATCGACCTACTTCTTTCTTCACCGGACGGTAGGCGACAGGTGGCCATTGAATGTCAGGGAAAGGCCTCGCACGGACGCGCAGGGGATGGCTTGCGTGACGCTGACCGCATGACGGCCCTTCAGGCCATGGGCTACGATGTACTTCTCCTGACACACAGACAGATATCCGATGAGGGTAGATTCCGCGCGATCGTTAAGACCGTATGCAGGATGCTCGATGCTGAATATCGCGATAAAAGCTCAGATGAGCAAAGGGCTGAGACATTACTTCGGTCTGAACTATTCGTTGACTGGACAAAATTGGGAGTAATTGACGGAAAGATGCCCGTTAGACACAAAACAGTTCGATCGTGGACGGCTGCGGTTCTAAGTGAGTAGACTTTTGGCTTGATGGCGACCAGGCCGTTTTGAAACAAGTCATTTCCCTGCGACTTTATAAAGCAATACGGATGGTCTGCTCGGCAAGTTTCGAAAAGTCTACTCACTTAGTTTTTGACGAGAGACCGATGCCGAAGATAGCTCTATTTCAGGGCGTTAACGAGTCCTCGAGACACAAAAAGGCCCGAACCAATACGGTCCGGGCCTCATCGAGCTAGAGGTTATGTCTCAAGCGGTTGGCTTAGCCAAAGTAGCGCTTGAGCAGGCCGGCGAAAGCCTTGCCGTGACGAGCCTCGTCGCGAGCCATCTCGTGCACGGTATCGTGGATGGCATCGAGGCCAGCGGCCTTGGCGCGCTTGGCAAGATCAGTCTTTCCGGCGGTGGCGCCGTTCTCGGCCTCAACGCGCATCTCGAGGTTCTTCTTGGTGGAGTCGGTCACGACCTCGCCCAGGAGCTCAGCGAACTTGGCGGCGTGCTCGGCCTCCTCGTGGGCAGCCTTCTCCCAGTACAGGCCGATCTCGGGATAACCCTCGCGATGGGCGACGCGAGCCATGGCCAGGTACATACCGACCTCGGAGCACTCGCCCTCAAAGTTGGCGCGCAGGTCGGCAACGATGTCCTCGGAGACGCCCTCCATCTTGGCGACGCCCACGACGTGCTCGGCAGCCCACTCGAGTTGGCCCTCCTCCTGCTTCAGGAAACGAGAACCGGGAACGCCGCACTGGGGGCACTTGAAGTCCTCGGGCAGCTGGTCGCCGTCGAACTCTTCCACATAACCGCAAACGGGGCAAACAAACTTCATGATTCGATCCTTTCGATCGATGGCGATTGTGCGCTCGTCCGGTCCCGTAAGGGCCCTCTCCGGACGTGCGTCTTGACGAGTTCTATTATCCATAAATGCAACCAAATGTGAAGCCTATTAGGAATGATTTTGGCTCTGTTAGACCAGGATTGACATACATGTGTCCCCACGGTGCCATATCGTTAGCCCCGTAGACCGCGACGGATGGGGGCAGCATGAACGCCGAAGACCTGGTCCTCAACTTCAAGAAGGGCATGG
>UQHR01000057.1 GCA_900540905.1 uncultured Collinsella sp. | reverse complement strand
GCCCGCTGTTTAAGTTTGTCGCGAGTTCCGCACGCAAAGGAAAGCACTTAATGTGCTTTCCGTCTTGCGCAGGACTGTAGAGCAGCAAACTTAACCCGCGCCAGCCGGCCCCGGAGACCCTCCCGGAGGGCCCAAAAATTTTTTCAAAAAAGTTGTTGCGCACCGGACAGACTTCTGTGTATACTAATCCCCGCAGCGCACGCGAGCGGAAACAAACGCGAACGACTGCCTGGGGAGTTAGCTCAGTTTGGTTAGAGCGCCGGCCTGTCACGTCGGAGGTCGCGGGTTCGAGCCCCGTACTTCCCGCCAACGCAATTAAAGCCACGTCTTCGGACGTGGCTTTTTGCGTTTAATAGGCCATTGTGTCGGAGTGATTGCTTTGACGTTTCTTTGATCGGAATCCCCACGCCCTCGAGGGCGCAAGTAAAAGCAAATAAGTATATCTGTTTAAACAAGAGGTTTGTTGCGCAACACCCGTTCAACGAGACAGGGGGTTAGGTTATACTAAATTGCACTGTAGGCCGCATCTGATGCATTTCGCTCCAAGCGCGGCACTCAGTGGATATCCGGTTTACCATTTGGATGTCCTAGCGGTCATTTAGCGTCTCGACACAAGCTCGGCCCCGGAGCTCGTTCGAGCTGTTCGTATTCCTTGAAAGGGGAAACATGGACATATCGAGGAAGACTGATTATGCCCTTCGCATGCTTGCAATGCTTGCCGAGGAGCCGGAGCGTTTGCTTTCTGTTCGCACCGCTGCCGAAGAGGTCAATGTCCCGTATTCGTTTGCCCGCTCGATTCAGCACGGTTTGGTCCAGGCCGGTATTGTGGAGAGCCTGCGTGGCGTCCACGGTGGCATGCGTCTCAAGGTCAGTCCGGACGACGTCACTATCCGCCAGGTCGTCGAGGCTGTTCAGGGTCCTATGGTTATGAACGATTGCACCGCGCCCGATGGTGACTGTGCGCGCATGGGCACGTGCTGCTATCATCCCCTGTGGGCCGGAGCCCAGGCGTTGATGCGCGACTACCTCGATTCCGTTTCGCTCGGCGACATCGTCGCTCACCGCCAGTTCCCGGCCGTCGATTCCAAATTCGCCGACCGCGACGCGTTTCCCGAGTACGCCGCCTGTGCATGTGCTTGCCGGGAGGAATAGCGCCGCATAAGGAGCATAGATATGATTCAGGACCCCTTTCGTTCGATGATTCGTTCGGAAGGGGTCCTGCGTTATCGCGACCTTCCGTGGCGCCGCACGCGCGATCCGTACATCATTTGGCTTTCCGAGGTTATGCTGCAGCAAACACAGGTGCCGCGCGTGGAGACGCGCATGCCGGCGTGGCTCGATCGCTTTCCGACCGTGCAGGCGCTTGCCCAGGCCGCGCCTTCCGATGTTTTGGACGCTTGGCAGGGGATGGGCTACAACCGACGTGCTCTGGCGCTCCACAAGGCCGCTCAACGGGTCGTAGAGGATTGGGGTGGGGAGTTTCCGCACGAGACGCGTGACTTGGTCGCTCTGCCTGGTATTGGACCGGCAACGGCGCAAGGTATCCGGTCGTTTGCGTTTGATCTTCCGGGCGTGTATCTGGAGACCAACGTGCGCACGGTCTTTCTGCATCACTTCTTTCCCGATGTACCGGCTGTTCCCGATCGCGAGCTGGTGCCGCTGATTCAGGCGGCCTGTCCGGCGGCCCCTGGTGCGTTGGCGGACGAGACCGCTCCCTTTGCCGTGCCGCTCGATGATGCCGACACGCCGCGCGCGTGGTATTACGCGTTGCTGGATTACGGCGCATATCTAAAAAAGACGTTGCCCAATCCGTCTAGGCGTTCGGCGGGCTATAGCCGTCAGTCAAAGTTTGAGGGCTCACGTCGCCAAAAGCGCGCGCATATCGTGCGCATGTTGCTGGCAGCGCGCGATGGCCAGCCGGCGGGGATTACGCTTGCTGATGTCGTGGTGGGCGTTAACGAGATGGAAGCGGCGGCTGGGCGTGGACCGGTCGAGCGCGAGCTTGTCGCGGGCATTCTAGCCGACCTGGAGCGTGAGGGCTTTTGCCGAGCCGAGGGCGATCGCTGGCTGAGCATCTAGCCTGTGCAAATCTGAAGAACAGGATTGTAAGGTTTAGATTTCCGGCATGAGGGCATCCTAAAGACGAGGCCGCTCGAAGCCTACGGGCGGTATGCGTTGAAGGGAAGTACACCTATGGATTTTGAGAACTCCCAAACCAAGAAGAACCTCGAGACTGCTTTTGCCGGTGAGTCCCAGGCACACACCAAGTATCGCTACTATGCCTCCAAGGCCAAGAAGGACGGCTACGTTCAGATCTCGAACATCTTTGCCGAGACGGCTGGCAACGAGTCCGAGCACGCCAAACTGTGGTTTAAGTATCTGCACGATGGCGCCGTCCCCGATACCCTGGACAATCTGCGCGATGCCGCCGCGGGTGAGAACTACGAGTGGACCACGATGTACGACGAGTTTGCCAAGACCGCCGAGGAAGAGGGCTTTGCCGAGATTGCCGCAAAGTTCCGTGGTGTCGCCGCAGTCGAGAAGGCCCATGAGGAGCGCTACAACAAGCTCGTCGAGCGCATCGAGTCGGGCGAGGTGTTTGAGCGTGAGGGCGTGAAGGTGTGGAAGTGCCTGAACTGCGGGCACCTGCATGTGGGTGCCGAGGCGCCTGAGGTGTGCCCGGTGTGTAACCACCCCAAGGCGTACTTTGAGGAGCAGGTGGTGAACTACTAGCGCGTGGCGCTAGCGTGAGCTGGGCCGGGAGGGCCGGACTACCCTCCCTCCTCGCTCACGGCTTCGCAGGGTCGCGTTGAGGGAAGGTAGTCCGGCCCTCCCGGCCCGCTTTGGGTCGTCGAGTGCTCGATACAGAAAAGCTGATAAAAAAGTTTGTGTGCCGCCCCTTTTGGGGCGGCACGTTTTGTGTGGGGGCTGGTTGGGACGGCACCGTTCATGGGTGGGGTACACTGGGTAGCGACTTTTAGTTTATCTACTACCTGATGGGGTGTTTTTGTATGGGTAAGAAGTCTCGGGCTCGGGTGGCTGCGGCGGGAACTCGCAAGGATCCTGGCCGTCGGGTTGCCGAGGGTAAAAAGGCCGATCGTGCCGAGAAAGACAAGAAGGTCGGCGCGCATGCTCATCCTGAGTGGGCGCCTTATTTGAATTCGGCTAGTGAGGATTTGACTGCCAAGTTATTTACTCTGGTCGAGGTCATCTTGGGCGTGGTGCCCGTGGTGGTCATTGGCCTGTTCCTGGCCTCTAAGGATGCCACGAGCGTGGATAAGCTCACCGATGTCTTTTCTCAGGACCCCTCGATGGTGGTTACGTTTATCTCTGCGTGCCTGCAGCCGTTTGTGGCATACATGTTGTACATGATTTATCGCAAATACTGCGAGGGCGATGCGGGCTTTGCCGCCGGCAACCTGATTGGCCTCTTGTGCTCCGAGATCCTACTGCTCAATATCCCGGGCGTCATCGGTATGGGCATCTTGCTGTGGCGTGTTTGGCGCAACGTCGCCCCGCACTTTGAGAGCTGGTTGTTTGAACGCCGTGCAATGGGCGTGCTGGCAGACATCGCCGGGTCGCTCGTGATTCTCGTCTTGGCATTTATGTGCGCCACCGCCGCCCGAGGTCTCGCAGGCATGTAGTCTGTCCTCACCGACCACGGAGCGCAGGGCGGGGAAACCTTTGCCTCTCGCTCACGGCTTCGCAGGGTCGCGCGAGGCAAAGGTTTCCCCGCCCTGCGCTCCGGCGTTGAGTCGTCGCATGCTCGTTACAGAAAAGCTGATAATAAGTTTGTGTGCCGCCCCTTTGGGGCGGCACTTTTTGTGTGGGGTCCCTGTCTCCACAATTTCCGTCAAGCTTTTGGTTAGATTTTGGTCAGTTGGCGTAAGGGTGGAAGGCCAAAAGATTGATGGCGAAAAAAGCTCAGAGAAAGTGCTGGTAGGGGAGTTGTTGAGCTTTTCGACAGCTTTTGAGCAAAAGAAACTTTGTGGCTATTGCCGGCGATTGCGTTGTCGCGGTCATGACGGTGCGGGATGCTGGTCGTAAGCGTCGAATGCTCCGATTTTGGAGGCCAGCATGGATCTGTTTCTTGAGACTCCGCAGCAACAAGCTGAGCGCATGCTGCGTCAGCAGCAACGACTCATGGAGATGCAAATGCAAGGGGCGGCAGCCCAGCCCTTTGCGCAAAATGTCGTGCCCGCTGCTGTACCTGCAGCTGTGCCCGGGTATGAATCGGCGCCAGAGGCCTATTCCGTACAGCAAGATTCATATGCGCAGGAGCTCGCGTTCGACAAACGCCGCGCGCGCCGCCGCCGTTTGGGCCAGCGCCTGCGCACATTGGCGATGATTGCGCTCATCCCGCTGGGGCTTGCGGCCATCTTTCTGGCGTCGTATGCCCTCACGTGCATCCTCAACGGCGCATCGCCCAACGAGGTGCTTCAGCATCTAGCGGCCCTGGGCCAGCGCCTAGGTGACGTCATAACAACCATCCGCGCCGGCTGGGAGAGCTAGCGTTTGTCACATTAGGACTTCTAGGGTGTAGGGATTATCGCCACGAGTAAAACTCTTGCATCCCGTGGGTCCTGTCGTGCGATTGATAGTATTATCGAAGATGAATAATAATAGGATTTGCTATGTATAAGCAGGATTTAGAGCAGACTCCTCTTGGAGGACCTGGCGGTGATGAAGCTCTATGCCTACCGTCCGAACGACATCATCGATCTTCATAGTCAGGCATTCGTCGACCGACTTGATTGGGGGCTGCTCGAACGGCTTATATTCGACGAGGGAGAAGCACTGGCGTCGTCGCCTTCGGAGCGAAGCTATCAAGAGATGGTCTGTGCATACAGGCAATACAAAAAGGAGGTGCTCGGTTGAATCTGACCTTTGAGGGATTCTTAAAAGGCTATTGCCGAGAGCTATCCGGACAGCAGTCGCTGAGTTTTAGAAAATTGGTTGAGCAGGCGACGACGGATGCGCCGCGCGTGGCGGAGCCTCTGTTTTTGCTCGCTTTGGCGCAAGGAAAAGCCGAATACGTTCTGGGCTTATCCGAGGGCTCGTGGATGGAACAGGATTACCGAGACGTTTTATCCTTGTACGGCCAAGCGGGTAGCATGGCGTCTCTATGCGCCAAAAGTGAGCTCCCTAATCGTTATGCCAACGTTTGGCGTGCGTATAGAGCGGTGAAAGAAAAGCCGGCGGCCGATAGAAGGGTGAACGCCCTGATGAGAAAGAAAACGCTGGAAGCATTGGAGGAATCGGGTGTAACGCGCTATGGCCTCTGCCGTGCTCTGCGCCTGAATAAAGGAAACGTGTACGCATATTTAGCCGGTGATGACTCAAAGGTGAGCAGGGAGACGGCGCGCCGCATTATGGAATATGCGGAGGAGAGGGGCGCCCAAGAAGGGGCCGGGCGCCCGGTGCGTATGGCGGGGTAAGATTGATCGCGGTTTTGATTGGTGCTCGATTGGGTTTGTTGGGCGGAGTTTATGTCTGCTATTGATATTGTGCTTGTTGTGATCGCCTTGGTGGCGGTGGGGGTTGCTGTGGCTTGCGCCCTCCAGCTCAAGAGCCTGCGTGCCGAGTTGCGGGAGCGTGGCGACAGTAGCGCGGAAACGCTGGCAGCACTCGAGCAGGCCAACAACGCGCTCGATGCCCTGAACGTCGCGCTGGCCGAAACTCGCCGCACGGCCAATGCCATCGCGCAGCAGCAGACGACAGATGCGGCCGTGGAGCAGCAACGTTACCTGACCATCGCACGTGAGTTTTCGCAAGCTGGTGACCGGATGGATGACCTGCGCCGCGAGACGGCCCAACAGCTCGGTGCCAACCGCGAGGGTATCGAGCATCGCCTGGACAAGGTGCGCGAAACGGTCGATGCTCAGCTGGGCGCCATCCGCAAAGACAACAACGTGCAGCTCGATCAAATGCGTGCGACGGTGGACGAGAAGCTCTCCCGCACGCTCAACGACCGACTGTCGGCATCGTTTAAGCAGGTGAGCGACCAGCTCGAGGCCGTGTACAAGGGCCTGGGCGACATGCAGTCCATCGCCACCGGCGTGGGCGACCTTAAGCGCGTGCTGGGCAACGTGAAGGCGCGTGGCATTTTGGGCGAGGTGCAGCTGGGTGCAATTCTGGCGGACATCCTTACGCCCGACCAGTATCTGGAAAACGTCGCCACCAAGCCCGGCGCCTCGGAGCGCGTTGAGTTTGCCGTCAAGCTGCCGGTGGACGAGGGCGATCCCGTGCTGCTGCCGATCGACTCCAAATTCCCGGGCGACGCGTACGAGCACTTGCTCGACGCGCAGGAGTCGGGCGATGCGGAGACCGTGGCGGCTGCGCGCAAGACGCTCGACACCATGGTCAAGCGCGAGGCAAAGGACATTTGCGAAAAGTACCTGAGTGTGCCGGCAACGACCAACTTTGGCATCATGTTCGTGCCGTTTGAAGGGCTGTACGCCGAGGTCGTCAGCCGCTCCGGGCTTATCGAGACCCTGGGCCGCGACTATCACGTCAACGTTGCCGGCCCCAGCACCATGGCGGCCATTCTCAACAGCCTGCAGATGAGCTACCAGACGTTTAGGCTGCAAAAACGCACCGACGATGTACTGCGAGTGCTCTCCGCCGTCAAGGCCGAGCTGCCGCGCTATCAAAAGGCGCTGCGCCGCGCCCAGCAGCAGATCGAGACCGCGGGTAAAACGGTCGAGGGCATTATCACCACGCGCACCAACGTCATGGAGCGCAAACTCAAGGATATCGACGCGCTGGAAGACGCCGACCAAGCCGATGAGATCTTGGGACTCACGCCCGCGGGCCTTTCCACAGACCAAGAAGACGAGGACTAATTGCAACAAGGCAGCGGGGCACCGGCGCAAACGCGGGCACCCCGCTGCCTTTCACATCGCGCTTGCCTGAAGTGCGCTTTAGTGTGCAACAATGGCGTTTCGCCCTATCAGACGCGAAAGGAAGCCCATGTCTCAGAGAAACACCAGTCCGCTGAAACGCTCCACCGTGGGTAGCGCGCAGAGATGTGGCGTAAGAGGCGGGGCATGCCCCGCCTCTTCCCTTTCTTGAAAGGGAGGGGACACCGCCTAGAATTCGTCGTTGGAGTAATGAAGGT
>UQHR01000056.1 GCA_900540905.1 uncultured Collinsella sp. | reverse complement strand
CGGCCATTGCCGGCCGCGTAAAAACCAGAATGGAGCCAAAACCGCCGGTCGCAAGCGTCTCGAGCGGCTGGTACCGCTTGAGCAGCTCGCGAGAGCTAGTGCCCTCCAAGGGAACGTCCGGCGAGAACCGGGCGGTATGTTGCGAGAAAAGCGGCATGGCCAACCCTCGTGCGTTTAAAGTTCGTTTGCGAGTGGCGGGCGCGGAGCCGAGCCGTTCGCGGTGGCATAGATGCTGCTAGTGTAGCACGCTCGGGTGCATGGGGAGGATAGCGGGATGCGAGGCTGCCTGTCTGGCTTGGCCTTAGCGCTTTTTCTTGTTCTTCTTCTGCTTGCGCTTGGTCTCCTGGGGCTTGTCGCCCTGCTTGGCCTCGGCGGCGGCCTTCTCGGCCTTCATTTTCTTCTTCTTGGTCTCGATGCGGAGTTTTTTGTTGATGCGCGCCTTAAGGAAGGGACCGAACTGCTCGGCATCGCCGCGGACAAAGGTGTCCTTAGGGATCGTCACGCCCTGGTCGGCGAACATGGCCACAAAGATGCGCTCGCCGTCGAGCACGTGGTCGAGCTTTTCAAACGGGAAGAACTGTGACTTGCCGCTCTTGCCCCAAACCATCAGGCCGTCCTCGTTGGCGGCGACGCGGCGATAGCGGCCACCCATGGACTCGTCGGCCTCAACGGCGTCGATAAAGTCGCGGGCGAGGGTGTGGTGCAGGTTTTTGCTCCACCAGGCCAAAAAGGCGCCGAACACGATCAGGACGACGCCAAACTTGATCCAGTTGCCGCCGGCCACCAGCATGCCGATGCCGATGAGCGCGGCAACTGCCGCGGCGACATACAGCGAGCCGCGACGCCTGGGCGAGGCGACCAGGCGGGCGAAGTCGGTGACCAGGTCGTTTTCGTACTGGTACTCGTTGAGGTACAGGATGCCGTCATCGGCTGCGGCCTGCTCCTCGAGCGCGACCTCGACCTGGTCGGCTGCTTCGGAGGGAACGAGGTTGCTCTCTGCGTCTGCCATGCTCTTTGGACTCCTATCGCGGCGGGCTCGCCGTACGGGTTATTATGGAATGCAGTATGCCGTGCGACCGCATGGCCGCCGCGGCAACAAGACTCAGTATACCCGGGGGAGCACCCATGGAATCGTTGTACCGAAAGTATCGCCCGCTCACCTTTGACTCCGTGGTGGGCCAGCAGCATATCGTCTCGACGCTCGAGCACGCCATCACCGAGGGGCGCCTGTCCCACGCCTACCTGTTCTGCGGACCGCGCGGCACGGGCAAGACCACCATGGCGCGCATTCTGGCCAAGGCGCTGCTGTGCCGCAATGCCGAGGCGGCGCGCGCCGAGGGTGCAAGCGGCTGCATGCCCGACGGTACTTGCGAGGAGTGCGAGCTCATTGCCGAGGGTAACCACCCCGATGTCTACGAGCTCGATGCCGCAAGCCGTACCGGCGTGGACAACGTGCGCGAGGAGATCATCAACTCCGTCAACTTTGCCCCAGTGCGCGGCAAGTACAAGATTTATATCATCGACGAGGTCCACATGCTCACGACGGCGGCGTTCAACGCGCTGCTCAAGACGCTTGAGGAGCCGCCGGCACACGTGATCTTTGTGCTGTGCACCACCGACCCGCAAAAGATTCTGGAGACCATTCTCTCACGCTGCCAGCGCTTCGATTTCCATCGCATCGGCAACGAGGATATTGAGCATCGCCTGGCATACGTGTGCGAGCAGGAGGGCTTCGATTACGACGACGAGGCGCTGGCTATCGTGGCGCGTCATGCCAAGGGCGGCATGCGCGACGCGTTGTCCACGCTGGAGCAGCTGAGCGTCTTTGGCAACGGTTCTGTGCATGCGGACGACGCCCGCTCGCTTTTAGGCGAGGTTTCGGACCAGATTCTGGGCGAGTTTTCCCGCGCCATTGCCGATCGCGATGTTGCCGAGCTCTATGGACTGATTCGTGCGCAGGTCGAGGAAGGAAACGACCTGCTGGAGCTGACGCGCGACCTGGTGGCGCATGTGCGTGACGTGTACGTTGCCTGCGTTGCCGGTGCCCGCGCCGAGCTGTTTGAGGGCGGCTCCGAGCAGGCCGAGGCGCTTGCTGCCGAGGCCGCTGCCTTTGGCGAGCATCCTGCCGACCGCCTGGCCCGTGTGCTGACAGTGCTCGACGATGCCGCACTGGAGATGAGGGGCGCGAGTGATGTGCGCCTGGTGCTCGAGATCGCCTGCACCCGTCTGGCTCGTCCCGAGGCCGATCTGACAATTGAGGCCTTGGCTGAGCGCGTGGCGCGTTTGGAGGCTAGGGTTGCCAATGCCGCGGTGCCGTTGAGCGTGGCTGCTGCTCAGGCTGCCCCGGCGGCCGTTGCGGCTGCGTCTGCAACGGCACTGCAGCCGACGCTCATCTCGGGTGCCCGTGCTACTGCTCCGGCGGCGACCGCTCCTGCCGCTACGTCCGCGCACCAGAGCGGCATGCCTTGGGACCGTGGCGCCGCGGCTGCTCCAGCGCCTCAACCTGCGCCTAAGCCCGCGTCCGCGCAAGTCTCTAAGCCTGCGACGCCTGCGCCTCAGCCTGCGCCCACGCCGGCTCCTCAGCCCGTTGCGGCTCCGGCTTCCACGCCTGCCGCATCGCCCGCGCCGGCGCCTGCGTCCAAGCCCAATAACGCCGCCCAAGTTGCCGCCGCCGCCGAGACCCCTGCGGTCGAGGACGCTGGCGAGCTCCAGCGCAAATGGGCCGAGGTCGTCGAGCGCGTCAAAGCCCGTCAGGCCTCCTATGCCGGCCTGCTGCTCAATGCTCGCGCCACGGCCGACGACGGCTCCAAGCTCACGGTCTCGTTCCCCGCGGGCTCGACCTTTGCCATCAAGATGCTCGGTCGCGCCGACACGCAGTCGGTGGTCCTGCCGACGGTCTGCGCGGTCTTCGGTCGTCGCACCGTCGACTATGTCCTGGATGGGGGTGGCACGCCGGCTCCTCAACATGAGGAGCATTCTCCATCTGCACGGGCTGCGGTATCTGCGGACCCGCAACCCGTGTCCTCGGCGGCCCCTGCATCCTCGAGCGCCAGCGCGCAGCAGCAAGCGGCGCCGATAGCGGCACCGACCCCATCGGCGCCTAAGCCCGTCGCGCCCAAACCTGCTGCCCCGGCGCCCGCACCCAAGCCTGTCGCGCCCGCGCCCAAGTCGTCTGACCTGGGCAAAGCCCCCTGGCTACGCTCCGACAACCCCGCCGGCGCTCCTGCTACGGGTAAGCTCCCGACCGAGCCCGCACCCCGTGCGTCCGAGCGCTCGGCTGCCCCCAAAGCTCAGCCTGTCGCGCAGTCCGCGCCGTGGGAATCCGAGCAGGTGCCCTACGACGACGCTATGGTCGGCGGCTTCGCTGGCGATGCGAGCGGGGACGATCTGCCTCCGTTCGACGTGCCGGGTGCGGCGTCCGCGTCCAAGTCCGCTGCAACTGCCCCCAAAGAGGAGGGCGCTCCTGCAGCTCCCTGGGAGTCCAACCCCGGCGCGGGCAGTCCCTTCGGCCATCAAGGCGCAGCCCCAAGCATTCCGCAGACCGAGGACGAGGCCAAAGCCCTCATCCGCAGCGTCTTCGGTCAGTCCACCATCTTCAAGCCGGTGGAGTAGCTGCGCAGGCGGGTATACTGCTCAAGAAGAGGACCCCTTGTCCGGGCGCATCTGTATTTCGGACATGTGTAGTGTGGTGCCGCGTATGTCGCATTCGAGCAGACAGGTGCGTGACGGTCGGCCTAGGATGCTGAGGTCGATACGATACGCCGCATAGCTGTCCGTGTACTCGACTTGCTCGGCGTTGAGGGTTGCCCCGATTGTCAAGAAAGCGCCTAGTTCGGCATCGACAATCTTGGAGTCCTTTATCTTGACCTTGAACTCTTGGTAGAGGGACGGGCTGTTGTAGTAAATGGTTCGGGTTCCATCGGTGCACTCATCGGTCGCTTCCCATTTGACGGTGGGCTGGTCCGAGTTGGCTATCAGCAGTTCTGCTCCAAAGGCTATAGTATGGGTGATGACAACCAGCAATGCCCAGCCGACAAAGAGATAGAGAACCACATATGCGACGGGGTGTTTTGAGCGGATGTTTTGGAGCGCGTCGGGGGCATTCATGGGGCACCTCCAAATTGCTGTCTATGGCAATCAAATTATACCCTGCCGCCATGTGCGCCGCCTCGAGTAGTGGTTCGGCATTTAGCTATTTAGTGGCGCACATGAAATGCCGGATTCGGCTCTACTAGATTGAGTGTGCGATATTATGCAACCTTGCATAATTCGACCTTGCATAATCTTTGAGTGCGGTTTGTATTGGAGGACATGTATATCGACTGAGGTAACACGTCCGCCCCGCTCTCTCGCCGCGCGCCGTGGTACGATTTTTGAGTTTGAAAGTCCCGCCGTGCTCCGGCTGCCCTTGCAGCTCGGCGTGCGGCCGCACGTAAAGGAGCCATCATGGCCGGTATGAACATGCAGCAGATGATGAAGCAGGCTCGCAAGATGCAGGAGCAGCTTGCCGCCGCGCAGGAGAACCTCAAGTCCCAGACCGTCGACGCCTCTGCCGGCGGCGGCATGGTCAAGGTGACCGTTAACGGCGAGATGGAGCTCGTCAACCTCACCATCGATCCCGATGCGCTCGATCCCGAGGACGTCGATATGCTGCAGGATATGATCATGGCTGCCGTCAACGAGGCCGTCCGCGGCGTCAACGAGCTCGCCAACAAGCAGATGGGCGCCATCACCGGCGGCCTCAACATCCCGGGCATGCCGTTCTAAGACGCGCATATATATGAGTGCCAACCATAGCCTGCAAAAATTGCTCGATGAGCTGGGTCGCCTGCCGGGCATTGGTCCCAAGTCGGCTCAGCGCATCGCCTATTACCTGTTGGAGGCTGACGCCGAGGAGGCGCGCCGCCTGGCCGAGGCCATCCTGGAGGTTAAGCAGGAGGTTCACTTTTGCAGCCGTTGCTTTAACTACGCTACGGCCGACGAGTGCTCCATCTGCCAGGATTCGATGCGCGACACCACTCGCATTTGCGTGGTGGGCGAGCCGCGCGACGTCCAGGCAATCGAGCGCACGGGCAGCTACCACGGTCTCTACCACGTATTGGGCGGCGTGATCAGTCCCATGGACAAGATTGGCCCCGAGCAGCTGCACATTCGCGAGCTGCTGGCGCGTCTGGGCCACGAGGATATCCATGAGGTCATCATCGCTACCAACCCCAATATTGAGGGCGAGACCACGGCGAGCTACCTGGCTCGCACTATCAAGCCGCTGGGCGTTGAGGTGTCGCGTCTGGCGAGCGGCCTGCCCGTGGGCGGCGACCTGGAGTATGCCGACGAGCTTACGCTTGGGCGCGCCATCGAGGCCCGTCGCACGATTTAGGTGGCGAGCCTGCTCCTGCCGTATGTTTTCCTCGCGACGCACGGGGTAGTCATAATTTTCCCGTGCGACTGTAAGTTTGTTGTGTAACAAAGATGCTTTGTATCCGCTTATCGCATGGATGCTTCCACTCGCATCCTTAATTTGCCCATTCGTTGCGCAACCTTTTGGGTTCGCTGATACACTCAAATATGGATTCGAATGAATGCGCCGCTCCCGAGCGGCGTGTTTTTGTTGGAGGAGAACGCATGCGGCCCGGTGGCACTCAGACAAAGCGCGGCGCCGCGGTGCGCATGCGACGCCGACTGGGCTTGGCGCCTCGGGCGTACGCGCTGCTGTCGTGCTCGCTGGTGCTGGCCATAGCTGGCGTTTCTGCCTATGGCATGACCGTGCCGTCCATGATACAGGCACATGCCGCACGCGAACCGCGCGTAGGGCATGAGGTCAAAAGTGACCTGGGCACCACGACTGGATATGCTTGGGCAAGTGTGGTCGCGGATATTGTGTTTGGCACTGACGACGCGGACGGCGCCGAGGCCCCGGACAACGAAGTCACGCTTGCCAATGGCAAAACCATCGTGCTCACCAACACCAAGATCATCGATCGGTTGTCCAACAATAGCGTGGCGGCAACGGTGAATAAGGTCGAGCAGCAGAAGGAGCAGGACGCCCAGCAGTCCGGAAAGCCCGGTAGCTCGGATACTTCTGGCTCCGGCTCGGATTCGTCGAGTTCGGGCGGCGGCTCTGGGTCGGGTTCCTCTGCCGGAGGGTCTGGAAACGGCGGCTCGACGGGCGGCAACACTGACAACGATGCAAACTCCGGTGGCCTTTCCGCTGCTGAAGAAGAGAGCATTCACAGCTGGCTTGTGACCAAGTACAACATGCTCGACGGCTATGTTTCTCGTGCCAATGACGTGGTCTCGACCTATAACTCTACGGGAGATCCCAGACCGTGCGACAGTCTGGTCGGGGAGATGTTTGTCATTCGAGCCGAGTTCGGTCGTCAGACATTCTCGCCCCGGTCAAAGTGGTATCAGCAGTATGCCAATCTGTGGGGCTGTTACACCAACCTATGTCAATGGGTCGGCCATTACGGCGATGATGACGTCGCGCTCGGTAACTTCAACAATAACGTGGCGGCGCTTGCCCTATGATGACCGATCTTGCATCCACCACACCACAATCGCTCGGTCGCGATCCCATGGTCGGCCTGCGCCTGGCGCGTGTCGACGGGTTTGAGCCGGCCATTGCGCTCGGTCAGGACGAACTGCCTGCCTATCTGCGTCGTTTTACGATGCTGTTTGCCGACGATGCCACCATGCGCCGTGGCGGTATCGGCCGCGTGACGCGTGCCGTCAACGCCCAAGGCGAGGCCGTGGCACTCAAGCAGCTCATCTTGCCGACGCGCGATGAGTTCGACGACGATGCCGCTCACGAGGCGCTGGTCGGCAAGTTCAAGGCGGCGTTTCGCGAGGAATACGAATGCCACCGCGCCCTTTCGGGCCTCAAGGGCTTTCCCCGCCTCTATGGCTGGGGCGAGGTCGACGGTGTGCCTGCAATTGTCATGGAATGGGTCGAGGGCGAGACGCTTGCCCGCTTGCGTTCGCGACTTGCCGTGGACGATGCCGGACGCCTGTCGCCGCTTGTGGCGGCGCGTCTGGGTCGCGACCTGTTCGATCTGCTCTGCCGTATGAGCCTGGTGGGCGAGGGCTTTGTCCATCGCGATATCTCGCCCGCTAATATTATGGTGCGCACGGCGCGTCTACCGCTTGACCGGCAGCTTGCCGAGGGCACCTTTGACCTGTGCCTGATCGACTTTGGCTCGTCGCTGGCGCTTGAGCCTGCGTCGGCCGTGGCC
>UQHR01000055.1 GCA_900540905.1 uncultured Collinsella sp. | reverse complement strand
TTCCCACATTCATCCGCACATGTGCGGATGAATGTGGGAGGTGTTCGGATGAAGTTGATATTCAAGGTAAGGGAATCGAGGGTTGACCCTCGATTCCCTTATCTATTAGTCGCATTTTAATAAGGCTAAAATTAGAAAGCGCAGAATTAAGCTAACACTTTATAAATGATAGTAGCGATTTCCGGGTTCTCCCACGCTGAAATTTGGGTTAATGTACGGATCGCCTTCGACATAGTATTTTGCCCAGCGATAATTCATGTATGCGACCTCTTTGTGGAAGCGAATCTGCTTCTCCGTATTGTTTTCAACGCCTCTAGAAATCGACTCGTAGTGATAGAGCTCGACTTCGGGTGTGTATACGATCAGGTCGTTGATCTCGCGTAGCTTTAAGCAAAAGTCAACGTCATTAAATGCAACTTGAAGCTCTTCCGTGAAACCTCCGACTTTCTCATATTCGCTACGCTTGGTCATTATGCAAGCTGCAGTGACGGCGCTGAAGTCTTGTTGCGCATCGTTGAGTGCAAAGTAGCCCCAGTTATCCTTTGGCATGCTTTGGCAAAGATGTCCAGCCACGCCGCCAGTGACGCATAAGCCCGCGTGCTGAATGGTGTTGTCGGGATAGTAGAGTTTTGCACCAACTGCGCCAACATCCTCACGTGCACAGATGCCAAGCATTATCTCAATCCAATTGGGCGTAATTACCTCAGTATCGTTATTCAATAGCAAGAGATAGTCGCCCTTGGCGTGAGCAACGCCAAAGTTCATGAGTTTGGAGAAATTGAATTCGTGTTCCCAAGTTACAAGACGAACGATGTCAGGATATTTTGCTTGCAACTTATCGTAATAATCGAACGTCGCCTTTTCTGTGCTGTTGTTTTCGATTATGACAAGCTCGTAATTATCGTGCGTTGATTTCTCAACAATTGATGTAATGCAGTTGTCCAGAATGTCGGCGTGGTCTTTAGTTGGAATGATAATTGACACGAGTGGATGGGAATCTGGCACAGCGTAGGTTACTTTATATGTAAAGGGACGACGCGCTTGTTCGACCTTCGCATTGAGCCCAAGCCTGTCCAAATGACTCTGGACCGCTTTGATACCTGCGATAGTGGCATACGGCTTGCTATCGGCATTTGCTGCGGTGGAGGTCTCGCTTAGGCGCCAGTGATATAGAACCTTTGGAACATGATGAACTTTCCTTGCCTTTTCCACGGCGCGGAGAGTCAGATTATGATCCTGCGCTCCATCGAACTCTTTCGTGTTCGGTTCTAGAGTGTCAAGCAGAGACTTACGGATGGTAAGCATATGGCAGATATAGTTATTGTTTCTGAGCAGATCGATATTGAAATCCGGCTTAAAGAACGGCTGCGCTAGCTTTCCATCAGGCATGAGTTTATCTTCATCACAATATAGAAGATCGACGTCCTCATTGTTTTCAATTGCCTCGGCATATGAGAACAACAAGTCCGGTTCAAGAATATCGTCATGGTCAAAGAAGCTAACGAAATCACCCGAAGCGATGGCAACGCCGGCGTTTGTATTTTCGGAAATGCCCTTATTCTCGGTAAGGTTAATTGATTTAATTCTGTTGTCGTGGGCCGTCTCCTGCTCAACGTGAACCTTTAGTTCCTGATTGTCAGGACTTGCATTAACTAGGATGAGCTCCCAGTTTGCATAAGACTGGTTTTTTACGGATTCGGTCATATCGTTAAAGAACGAAATGGGTGTGTTGTATAGAGGGACAATAATGCTGAACTTCGGAGCACTGTTGAAGACGATTTTTCTCTGCTTCTCCAGAGCGCCGATGGTTGCCTTATGCTCCGTGAACCATTCGGGGTATTCAGGGTCAAACTGCGCATGGGTAAAGAGAAAGTTGGTCTCCTCAAGAAGCAAGCCTAACTTATCGGGTGTTAAGCAGTCAAATGCACTGAATGATGGGTGATTTTGATCGTCAATAACAAAGTAGTAACGATCGAACGCCTTTGGCATTCGAATTGAGAGCTGCGTTTCAAGCTGCTTTTTCTCAGACGTAAATCCAACGCTTGTTACATTCGAACCGAAATTGACGATGCTCAAATTAACTTCATTAAGGGTTCGATCGAAACAACGAAGTTTGATTTGCGAGTCGCTACGATAAGGAGTTCTCACCGTGCACCTAAGGATATAGTCGCTTGAATCTTCGATGCACTGCCAGAAATCAATCGTTGCCATGTCAAACTCTGAAACGTCATCGTAGTTTCGGAGTTTGCTGCACATGTCAGGTTTAATTTTGTAGTTAAGGCGAGACTCCCATTTGATGTTCTTGCAATTGAGCGAAAGGGAGTCGCTGCTCAGGGTACGACCGTCTTGGCCGATTTCGCAAAACTCAATTTTGATGGTGCGGGCATCGGGATCGGGGAGTACAAGGACGTATGAGTTCGAGTCACAACCATTGTCCCGGAATTTTAGGAGGGATAAAGGTAAGCAGCGGTTGTCGTTTGTAGCCGCTTGGGCTGTTACGCTGGAGCCTTTATGGATGCCTTCAATCTTAAGCTGCTGGTAGATTTTCCAGTTTCCTCTGCATACTCCGGTTGTTTCGACTCGCATTGTTTGCCTTTCGTTTGTTGGACACTGCTCATTGTACTTTTTCATTTGTTGCCTCGCTAGAAATGCAGAAAGAGTTGCGTGTTTCTGCTGTCCGATTTAAATAAGAAGACGGGGAGGTTGCTGCCGGTGCGTATAATTTAATTAACTATGCATCTGTAATCAGCGGCTTTTGCTCAACGATTGTCAATCGAGAGGATTATTATGAAAGGCATCATCCTCGCCGGCGGGTCCGGCACGCGCCTGTACCCGCTCACGCTCGTGACCTCCAAGCAGCTGCTGCCGGTCTACGACAAGCCCATGATCTACTACCCGCTGTCCACGCTCATGCTGGCGGGCATCAAGGACATCCTGGTCATCTCCACGCCGACCGACCTGCCCAACTTCCAGCGCCTGCTGGGCGACGGCTCGCGCTTCGGCGTGGACCTCTCCTACGCCGAGCAGCCCTCGCCGGACGGCCTGGCGCAGGCCTTCACCATCGGCGAGGAGTTCATCGCCGGCGAGCCGTGCGCCCTGGTGCTGGGCGACAACATCTTCTACGGCAACGGCCTGTCGCGCCACCTGACGCGCGCCGTCCAGAACGCCGAGTCGGGCCGCGCCACGGTCTTCGGCTACCACGTGGACGACCCCGAGCGCTTCGGCGTCGTGGAGTTCGATCGCGAGGGCCGGGCCGTCTCCATCGAGGAGAAGCCCGAGCGCCCCAAGAGCTCCTACGCCGTCACCGGCCTGTACTTCTACCCGGGCGACGTGGCCGCCAAGGCGCATAGGGTGGAGCCGTCGGCCCGCGGCGAGCTCGAGATCACCACGCTCAACCAGATGTACCTGGAGGAGGGGACGCTGTCCGTCGTCACCCTGGGCCGCGGCTACGCGTGGCTGGACACCGGCACCATGGAGAGCCTGCACGAGGCCGCGGAGTTCGTCCGCGCCGTGGAGCACTCCCAGGACCTGCCGGTCTCGGTCCCCGAGGAGATCGCCTGGGAGAACGGCTGGATCACGACCGAGGGGCTCGAGGAGGCCGCGAAGGCCTACGGCAAGTCGGTCTACGGGCAGCACCTGAAGAAGGTCGCCGCCGGCGAGATCGTCAACAGCCCGCGCGAGTACTAGCGCCAGCTTGTTTTCTTTTAGGGGTCACCGTTTATCTGGTGGCCCCTTTCGTTATGATTACGTTGACCATAAAGACAATATGATTGGGAGTGGATGTGTTAAGCGTCTACTTTGGCGATATGCCAGAAGCGATTTACAACACAGCGACATATTTCAAAAACTCTTACCGGTCTACTTGGATTACGGATCCCTATGCAGTCTCGATAATTAAAGATGTCGATCGATCGGATGTTGTCTCCGAAAACGTCATCGAAAGCCCCGTGCTTGGATCCATCTCCCCGCTCCAGCTTTCTGGTGGCGTGAAAACGCTGCTGCTTATGAGATTTGATCGTAAGCATATTTTTAACGCCTCTACCTGTGGTGACAACTGTGCCAAGTGGATTCTTGACATGGCGAAAGACCGCAAGCTCGTTGTGAATCTCTATCATGTGATGGACTTTGGTCGCGAGGATTTTAAAATCAAAGTCGTGAATAGCGGCCGAATCGTTCATAACATGGCCGAATTGATTCACGAGTCGATTCCGTATCTGTAGGTACTGCTTATGAACGGTTCGCATCTCGTTAAGATTTCCCGCCGCAGGGGAACTAAGTACACATTTACCATCAAGCGGAACATCACTATTGTGCGTGGCGATAGCGGCACGGGTAAGACGACACTGTTTGACATGGTCGCAGACTACATGCGAACGGGCGAGCAGTCGGGTGTCTCCTTGCAATGCGATTGTCCCTGTGTCGCCCTGACCGATTATGATTGGCGAAACCAGCTTTCGTCCGTTCATGACTCGATTGTATTTGTCGATGAGGGCTTAAAAGAGATCCATTCTGATGAGTTTGCCCATCATGTGCTGTATTCCTCGAATTATTTCGTGCTGATCTCAAGGGCTGATTTCCCCAATCTTCCGTATAGCGTGGATGAGATTTACAAGATTAAGACGAGCGGAAAATACCATTCTTTCGTCCCTGTTTATCAAGATCGCGGAAATCATCGTTATGCTATTTCCCGATCGGCGCCAAAACAGGACTTTTCTATCCTTCTATGCGAGGACAGTAAGTCTGGTTTCCAGTTCTTTGAACGGCATTTCGCTGATAGTGAGCTTACCTGTGCTTCGGCCATGACGAACAGCGCGATTTTGGGCTGGTTGGATCAGCATTTCGACGATCGCGTGTTTGTTGTCGCGGACGGAGCGGCATTTGGGTGCTATGCGGACCGCGTCCTTAAGCTGCAAGACATTCATCGCGATACTGTTACGGTTTGTCTTCCCGAGTCATTCGAGTGGCTTCTGCTGAGCTCTGGCGTAATTTCAGGGTTAGATGTTAAGGCGGTTTTGGAAACCCCAGAAGCCTTTGTAAACAGTGAGAAGTTTAAAAGCTGGGAAGACTTCTTCTATAAGTACTTACGCGATAAAACTGGGAATTCGGTCTTCCGGTACGACAAAGACTGCATTCCGGAGGCGTTTTGTAGGGGAAGTAATTCTGCGAAGGTCATGGCTCTTATCGCATGCCGAAATGTCCGATAGTTTTGTTGAATAGTGCCGCGGCGTCACTTCCTGCGGCATACTAAAGAAGCTGTACTTGCTTCAGATTGGATTTTCATGTCTGAGATTTTTGAACCTAAGAACATCATCGTCACGGGCGGCTGCGGCTTCATCGGCAGCAACTTCGTGCACTATGTCGTGAACAACCACCCCGACGTCCACGTCACCGTCCTGGACAAGCTGACCTACGCCGGCAACCCCGAGAACATCGCCGGGCTGCCGTCGGACCGCGTGGAGCTCGTCGTGGGCGACATCTGCGACGCGGAGCTGCTGGACAGGATCGTCCCGGGCCACGACGCCATCGTGCACTACGCCGCAGAGAGCCACAACGACAACTCCATCGCCGACCCCGAGCCGTTCCTGCGCACCAACGTGGAGGGCACCTTCCGCCTGCTGGAGGCCGTCCGCAAGTACGGCATCCGCTACCACCACGTCTCCACCGACGAGGTCTACGGCGACCTGGCGCTCGACGACCCGGCGAAGTTCACCGAGGAGACGCCGTATCACCCGAGCAGCCCGTACTCGAGCACCAAGGCGTCCTCCGACATGCTCGTGCGCGCCTGGACCCGCACCTACGGCCTGCGCACCACGATCTCCAACTGCTCCAACAACTACGGCCCCTACCAGCACGTGGAGAAGTTCATCCCCAGGCAGATCACGAACATCATCGACGGCGTCCGCCCCAAGCTCTACGGGAAGGGCGAGAACGTCCGCGACTGGATCCACACCGAGGACCACTCCTCGGCCGTCTGGGACATCCTCACGAAGGGCGAGATGGGGGAGACCTACCTCATCGGAGCCGACGGGGAGAAGAACAACATCACCGTGCTGCGCATGATCCTGGAGGCGATGGGACGCGACCCCGAGGACTTCGACTGGGTCGCCGACCGCCCCGGCCACGACCGCCGCTACGCCATCGACAGCACGAAGCTCCAGCGCGAGCTGGGCTGGAGGCCGGCGCACACCGACTTCGCCGGGGGCCTCAAGGCCACCATCGACTGGTACGTCGCCAACGAGTCCTGGTGGCGCCCGGCCAAGGAGGCCACCGAGGCCAGGTATAAGGCGCAGGGCCAGTAGGCCGCACCCCGGCGAACCGCACCGCGGGGCGCCCGCGCGGGGCCGCAGGGCATGGGGATGATCCTGCGTCCCCGCGCGGGCGCCCCGGTTTCCCAACCTCTTCGATAGGAGCTTTTCCCACATGGCTGACATCGCATTCGAGAAGGACCTCTCCGTCGCCGAGACCGGCATCGAGGGCCTCAAGGTAGTCGACCTCGCCGTCCACGGCGACTCGCGCGGCTGGTTCAAGGAGAACTGGCAGCGCGCCAAGATGTGCGCGCTGGGCATCCCGGACCTCCGCATCGTCCAGAACAACATCTCCTACAACGACAGCCGCGGCGTCACCCGCGGCATCCACGCCGAGCCCTGGGACAAGTTCATCTCCGTGGCGCGCGGCTCGGTCTTCGGCGCCTGGGTGGACCTGCGCGAGGGCAGCGAGACCTACGGGAAGGTGTTCACCTGCGCGCTCGACCCGTCCAAGGCCATCTACGTCCCGCGCGGCGTGGGCAACTCCTTCCAGGCCCTGGAGGACGGCACCGCCTACACCTACCTGGTGGACGCCCACTGGTCGCTGGAGCTCAAGAGGACCTACACCTTCGTGAACCTCGCCGACCCCGAGCTCGCCATCGAGTGGCCGATCCCGCTGGCCGAGGCCACCGTCTCCGAGGCCGACCTCAACCACCCGATGCTGAAGGACGTCGTCCCCATGGCTCCCAGGCGCACCCTCGTCACCGGCTGCAACGGCCAGCTGGGCCACGCGGTCCGCGCGCTGGCGGAGGAGCGCGGCGTCGCCAAGGACTTCGACTTCTGCGACATCGACACCTTCGACATGTCCGACCCGGACGCCTACACACAGTACGACTGGTCGCTCTACGGCACCGTGATCAACTGCGGCGCCTACACGGCCGTGGATAAAGCGGAGACCCCCGAGGGCCGCGTCATCGCCTGGAAGGCCAACGCGACCGGGCCGGCGCTCCTCGCCCGCACCTGCGCCGGGCACGGCATCACGCTCGTGCACGTCTCCTCCGACTACGTCTTCGACGGAACCGCCGAGGTGCACGACGAGGAGGAGCCCCTCAGCCCGCTTTCCGTCTACGGCCAGACCAAGGCCGCGGGCGACATCGCCGTGGCCGGGTGCCCCCGCCACTACATCATGCGCTCCAGCTGGGTCATCGGCGAGGGCCACAACTTCGTGAAGACCATGAAGGGGCTCTCCGACCGCGTGGCCGACCCCGAGGACGGGCTCACGCAGGTCACCGTCGTGGACGACCAGCTGGGACGCCTGACCTTCACGCGCGACATGGCCGCCGCCATCTTCCACGTTTTGGACGCGATGGCCCCCTACGGCACCTACGACTGCACCGGCTCCGGCGCCGTGAAGAGCTGGGCGGACATCGCCCGCGCCGTCTTCGAGGTCGCCAACGGCAACGGCGACAGGGTCGTGCCGGTCAGCACCGCCGACTACTACGGCGGCGCCGCCGGCCCCATCGCACCGCGCCCGGTCCACTCCGCGCTCGACCTGTCCAA
>UQHR01000054.1 GCA_900540905.1 uncultured Collinsella sp. | reverse complement strand
CAGCAGCCGACGCCTCGCGCCGCCGCTCCCGACCCGCTTGCCGTGGCAGACCCCTTCGCGCCTAGCGTCCCCGACCCCGCCGCCGCACCCATCCCGGTGCCGCAGACCGTCTCGCGCGACGCGCTTGCCGGCATGGGCGGAGCCGCCGCGACCGGTGCCGCCGTGGGCCTAGGCGCCGCAGCCGGCATCGCTTCCAACATGGCGAGCACTCGCGCCCCGCAGCGCCCGCTCGCCCAGCTCGTCGACGTCGTGAGCGGCGAGAGCCATAGCATCACCTCCGCACAGGTGACCATCGGTCGCGAGCGCTCAGTTTCCGACATTGCCCTGCGCGACCCCAACGTGTCGCGCCGCCACGCCCAGCTCACCTTTACGGGCTCGGATTGGTCGATCGAGGATCTCAATTCCACCAACGGCACGCTCGTCAACAACCGCCGCATTACGCGCTGCCCGCTGCGCAACGGCGATCTGCTGACGTTTGGCCTGAGTACCTTTGAATTTAGGGGATAGTCGCTTATGAACATCGATATCGTCCTTTTTGCAGGCCGCATCGTCCTGGTCGCCCTGCTCTATATCTTCCTGTTCGCCGTCATGAAGACCGGCGTGGGACTTGTGCGCGGGCAGCGCCGCGACTCGGCTATCTGGACGATTGATGTGGACAAGGGTCCGCGCGGTATCCGCGGCATCCACGTAGACATGCTCGGCCCCGTCATCGTCGGTCGCTCGCCATCTTCGGACATCTGCATCAATGAACCGTTCGTCTCGGCCTCGCATGCGCGCTTTTCGCTGCAGGGCCCGGCGCTCATCATCGAGGACCTCAACTCGCTTAACGGCACGCTCGTCAACGGCCGCCAGCTTGTGGAGCCCGCAACGCTGCGCGAGGGCGACGAAGTCCAGATTGGCGACGTGGTCATGAAGGTGAACCGTCGATGATCGACGAGGAGAACAAGTCCGCAACCATGACCGAGGCACCGGCTGCGACTGCGCCGGCCCACGCCGCTCCGGCGGACTCTGCGCCCGTGGAGCCCGAGGACACCGTGTTCTCCCTGCCTCTTTCGCATGTAACGCATGATATTTCGGATCTCGCCGATAACGAGGGCGAAGAGGATGCCGTAGCGGCGCCCATCGGCGCACATGCTGCGGAACAGCCCACAGCGCCCGAAGCAACCCCGGCGCCGGCTCACTTTGCAGAGCCCGTCGCCGCGGCAATCAACGAGAGCGCTGCGGTGTTTGCGGCACCCGAACCCGCCGCGCCGGCGTTTCCCATAGCCCCGGCATCCGAGGTTGCGCCCGCGTCTACGCCGGCGCCCGAGGCGGGGCCATCCCCCGAGGACGGCCCTGCACCCAAGGCCCCGCAGCCTGCGCCCGCAAGCGAGTCCGATGCCGTGGCCGAGCCCGCCGCCCAGTCGCAAAGCACACCCGCGCCGTCGCACTTTGCGACGCCCGAGCCTATAGACGCCAGCCCGCAAGACGACGAGTCGACCGCCTGCGCGTCCGAAGAGCCCGGCTCCCCGGACACCGGCGATTCCGAATCAAACGCCGAGACCGACACCGTCTCTCCCGGTGACACAGCCGAGATCGACGTTGCCGCCGTTGAGGCCAAGCTCAAAGACCCCGGCTCGACCATGAGCTTTGAGCCCCTGACCGAGGAGCGCATCGAGACCGACTCGACCTATGATGCCGGCACCACCACGCAACTCATGTGGGGCGCCCGCTCTGACGTTGGCTGCGTGCGCCCGCACAACGAGGATTCCTATCTGGTGCAGTCGCCGCTCTTTTGCGTGTGCGATGGCATGGGCGGCCACGCCGCCGGTGAGGTAGCCTCCTCCATCGCCGTCGAGACCATCGCAAAGACAGCCCCGCAGTCTGCCGATGCGGCACGCCTGGCTGCAGCCGTCGAGGCCGCCAACGCTGCTGTGATCGAGGCCGCCTTGAATGGCCTGGGCAAGCCCGGCATGGGTTGCACGGCCACCTGCGCCTATATCGAAAACGACACGCTCGCCATCGCCCACGTGGGCGACTCGCGCGCCTACCTGCTCCACGAGGGCACGCTGATTCGCGTGACCCGCGACCACTCCTATGTGGAAGAGCTCGTGGACGCCGGCGAGATTACGGCCGACGAGGCCCGCGTCCATCCCAACCGCTCGGTCATCACCCGCGCGCTGGGTTCGGACCCTGCCATGTACGCCGACCACTTTGCCCTGCATATCGAGGAAGGCGACCGCCTGATCCTGTGCTCCGACGGCCTTTCGAGCATGATTCCCGATAGCGATATCGAGAACATTGCCACGCAGTCCTCGACCGCGCAGATCTGCGTCGACAACCTGGTGGACGCCGCGCTTGCCGCCGGTGGCCACGACAACGTGACCGTAGTAGTAGTCGACCTGGTCGACGATGGCGTCATGCGCGAGGCGCAACGCGTGCGTCGCCGCAATATCACCATCGGCGTGGTCCTGGGCATCGTCTTTGTGCTGGCAGCGGCAATTTGGGCCTACGCGGGCATCACCGGCTCGTACTACCTGGGAACCTACCAGGGCAATGTCGCAGTTTGGCGCGGCGTGCCCGGCAAGCCACTCGGCCTTAAGCTCCACTGGCTCGAGAGCGAAACGAGTATCAAGCTGTCCGACCTGCCCGAAGACACGCAAAACCGCCTCAAAGCGGGCATTACGCAAACAAGTGTCGACGATGCGCAGGACACCATTTCCAAATACCGTCATCAGATTGACGAGGAGCAGACCCGCCAGGTGATTGACGCACAAACGATCCGCGACAACACCGACCAGGGATCGACCTCCGAATCAGATTCCGAGAAAACCGCCGAACAGTCCGCCGAGGCCGAAGCCTCCGACAAGAACTAGAAAGGGAGTGCCGCTTATGAGTCGCCGCAACACCGAACTGCTCTTACTCATCGCCTCGGCGTTCCCCGTCATCCTGCTGTATGCGATGTACGTACTCACCGCGGGCGCCGCTATCTCATTTGAGACGCTCGCCGTGCCGATCGGACTTTTTGCCGCCTTCGCCGCGGCGCACATCGCCGTGCGCATCTTGGCGCCCGGCGCCGATCCGGCAATCCTGCCCATCGTCTTTGTTCTGTCGGGCATCGGCATCACGTTTGTGACGCGCCTGGCGCCCGACCTCGCCATCTCACAGCTCGTCATCCTGTTTATCTCGGTAGCGTTGATGGTGGGAACGCTCGCGCTGGTCAAAAACCTCGACGTGGTCATGCGCTACAAATACACCTTTGGCATCATCGGCATCATTTTGCTGATGCTGCCGATCTTTATCGGTACCACGATCTCGGGCTCCAAGCTGTGGATTCGCATCGCCGGCTTTACCATCCAGCCCGGCGAGTTCGCCAAGGTCTTTATCGTGCTGTTCCTGGCCGGCTACCTGGCCGAGAACCGCGAGCTGCTCTCCATTTCCAACCGAAAGATCCTGGGCTTTAAAGTTCCGCGCCTGCGCCTGCTGCTTCCGCTCTTTGCGGTATGGGGCGTATGCCTGCTCGTCGTCGTCTTCGAACGCGATCTGGGCTCGGCAGTGCTGTTCTATACCATCTTCTTGCTGATGCTCTACGTTGCCACGGGACGTTTTTCGTACGTCATCATCGGCCTCGCACTTTTGGCCGTGGGAGCCGTGGGCGCCTACAAGTTCCTGTCGCACGTTCAAGTGCGTTTCCAGGTTTGGGTTGATCCGTTTAAGGACGCCCAGGGGCAGGGCTACCAGATCGTCCAGTCGCTCTTCTCACTCGCCGACGGCGGCCTGGTCGGCGTTGGTATCGGCAACGGCATGGCCAACAACATCCCCGTCGTCGAGTCCGACTTTATCTTCTCGGCCATCGGCGAGGAGATGGGCCTTTTGGGCGGCGGTGCCGTGCTCATCCTGTTTATGCTCTTTGCCGTTCGCGGCCTGACCACAGCCGCCCGCGCCAAGTCCGACCTTGCCGCTTTTAGCGCCACGGGCCTTACGGCCGCCATCAGCTTCCAGGCTTTCTTGATTGTGGGCGGCGTGACCCGTCTGATCCCGCTGACCGGCGTTACCCTGCCCTTTATGAGCCAGGGCGGCTCCTCATTGCTGGCGAGCTTTATCATCGTCGCGCTGCTGTTGCGCGCCGGTGACGAGGCAACCGGACGCGAGGCCGAGCTTACCGGCACCGGCACCATGGCAGCCATCACCGACGACCAGGTCGCATCCGCTGCAGCCCCGACCGGCACGCGCTTTGCCGCTTCGTCCTCGTATGGCCGCAGCAGCCACTCCGCCGGCTCGCGCATGCGCCGTCGTCTGCTCGACACGCCCGAATCCGGCGTGCTCGGCCGCGTGGCGCTCGCCAACCGCCTGACCCGCGCGGTGCTCGCCTTTACGGCGCTGTTCGCCATCCTTATCGGCAACCTCACCTATGTCCAGGTCATCAAGGCCAAGGACTATCAGGACATGCCAACCAACAACCACACCATCGCCCGCTCCAAGTACATCCAGCGCGGCTCCATCATCACGTCCGATGGCGTGACGCTGGCCGAGTCTCTGCAGCAGGAGGACGGCACCTACGCCCGCTCCTACCCCAACGGCAACATGGCCGCGCACGTGGTGGGCTACGTAAGCCAGCAGTACGGCACCGCCGGCATCGAGGCCGTCATGAACGACACGCTCACCGGCTCCAAGGATTACTCCAGCTGGAACAACGCCATCGCGTCGCTTGCAGGCCAAACCCAGCCGGGCAACACCGCCAAGCTCACCATCGACTCGCGCATCCAGACGGCCGCCGAGCAGGCGCTCAAGGGCTTTAAGGGCGCCGTGGTGGTCTTGGATCCGCGCACCGGCGCAGTCCTCGCGTGCGCCAGCTCGCCCACCTACGACAACACCAACATCGACGCGCTGCTGCAGACGGGCGGCGGCGAGGACGGCTCCATGTACGACCGCGCCATGGACGCGCTGTACACCCCGGGTTCCACCTTTAAGGTCGTCACGCTTTCCGCCGCACTCGAGACCGGAACCGCCAGCCTCACGAGCACCTATCAGGCACCCGGCTCCATGGACATCGGCAACGCGCCGGTCACCAACTACGCCAACGAGAGCTACGGCACCATCAGCCTGCAGCAGGCCTTTGCCGTCTCCTCCAACGTCGTCTTTGGCCAGGTGGCCAACGAAGTGGGCGCAAACACGCTCGTGCAGTTTGCCAACGCCTTTGGCTACGGCCAGAAGCTCGGCCAGGACCTGACCTCCACGGCCTCCATCATGGCCGATCCGTCGCTCATGACCGAGTGGGAGACCGCCTGGGCAGGTGCCGGCCAGCCCGTCGGCATGGACCACACACCCGGCCCGCAGACCACGGTCATGCAAAATGCCGTGATCGCCGCGGCCATCGCCAACAGCGGTGTGGTCATGGACCCGTTCTTTGTTTCCCAGGTGCTCGCACCGGACGGAACCGTGGTCAAGACCACGCAGTCCCGCTCGCTGGGCCAGGCCGTCAGCTCCGCCACGGCCGACCAGGTCAAGCAGGCCATGCTCGCCGTCGTCCAGTCCGGCACCGGCACCGATGCCCAGATTCCGGGCGTCAAGGTTGCCGGCAAGACCGGCTCGGCCGAGACCGGCGGCACCAACGTCAACTCGATGTTTATCGGCTTTGCACCCTACGATTCACCCACGGTCGCCATCTCGGTGGCCTTGGAGGATTACGACCAACACGACGTCAAGGCGGCCAAGATCGCCGGCATCGTCCTGACTGCGGCACTCGCCGCCCAGGGAGCGTGATGCCCGTGATCGAATCGGACACCCGGGGCGCGCCGCGGCCTAAGGGCTAGCGGCAATGCGTCACATGGCCCCAGCGGCCACACAGTAGGTACTACACACATCGTTGAGCGAATAGTTATGTTAGGAGCAGGAATGGAACAGAGGGTCCTCGGGGGAAGATACCTCCTCAAGGATAAGGTGGGGACAGGCGGCATGGCGACCGTCTACCGTGCGCAGGATCAGGTCCTCGACCGCACGGTAGCCGTCAAGATCATGCTGCCGCAGTACGCCGGCGACGCCACCTTCGCCGCGCGTTTTAAGCAGGAGGCCCAGGCAGCAGCCGGCCTCTCCTCCCCCTATATCGTAGGCGTCTACGATTGGGGCAAGGACGGCGACACCTATTACATCGTCATGGAGTATCTGCGCGGTACCGACCTCAAGAGCGGCATCAAGAGCCACGGCGCCCTCGACCCCAAAAAGGTCGCGCAGATCGGCTCGCAGATCAGCTCTGCGCTTTCGGTCGCACACAAGCACGAGATCATCCACCGCGACATCAAGCCGCAAAACATCATGGTGCTGCCCGACGGCAACATCAAGGTGATGGATTTTGGCATCGCGCGCGCCAAGAATAGCCACCTCACGCAGGACAACAACGTGTTGGGCACCGCCCATTATGTAAGCCCCGAGCAGACTCGCGGCCAGGACCTCGGTCCCACCTCGGATATCTACTCGCTGGGCGTCGTGATGTACGAGTGCGCCACCGGCCGCGTGCCCTTTGACGGCGACGACGCTATCTCGGTCGCACTCAAGCAGGTCAACGAGCTGCCCATCCCGCCGAGCCAGATTAACTCCGGCGTCGACGCCGATCTTGAGCGCATCATCCTCAAGTGCATGGAAAAGGACCCGGCGAATCGCTTCCAGACGGCCGACGAGCTGCGTCAGGTGCTCAACAGCTACCTGTCCGGGCGCGCCGTCAACATTTCCGAGCCCACGCGCATCATCGGTGCCCCCGGCGAGCTCGGCGCCACCAAGACCCGCGAGCTTTCCGATCAAACGCGCGCCATGGTGCGTCCCGTCTCGGGCGTGAGCGGCCAGAATACCGCCCGTAGCTCGGTTTCGGGCTCCACCGGCTCCTACGAGGTCGAAAAGCCCAAATCCAACAAGAACAAGATCATCGCCGCCGTGGTGGCAGCCGTTGCCGTCATCGGCATCGTGGTGGCCTTTGCCACAGGACTCTTTGGCGGCGAGCAGGTCACCGTGCCCGATGTGCTGGGCAAGGACCAGCAGACTGCCGTCGAGCTGATCAAGGAAGCCGGCCTCGAGGTCGGCACCATCGACCAAAGCTACAACGACGATGTCGACGAGGGCAAGGTCGCCGAGCAGACGCCCAACGGCAACACCAAGAAGGCCAAGGGCACCAAGGTGAACCTGGTAATCTCCAAGGGTCCCAAGCCCTCCGAGAAGGTTGAGGTTCCCAAGCTTGTCGGCCTGACCAAGGACCAGGCCGAGGCCGCGCTGGCAAGCGTTGGCCTGAAGGGCAACGCCTCCGAGGAGGCCAACGAGGCCGATGAGGGCCAGGTCTTTGAGCAGGGCACCGAAGCCGGTAAGGAAGTCGCGAAGGGCACGACCATCTCGTACAAGGTCTCGAGCGGCCCGGATACCACGTCCGTCCCCGACCTGACCGACATGACCGAGGCCCAGGCGCGCAACGCCCTCGATATGGCAGGCTTTGGCGTCGACGTGAGCTACCAGGAGAACGACTCGGTTACCGAGGGCACCGTGATCAGCTGGAACCCCAGCGGCAAGCAGAAGCCCGGCGCCACGATTACCGTCGTCATTGCCAAGAAGTCCGGCAAGGCCTCCGTCCCAGGCAACCTGTACGGCAAGAGCATTTCCGCCGCCGTTAGCGCGCTCAACAACGCCGGTTTCTATAACATCGGCTTCTGTGACCAGAACGGCAATCCCGTGAGCGGTAACGAGGATGCCACCGTTACGGGCGTCTCCCCCACCGGCAAGCAGTCCACCGACAGCACGATCACGCTAACAGTCGCACTTTCTGGCTCGGGCTCTGGCTCTGGCTCGGGCACGGGTGACGATTCCGGTACGACCAACTAGTCGCCACCCCACCGCCCATCACGGCTCTCGCCGCAAACATATTCGCTCACAGGCGCCCGCTTGCTCCCCCAGCAAGCGGGCGCTTCGTTTTTGACATGGCATTGAACCAGAAGAGCCCGGCACCGTAATGGTACCGGGCTCGACAAATCTCTGGTGCCCCCGGGCGGATTCGAACCGTCGACACCCGCTTTAGGAGAGCGGTGCTCTATCCCCTGAGCTACGGAGGCATGTTGTACTAGTGTAGCAGATTTACTGCATCGCCATACGTCGCATGACTAGACTTCGAAGTTGCGGTGGAATACCTTGATTATCGACTTCATCCGAACACCTCCCACATTCATCCGCACATGTGCGGA
>UQHR01000053.1 GCA_900540905.1 uncultured Collinsella sp. | reverse complement strand
CGAGGGCCTGGGGGCGCGGGGGTTCCCCGGCCCCGGCCGGCCCCAGCCATATCGGCGGCCACCACGATGGTGCCTTCGTTGTCGAGCGAGGCGCGCGTGATTTCGGCGCGTGGCGACTGCGCCACCAGAATGTCGATGCCAGCCTCGACCTCGCGCGCAAACTGCCCATCGCAGGTCACCAGATAACAGGCGGCCAGCGGATCGTGCTCGGCCTGGGCCATCAGGTCTGCCGCGACCACCATGGGCTTGGCCGTGGCATCGGCCAGCACGCAGACCTCGGACGGGCCAGCGACCATGTCGATTCCCACATCGCCCGAGACAATCTGCTTGGCAGCGGCAACAAAAGCGTTGCCCGGACCGGTGATTTTATCGACACGCGGAATGCTCTCGGTGCCGTACGCCAGCGCGGCCACGGCCTGAGCGCCACCCACCATATAGATTTCGTCCACGCCGCCGAGTTTTGCCGCGGCGAGCGTGTAGGGGCTGATCAGGCCGTCTTTTTGCGGCGGGGTCACCATTACCACGCGCTTGACGCCGGCGACCTTGGCGGGAATGGCGTTCATGAGCACAGTGGAGGGATACTGCGCGCGACCGCCCGGCACGTAGATGCCGGCCGCCGCGAGCGGGGTCACCTTAACGCCGAGCATCGTGCCGTCCGGGCGCGTGGTAAACCAGCTCTGCTCGACCTCGCGCTGGTGGAACTCACGAATCTGGCGCGCGGCCTTCTCGAGCGCGGCGACAAAGGCCGGATCGAGGCCTTCGAGCGCGGCATCGACCTGCTCTTGCGGCAGACGGAAGCTCTGCAGCTCGACACCGTCAAAACGCTGACAGTAATCGCGCACCGCGGCATCGCCGTTGGCGCGCACGTTAGCCACGATATCGCGGGCGGCGTCGACGATGCTTTGCGGCAGCACACCCTTGCGGTTGAGCTGGTTGGTAACGAGGCGCTCACCGGGAGCAAGCTTGATGGTCTTCATATCGGTATCCCCTATCGGTCGAGGTTGTGTTCGAAAAACGAGAGGCCGGGCGGCGGCGCCAATCGGCCCGCAGCCCGTACGTTGGGGCGCCCGTGCGCGCTCGCGCTATTGTGCCGAGCCCGCGACGGGCTCAAAATGCTTGTCCTTAACGGCCGCGGCCAAGCGATCTGCCAGATTGCGTACGCGCGGATCCAGGCGCGCAGCACCCGGATTGACAAAGAAGCGGGCCGTGCAGTCCATGATGCGGCCGGTGATGACCAGGTCGTTGTCGCGCAGCGTGGCGCCCGTGGCGGTGATGTCCACGATGCGATCGGTCATGCCGACAATGGGGCCCAGCTCGATGTTACCGTGCAGCGAGACGATATCGGCGTTCACGCCGCGCTCGGCATACCAGGCACTCGCAATGCGCGGGTACTTGGTGGCCACGCGAAGCGAACCGCGGCGGGCATAGTTGCGCTCGGCCTGGCCGGCGCGCCACGCGGGCTCCGCCTCGATAAAGGTGCACAGACCATAGCCCAGGTCGACCAGCTGCAGCAGGTTGAGGTCTGCCTCAATGAGCGAGTCCCAACCGCAGATGCCGCAATCGGCACCACCGCAGCCCACAAAGGCAGGCGCATCGCTGGGACGCACGATGACAAACTCGATATCGCCGACCGCGCCCTTGCCGGCACGCGTGTCGCGGCCGCGCACGATCAGGTGACGGCCGGGGTCACGCAGCTCAGAGACGTCCAAGCCCGCGGCCTCGAGCACGTCGAGCGTGTCGGCCTTAAGCGAGCCCTTGGGCACAGCGATGCGCAGCGGGCCCTCGGCGCCACGGCCCGCGGCGTGATCGCCGTCGGAAGCGGCATCCTCGGCCGAGGTGCGCGCGGCCTCCAGGCGCTCGAGCGAAAAGGCGAAGCCCGCCGCCGGCACCTCGATACCGTCGCCAAATGCGCCGGTAAAGATGGAGTCATAGCGTCCGCCCGAACCGACCGGATCGGGCAGTCCGCCGGCATAAGCCTTAAAGACCAGGCCCGTGTAGTAATCGAAAGAGTTCATGATGGAGAAGTCGAACGACAGCACCTGGGCGTCCTCGGGTGCCAGGCCCTCAACCAGGGCACGCAGCTCGCGCGTCAGCGGCGCGACGATACCGGCGGCCTCCAGCAGCGCGTCGACGCGGTCGAGTACCTCAGCGCCGCCGTGCAAGCGCGGCAGCTCGCTGATGGCAGCCTTGACGGCCTCGGGCTCGGCGCTTGCCGCCACACGGGCATCGAGGCCCACAAAGTCGTTGGCGTGTACGCAACGCAATGCCTCGGCAGCCAGTTCGCGATCCCCACAGGCCGCGAGCAGCTCCTTAAACGGACGAACGCTGCCCGCAATAATGCGCGCATCGGGCAGCGCCAGCTTGCGCATGGCCTCCGCCACCAGCGAGACGATCTCGACATCGCCCGCGGTGTCGCCCACACCGATAAGCTCAAAACCCAACTGCGTAAACTGACGCGAGCCGCCGGCATTGCGCTGGCACTCGCGAACCACCGGCGCCTCGTAGCGAAGGCGCAGCGGCAGATCGGCCGCGCGCATGCGTGTCGAAACCAGGCGAACAATCGGCAGCGTGTTGTCAGGACGAACCACCAGCAGGCGACCGTCGTCATCAAAGAGCTTAAACGGGGTGTCCGCAATGCGGCCACCCTCCTCAAGCGAACCCTTGTCCTCGAGCAGCGGCGTCTCGACCGGCAGGTAATGATGCTCCCTAAAGCAGCCCTTCACCGTACATGCGATCTCCTCGCGCGCCTGAGCCTCCTCGGGCAATATGTCCCGGAATCCCAACGGTGTGGCCGTCATCTGGTGAGCCTCCTCATGCTGTGTTGCATACAGAACAAACGACCGGCATAGCTCCGCCGGTCTTTTGGGTACTTTAGCATACTAGAGTGCTTGCGGGGAAAATCCTTGTCCGCAGCTCACACTGTATTCATTTGGAAACATAGGGGCAGACGCTCAGCTAAATCTGACGATTATCTAGGCCAACCAGAAACCATATCCCGTTTTTCGTCTAAAAACTGGGATGCAGTTTCCGCTGAGGACCTTTTCCGAACTGCTTCTGCAGCGGCTGTTTTGGCTCCGGGACCGCGTCAATCGCATATCTTTATGGCGCCTTTATCCTACACATGTTGTATAACTACCAAATGTGGAATATAACAAAGAGCAAAACATAGGCTGAGCGTTATGGAGGATTGAGGTTGAAAGAGAAGCTATTTCGATGGGTCGTGAAGCACCGCAAACCCATCATCGCGTTCTATGCGGTGGCAGCACTGGTATGCCTGTTCCTGCGCCAGTTTGTAGGCGTTAACTACGACATTACGAGCTATCTGCCCGACGAAGCGGCGTCGACCGTCGCTCTGAATACCATGGGTGATGAGTTTGAGGGTGACATTCCCAACTGCCGCGTTATGGTGCCCAATGTCTCGATCGCTCAGGCGCTCAAATACAAGGACAAAATCAAAAAGGTCGACGGCGTCGAGGAGGTCCTATGGCTTGACGACGCGGCAGATATCGATCAGCCGCTTGCCACGCAAGACAAAGACACCGTTGAGACCTATTACAAAAAGAACAACGCCCTGTTTACGGTGACGGTTAATTCCGAAAAGGAGATCGAGGCAACCGACGCTATTCGAGATATCGTGGGCGACGAGGGCGCCATTACGGGCTCGGCCATGTCTAACGCGCTCGCCACCACATCGACCGAGCAGCAGATCAGCATTATCACGGTCGCTGTCATAGCGATTATCTTCGTGATTCTGGTCATCACGACTACCAGCTGGGCCGAACCCATCCTGGTGCTGCTGGGCCTGGGCGTCTCGGTGTTTATCAACTGGGGCACCAACCTCATCTTTGGCGAGATTAGCTTTGTCACCAACTCTGCGGGCTCCATTTTGCAGGTTGCCATCGCGCTGGACTTCTCGGTCTTTTTGCTGCACCGCTTTAACGAGGAGCGTGGCCGCCACGGCAGCGTTGCCGAAGACATGGTGCAGTCGTGCTGCCTGTCCTCGGTCGCCGTGTTTTCGAGCGGTTGCACGGTCTGCATCGGCTTTATCGCGCTTGCCGCCATGCAGTTTAAGATCGGCCCCGACCTTGGTCTTGCCCTTGCAAAGGGTATCGCCATCAGCCTGGTATCGGTCTTTACCTTTGTTCCTTCGATGTTCGTTCAGTTCGATGGCTTTGTGCAAAAATCGCAGCACAGGCCCTTTGTCCCGCCGCTGGGTAAGTTCGCCCGTCTGGTGCTCAAGGTCTGTATCCCCGCTGCCGTCGTGATCCTCGCCGTGGTTTACCCTGCGCGTGTGGCATCGACCTCCAGCGATATCACGTACTACTACGGCACTTCGCACATTTTTGGTTCGGATACGCGGCTTGGTCAGGATATGGACAAGGTCAAGGAGGTCTTTGGCAACTCCGATACCTACGTTGTGCTCGTTCCCCGTGGAGAGGTGAGCGAGGAGCAGGCACTCTCCAATGAGCTCAAGGCGCTCCCCGAGGTCAAGTCCATCCAGAGCTATGTTGACGTTGCGAGTCCCTATATCCCCACGGGCATGGCCGAAAAGGACACGCTCGATCTGGTGGAGGGAGAGCACTACAGCCGTTTGGTGCTCACGGTTACCGCGCCCTACGAGGGTCCGAGTACATTTAAGCTGGTCAAGAAGATTCGTTGTATCGCGGACAAACATTATCCGGGTAAGGCAATGCTCGCCGGCGAGGGCGTGAGCACCACCGACCTTAAGGACACCATCACCGTCGATAAGGGCAAGGTCGACCTCATCGCCGTCGTGGCCGTGTTCGCGGTCTTGCTGCTGGCCACCAAGTCGCTGAGCCTGCCGATCATCTTGGTGCTCGTGATTGAGACCTCGATCTGGATCAACTTTGCTGCACCGCTCTACACCGGTATGCACGAGTTCTTCCTCGCCTACTTAATTGTGAGCTCCATCCAGCTGGGCGTTGCCGTCGACTACGGCATCCTGATTGCTGACCGCTATCGTGAGGACCGCGTGACCATGCATAAGCGCGAAGCGCTACTCGAGACCATGGAAGCTTGCACGATTCCTGTTTTGACCTCTGGATCGGTTCTGCTGATCAGTGGCTTCCTGATCCATGCGATCTCGAGCCACGGCGTGCTCAAGCAGATCGGCTGGTTCCTGGGCGTCGGCGTGAGCATCTCCCTAGTCGCCGTACTCTTTGCGCTGCCGGGTTTCCTGTATGTGCTCGATGGCCTCATCGGCAAGACCACGCTCAAAGCTCATTTTTTGCCCAAGGATGCCCAGGATCCGGTTTCGGATACCACCGAGGCATCGGCTGCGGACGGCTCCGCTCAGTAACGTTTTACAAAGCAGTTGGAAGGAATACCGCAATGCATACCCATACCACTGATACCGCTTCGAAAGAGCTCAAAGCCCAACGCGATCTTGTACGTCGTCCCCATAAGCGCATCGCTGCGCTCGCTCTTGCCGCCGGTCTGACCGTGGCCCTTACCGTTCCCGGTGCCGTTGTGTTCGCCGACGGCGTAGGGTCGACGAGCGCTGCCTCGGCTACGAGTGAACAGATGGCGACGGACTCCGATAACAGCACGCCGGGATATAAGAAAAACCAGGTCGTATACGTCAAAACCGATGCCGACGGCAATCGCACGGGTGTTTACGTGGTCAATAGCTTCGAGGCCAATAAGGGCGTCAAGATCGACGATGCCGGCACCTATAACAAAGTGACCAACCTATCGACGACTCAAAAACTAACGGACGACAGCGGGTCGGTTGCCGTTACGGGCCAGGGAGTGCAGGACTTTGTCTACCAGGGCGATCTGGACAAGGACACTCAGATGCCGTGGAACGTCACCGTGGCATACCAGCTCGATGGCCGCGATATCGACGCCAAGGATTTGGCGGGCAAGAGCGGCAAGCTCACCATGAAGCTCAAGGTCGAAAAGAATGACGACTATACCGGTGGCGATTATGCCGATAACTACCTGGTTCAGATTACCGGTCAGCTTAAGGATGCCGAGGCACACGATATTGAGGCTGAGGGCGCCACGGTTGCTGCCAACGGCTCCAACACGCAGCTTACCTACATGGTGATTCCCGGCAGCACCGGAGACTACACCATTACGACCGATGTTGAGGATTTTGAGTTTGATGGCTGGCAGATTGTCGGCGTGCCGCTGAATCTTGCCATCGATGTGGACTCGAGCAGCATGGATACGAGCCAGCTCGTGGAGCTCTCCAACGGTATTGCTACGGCCAATAGCGGTGCTGGCCAGGTTGCCGACGGTGTCAAGACGCTCGCGGCCTCGCTTGCCACGGCCAATACCGGTGCCGGCACGCTGTCCAGTGGCGCCGCTGCGCTCGCGGCGGGTACGAGTCAGCTCAACGCGCAGGTCCCCACGCTGGTCGAAGGCGTGAGCAACCTTAATGCCGGTGCCGAGGGGGTTAATGCCGGTGCCGTGCAGCTTAAGGGCGGTGCGTCCGATCTTTCGGCGGGCCTTTCCAAGCTGCAGGGGAGCGCACAGCAGATCTCGGGCGGCATAAGTGGAATTGCCGCTGGGTCCGATACGTACGTCGACGCGCTGACGCTGGGCAAGCAGGCTCAGGAGGCAAACCTTGCCAAGGCGCAGGCTGCGGCCAAGGCGGCCCAGGACGCCGTGACCGCTACGTCGGGCAACGCCTACAGCGCGCTGTACGGGCCGCAGGGTCTTACGGCGGCGCTCAGCGGCGAGGGGCAGTACCTTGCCGGTGCACAGCAGGCGCTCGGCGGGGCAAAGCAGGCCGCAAGCGCCATGGGCAACGATGCGGCAAAGGCTGACGCCGAGAGCGCAAAGGCTGGCGCCGAGAGCACCGTTGCATCTATTGCCGCTGCCAAGGCGGCGGTCGCCGATGCTCAGGACGCGCTGGATAACGCGGCCGATCTCGACTCCGCCAAGGCTGCGGCAGCCAAGCTAAGCGAGGCTACGGCACAGCTGGATGCCGCCACCGCAAGTGCCGGCAGTGCTGCTACCAGCGCGGGTGCCGCCGCCACGGCGGCATCGAGCGCCGATGCGACGGGTCTTACCGCGCTTCTCGATTCTGCATCCAATGCCGTTGCGGGCGCGCAGGGTCTTAACACGCAGGTGTCGCAGGGCCTTAAGGGTGCCGAGTCCATGTTTGGCACGCTTACCGATCAGGTTACGACTTTGGCCCAGGCGGCCGGCGCCCAGGGCGGCGCCCAGGGTGCCGTCACCGCGCTCGATAGCGCCATTCAGGGCTACACCACTGTCCAGGATGGCCAACAGCTGAGCCTGGCCGGAGCCATCGCCTATATGAACAGCGCGATCAACCCGGCAAACCCCACGGCCGTGAACCCCGGTCTTGTCGCCGGTGTTGGCTCTGCAGCAACGGGCGCGGGTCAGCTGAGCGATGGCGCCGCGGCTCTTGCCGCGGGCACCGACCAGCTTGCTGCGGGCACACAGCAGCTCAACGGTGCCACGCCCGCGCTTGCCAACGGCGCATCACAGCTCAACAACGGTGCGGCGCAGCTCAAGACAGGTGCTGCTAGCCTTGCTAGCGGCATGAATCTTCTCTCCTCGGGTGCAGGTACGCTTGCCAGCGGCGCATCCGAGCTCGGCAACGGCATGCAGGAGCTTACCGACCGAACGAGCAATCTCGATACTCAGGTCATCGACACCGTTAAGGACAAGATCGAGGAAATGCTCAACCCCGGCTTTACGCCGACGGACTTTGTCAACGGCGAGCAGGGCGGACATATAAATCGCGTGCAGTTTATCTATATGACGGGCGCGATCAGCAAGTAGGCAGCCGCGCCCTTGTGGCGATTGGCATCGATAGCAAGTTATGAGGGGAGGGGCCGTCGGGCATTGTCTCGGCAGCCCCTCTTTGCTGTCAGCGGCCACTTCGCGTCTTTGCAGAAGCTGTACCGCAAGATTTGTGTTTGGAAGGAGACGCGCTTTCTGCAAGGGGCGGAGCGCGGAAAGCATGTCCCGGATTTGATGCTCGGAACGGGATGAGCTTTCCGGATCGGACCCCAAGCGGAAAGCGCGTCCCGTTTCGGGGCTTCAGAATGGGACGCATCCGGAAACCGCATCCCACTCTGAGCCGAAATTCCGGGATGAGATTTCCGCCGAGGACACCCTGCGCCGACGGCAACGCAAAAAGGGCGCCCGCGCGAATGCGGACGCCCTTGTGTAGGGTCGAGATATCAACCAGCCAAGATATCGGCCCTGCGGCCAGCTCTTAGTAGTCGAACTGGTGGTAGTAGCGGCGGTACTTGAGGTTGTGCTTGGTGACC
>UQHR01000052.1 GCA_900540905.1 uncultured Collinsella sp. | reverse complement strand
GTTCCTCAGGGCGCTCGTCCGGGAGGGCGGGATGCCGTTCGAGATGAGGGTCAAGACGCCGGCGCCCGATGGGGAGACGGCGAGTTAGCCGGCAGGTCGGCATGTCAATCCTGGTCTAACAGAGCCTTATATAAAGCGCTCCAGGCAGGCTTTGAGACCGCGAGTCGAAAGATAGAACAGCGTGGCATCTGCCATCGAAACGCCCGGGGTCGCCGCAACGAGCTTGTGGGCAACACGGCGAACGGCGCCCTTAGCAGGCATATCCGCCCACTCCGTTCCCAAAAACGTCGTGAGGTCCATGTTGACGCGAGCCGCCACGCGATGGAAGTCATCGGAATCCAAGCGCGCCAAATCAAACACGATAAGGTCCAGGAACCAGGTGATCAGCTCGCCGGGACACAGGTCCATAAGACCGTAGCCCGCCCAGTCCTCCAAGACCTCCTCGAGCATTCTCATATGGGCATCGAGCTTTTTGGCGCGAGCCTCGACACTGTTGAACTCGTGCGTCGCCGATTCGCTCTCCATCACGTAGTGGTAGAACTTGTCCGGCATGACGACGGTCCTGTGGGCAAGCGCATAAGCCGCAAATTGGAAGACGACGTCCTCGCCCAAAGCCAAACCGGGGGCGAAGCGAATGCCTTCGCGATTGAGCAGCTCGCGCGAAAAAGCCGCACGGCAGGCATAGGGCTGCGTATTCGAATGGAACAGCAGTTGGGGATCACGGGCGCCGAAGGTACCAGCTTTGGGGCTCATGAGTTGCTGGACGCGTTTGGGGGCAGCATCGGCAGGTTCACAGGCGCCGCCAAAAACGGCGGCCTCGGCATCCGCAGACTCCATGGCATGCAGCACGCGCTCGACCGTCTGGGCATCGATGTAATCGTCGGCGTCCACAAAAAAGACGGTCTCGCCCTCGGCGGCATCGATACCCGCATTTCGAGCACACGAGACGCCCGCGTTTTCCTGGTCAATCACCAGTACGCGATCGTCGGCCTGCGCGATCTGACGCAACGCGTTCAACGAATCATCAGTCGAACCGTCGTTGACGCAGACAACCTGAATCGAGCGCTCGGACTGGGCCAACAGCGAATCGAGGCATCGCTGAATGGAGCGCGACGAATTGTAGACGGGAACGACAATGGTCGCTTTGGGGGTCAAAGTCTCTCCCATGTCGACCTATCCCCTCAGCGATTCGATGAGGAAGGCAGCGACCACGCCTGGGCCTCCAACCGAGGCGTAATACTTAGCACGCCCCAAGGCACCATCCGTCGCAAAACTCGGATGCTCGTCAACCCAGCCCTCAGGATCTTTGAGGATGGCAGCGAGATTTGCGCGCTTCCACGGCTTGAGGTCGTCAAGCGAAAAGTCCCCGGCGTCCAAGGCCGCTTGGAACTCCTTGGCCATCTGAACCAGGAACTCCTTATAGAACTTAGGCGCCAGGCGCACGTAGTTCCACATGTACGAATCGTACTTAATGAGCTGATTGAACTTGAGCATGCGCGCGACATCGCCGCTTACGTGGTCGCGGGCATAATCCTCACGAATCCAACGCTCAATCTCGGCATACTCGGTATTGACGCAAAAGACCTTAGCCGAAGAATTGACCGAGGAGCTCTCGTTGTCCTGACGATACGAAAGCACGGCATCGTGCAGGTAAACGGCCTTGTCGGCGCAGGCAATCACCTTAAAGGCAAACGACGTGTCCTGAAAGGATGCTCCCGGAGTCGGCAAGAACTTGATGCCGTTGCGCTCAAGAAAATCGCGACGGTACACAGCCGACCAAATCGACGGCTTTTGCTTAAAGAACTGTGTCGTATCGCTCGGGTGCACCGGCTTGCCGCAATCCCGAGGTCTAAACATCTCGTGTAGCGAACGGCGCTCCTCGGGCTTAGACCAGTAGAAATCAAAGTTCGCCTTCGCAAAGTCGGCATTATTGCTATCGGCGACCGAGACAAGCTTTTCGAGTGCGTCGGGCGCCATAAAGTCATCGGACTCCAAGATGCCAACGTACTTGCCACGTGCCATGTCCAGTCCGTGGTTCATCGAGTCGCCGTAGCCGCTGTTGGCCTTGTCGATCATCTTGACGCGCCCATCGCGCTCCATATACTCGCGGATAATCGCCGGCGAGTTGTCGGTCGACCCGTCGTTAATGCAGATGATCTCAATATCCTTGAGCGTCTGCGCCAGGGCGGAATCGAGACACTCGCGCAGGTAGCGCTCAACGTTGTAGATGGGAATAAGCAGCGACAGGACAGGGCTGCCAGAGGCGTTAGTAGACAAATGTGCTCCTTAGGAAATACCTGTCGTTTCATGGTATCAAAGGGCCAGCGCGCCAGCGGGCGTTTATATAATCTATGGAGCTCGCAGAGGCAAACCGATAAGAAAGGACGTCATGCAGCCCAAAGCCGCACGCAACATACCCATCGAAGCGCTGCGTTTGGTCGCGGTCGCCGGCATCGCGGTGTTCCACACCTTTCAGTGGACCTTCCAGGCAACCTGTGTCGGCGCCGTAGAATATGCCCCACTTGCGATGTTCCCCTATTCCGGCGTGCTCGGTTTTATTAACTTGCTGGGCTGCTGGGCCAACGAGGTCTTCTTTATGATTTCGGGCTATTTTCTCATCGCTTCGGCCGAGCGTGCTTGGGACGGTGGAGCAACATGGAAGTCGCAAATGCAACGGACGGCGCAGCGCCTGGGCAAGGTCATTTTGCCCACTGCGTTTTATTGCCTCGTGGCGCTCGCGTGGTCCACGGTCGTCTCACCCATTCCCGATGTTACCCTCAATACGCACTACTGGTACACGCTAGGCCTTGAGTTTATCTGGGTCTATGCCGCCACGGTCTTCATGGCGCCATGGTTTGGACTGGCTAAGAGTCGACTCCCCCAGAAAACCTACAAGACGACGGTCATCGCCGTTGGCATCCTCGCATTTGTTGTTAACGGGTATTTAGCCGCTATGAGTGCGACAAGCGCCGGCGAGTTTTCTTGGCTCCAAAAGCTCATGAGCGCTACCACGTACGTAGTCGCGTTTTTGATCGGCGGACTGCTCCGCGACGTAACCGGCGCCATGGATTCGGACAAGGCGGGCGCCTTAGGCACGCGGTCGCTCGCAGCGGTTTTGGTGCTCGCCACCATCCTAGAAGGAGCACTCTCCTTCACCGGCAACCTCACGGCGATGGCAGTCCTCTCCTACAAATCAACCTCGTTGATCTCGTTTGTCCTCGCTGCCGCCTCTCTGCTCTTTGCGGCGACCCGGCGCAGTGCCTCAGGCAATCCACGGACCGCAGGTGTCATCGTCACCTTATCGACCGCCACGCTTGGTTTCTATGTGATGCAGTCGCTCACCAGTAGCCTGTGGCGTCCCGTCTTCAATACGTTGCTCGCAAACATACTGATCAGCCAAAACAGCCCGGCAGCTATATGTATCGTCACAGGCACCGTCATTAGCATCGTCTTTGCCTTAGCGCTCCTCATCATCGATGCTGCTAGAAGCCTTATCGCTCGCAAGCTCAAGCGGCAATAGACACGCTGCCGTCAGACCCTAAAGCCGCTGCACCCGTGGCAGGTTCCTGCGTTTTATTCAAAGCTTGCCGCCAAAGCGCACCGAGCCTTTACAATAAGACAGTCCCAAGGACGTATTCGATAGCTTCCGCGCAGCGATCGCCAGCCGCGCGTGAAAGGATATATTGCCCCATGCCTTCAACCCTTCCCGCCCCCATCGACAAGCTCGCCATCGTCGTCGTTACGTACAAGCGCCAGGAACTCCTGGCCAACTTGTTCGACTCCATGACCGAGCTCACGGCAACGCCCTGGCGCATCGTGATTGTCGATAACGAGAATTCGTGCGAGACCGAGGCCATGTGCGCCGCATTCAACGAGCGCCTGGCCAACCTGTGGGGCATCGACACCGAGCAGCCTGACGCGCAGGGCGGCACCGACCGTGTCATCTACGCCCCGCAGCTCGAAAACGGCGGCGGTGCGGGCGGCTTCTCCGCCGGCACTAAATGCGCCTACGACCTGGGCGCTCAATGGTTCTGGGTGATGGACGACGACGTGCTCGTCATCCCCGAAGGCATCGAGCGTCTTGCCAAGTGGACCGACCGCTACGACGTCATCCAGGGTTCGCGCCTGGACTTTGACGGCGGCGCCTTCTTTTGGCAATACCAACTCATCCTTTCGCTCGGCATTCCCAACCCTGTCGCCAAGTGGGACCTGGGACCCGAGGGCTACCGCGCCATGAACCAGCTATGCTTTGAGGGCGGCATGTTCTCGCGCCGCGTGGTCGACAAGATCGGCCTGCCCGATGCGCGATTCTTCATCTACGGCGACGATGCCTGCTATGGTTACGTGGCCAGCCAGCACTTCCCCGCCGCCGTTGTGGCCGACGTGGTGCTCAAGCGCGCCCGCGCCGTCTCTAACTGGGATATCGCCGGCAAGCGCCAGCTCAACTCTACGAGCGACACCAACCGCTACTACATCATGCGCAACCGAGGCTTCCTCGCTCGCTATATGCAGATCTACGGTGACTACCACCCCATGCTGTTCCGCCTGGGCAATGCCGCGACCTTCTGCAAGGAATTCATTCGCCTGGCTGCGGTCGATAAGTGCTATAAGACCGGTATTCCGGCGCTGCGCCGTGGCATGAAAGACGCCCGCAAGATCATCAAGGATCCCAACTGGAAGCCCATGCCACCCATGAAGGACACCGAGTAACGGAAGCCGGAAACACCTCAGCGCTTAAAGCCGCTGGTACACCGTAGCCACATGCTGTCCATCAAACCCAAACCCCCAGCGCATGCGGCCAACGCCGGGTCGCGGCACACGGATTTCGTCGATGCCGTCGCGCTCTATGTCGAGCAGCGCCTGCACGGCCAGCAATTCCAGGCCCAGCGCATCCACACCGGGGTCATACATCATGTTGATCGTTATCAGCGGACGTTCATCGAGCATACCGATCGTATCGGCTATGTCGAACGCGGCGCCCGTAGGAAAAACCTGGATGTCCCAGCGATCCGCGCCACACTTTCGCCTCGAAGCAGGATTGGCATAGCCCGGCAATCCAAAGCAGAGTCCTTGCAAGAGTAGGTGATATGGCAGCGGTGTATCTGGGTCGGTCGCACCGATTCCCGCATCTCCCAAGATGCGGCTTAGCGCCCGCCTCACGGTATCCTCGTTCCCATGGCACAGCCCGTCGCGAAACGCATCGACGTCTCGAATGTCTTCTGCAGCGCACTCAAACCACTCAATAATCACTAGACGCAAGGCCTGGCGAAGCTCGTTATTGGGCAATCGCAAAGCACGGAAGCGATCGCCATGCTCTGGCTCCTCAGTCATATCCGTCGTGAGAAAACCGGACAGATACAGCGCTGTCCACATGCCATCGTCAGGCGAGACATCTGGCTCTGCAGTGCCCAAACAAAGCGGGGCCTCAGCGCACCCATGGGCCTCGAGCAAATCAAACAAGACCGAAAGGCGGTCGAGATTCCACCCGGCAACTACCCTACTCAGGCAATCGGCATATCCATACAGATCGGCACGCACAGGCGCCGTGCAGCCTCGGCCCAGAAAACCGATCACACGCTCTGGACTCGAGCAATAGGCCCTGCCAAACCGATACCCCTCGAGCCATTCACGCGCATCATTCAGGTATTCCTCGCGCCCAGCATGATTCAAAAGAGCCTCGGCCTCGGCATCCGAAAAGCCGAACCAACGGTCACACCAGGTCGAAAGCGGCGTCGTCAGACAATACGAGCAGCAGTGCAAAGAAAGCGCCGCTTCGGCAGGGCCGGGACACTCCCCCATCAAACACGTCAGCCGCAACGAATCGCGCGCAGCAGCAATGGCGTCGAACAGCACGCGATCGAATAGATCTGCCGGATCGGCGCCGGAAGCGTCCCTCGCGCTCGCACGGCAAGAGCACGCCCCATCGTACCCATCAACGAGCAATACAACCTGCTCATCGTAGGCAATCTCCAGCAGCTCTATGAGCACACCGAGCACCGAGTCAACCTCGTCCGCGCTCGCCACGCCACGCGCGACACGTTCGACGTGACGCACCTTATCTCGAGCTAAATCCGGAGCCTCCAAGAGCGCCAACAAGCGAGCGCACTCGCCCGAAAGGGCATCGCGCACGACGCCGGCAACAGCGGGGCCACGCCTCGCAGCGCCAGAAAAGTCCAGCGATATCACCGGATAGCAAGCGTACTCATCCCGATAGCGCCCGCCGTCCGCATCCCAAATCTGAGCATCGGCAAACGAGATCCGACCGGTGCGACCGACCGGTGGACGCTCCAGAAAAGCCCTGAGCATCGACAAGTTCATGCTCTTGCCAAAACCCTCGGGTCGACAGCACACCACAACGGACGCGTCGCAGTCCAACACATCGGCAATAAACATGGTCTTGTCGACCAGCGTGCAGCAACCAAGAGCCTCCGCATAGTCGTGCATGCCAATGGGCAAAGCCGCATCGTCGGCACAGCCGATCAAGCGCACGCCAAAGCCAGCAGCACAATCAACATTTGCCTGTTCAGACACCAAAACGTTCCCCCTAAATCGCTGCACGATGCCAATTGTAATGACCGCCTCGCGCGTACCGACGACGCCGCGCGAACATATCGGGCAACGGTAGCAACAAGAGGTGTGAGGGGGCATAACTAATCGTTGCACAACAAAACGGGGCCCGATGCATTCGCACCGGACCCCGTCCCGACTCTTTAGTTATCTGGCAACCGAGAGGCTACTCCTCCGAGCTGTCCTCCCCAGAAGCCTTCTTCTGCTGATCGAGCTTATGCTTACCACTTACGATAGACGTAGCACCCAGTGTGGCCAAGCTCGCGCTGGCAAGGCTCGCCATCACGATCAAGTCGCCCGTCTTGGGCATGTTGCCGCCAGATGACTTGGTTGTGGTGGTCGTGGTGGTTGTAGTGGTAACCGTTTTGGAGTCATTTTGCTCCTGGACTTGGTTGTCAGCACCGCTCTTGTCGTCGTCTTCGGACTGTTTCTTTTCGCCCTCGGTCTTGCTCTCGTCCTTCTTCTGAGCGGATTTGTCGTCCTTCGCCTCAGAGCTAGAACCCTTATCGGATTTGGTCTTCTCGGAAGCCTTGTCCTTGGAGTCGCCCTTTGCGGCCTCGGTCTTTTCCGTGGAAACCTGATCAGAGTTGTCCTTGTTCTGAGTCGAGCCGTTATTGACACCAGCCATCAGCGAAGAGCCCAGCGTAGAACCAAGCTGCACGGAGAAAGAAGGCTTCTTGTCCGGCGAAGCAACGGGAGCGTCCGGCGCCTTATTCGAGTCGTCCTTGGAAGCATCGGAATCAGAAGCGGCGCCAGTGTTAGAGTCATTGCTAGAACCAGTATCGGCGGAAGAATCGCTCGAGCCAGTGGAAGAGTCAGAGGAACCAGCGTCGGTCGAACCAGAGGCGGCGCTGCCCGTATTGCCGGCAGAGCTTGAAGACGAATCGCCCGCAGCAGAGCCGTTCGAATCGGAGCCGTTCGAGGTGGAACCGTCGTTGATAGCGCCACCAGCAGAGCCATTACCGTCAGCATCGGTCGAGGGCGCATCCATCCTGTCATCGTTGGCATCGTCACTCGAGCCGTCATTCGAATCAGGCGTCGGCGAGGGCGCCGGCGTAGGCTCGGGCTGCACGGGCGTCGCAGCGGCAGCGGCCTCGTCCTCGGCGATATAAACCAAGCAGTCCTTCAGCTCGTTGCGGTAGCGGTTCTTCCAGCCCTCATGATACTGGGGTTGGCTCGAATACTTGGTCGCCACGTTATTGACCACGCTGTAGGAAAGCGCCGTCACAAACTCGCGATCGGACATATCGTTGGAAAGATTCGCCCAGCGGAAAAAGTCCCTGCAGCCACCAGTGCCGCACATGTTGGTAATGCTCCACACCATGCCCTTGACGCAGTCGGCGCGGCCCGAAATATCAATACCCAGGCCGCTCTTGAGCCACGCCTCGGTCACCGCATAGTACGAGTTGTACGCATAAGCATCTTGAAGTGCTGAGAACTCAACAGGATCGGTGTTGTAAGCACCCTGGAAGGCCTCCTGCGCAATACGGCCCAACTCGGTGAGCTGACCGTTCTCGTACATGGCATTGCTCGTGTTGGAAATCTCGCTGCCGCGATCAATCGCATCCTTGAGCATGCTGTATTTTTCGGGGCTGTAGTTGTAGACCTGCTTCATAAACGGAATGAGCGACCAGCGGCGGTCGAACTGGTAATAGCCCAACGCGTTATAGCCGTCACCGTACGAAAAGCCCTGGTTGTAGTTACCATGGCTCTCGTACTTGGTAAAGTACTTCATCTCGGGAGTCACGTTGACAAACGAAACGCCTTGGACCGACCTCAGCACGCCTGAGAAGGACTGCTGGGTGTAGAGACCCTTATCGATATCGGTGGCATCCGAGGCAACGCCCGGCGTGGGCTCCTCGGCAGCGGCGGGTGCCGGCGCGGAAACGGCGCCAAACGAAAGCGCCAACGTCAGGCCCGCGACAATAGCAGAATGCTTGGGCTGCATAAGATCCTCCCTGCATTGGTGTAGTTAAAGTTCAGTTTGCAAAGATAAAAATAAGTATTGCAGCTCGCCCGTTGTTGCACAACAACCCCTCGGTAAACGGCAACAACCCTCCGCGAAATCTTAAGGAATTAAACAAACTGGTCGTCGGGCGCCATCAGAAGCTCGCCGTATCGCTCCATCAGCCCATTACAGTTTGAGTCGTCCGAAAGGGCGGCTCTTTTCCGTTGCATGGTTATA
>UQHR01000051.1 GCA_900540905.1 uncultured Collinsella sp. | reverse complement strand
GGCAAGGCATGACCAGAAGGTCTATGCCTTGCCTTTTTCATGCCAACTTGTTCGCCCTGGACGTCGCTCGCTGTCCGTCCTCTATCTGCGGCGTTGACTTGGTTGACACTTAGAACATCGATGTAGTCATTGGGGACGTTCTTAAACGACTACTCAATGGCTATTGCGCACATGGTTCGCATGACAGCCGCCTCTTTTATGTTTCCTTTAGCCGTCGCTGTCTAGGATGGGGGTTAGTCGATAGGAAGGGAGCACCGGGATGGACGATGCGAGCGAGCGCGCAATCGAAGAGGACATGCTCGATCAGTTCAATTACTTTGATGATGAGGATGAGGAGCTAATCGATCGTCGCGAGCCGGCATCGCTTGACTCATTTGATCTGGTCGATGAAGAGCCCGACGAGGACGAGGGCGAATTAACGGAGCCCCCACAGCCTTCGCGCCTTGACTCGCTGCTTTCGAGAGCCCCCATGCACCACGGCGTTCGTGCCGGCGCGCTCCATATGAAAACTGACTGGCACCAGATCGTGACGGCAGGCGATGAGCTTGCCGTCGATGCGCCGCTCACCGATAAGTCATCCATCATCTGCCGCACCGGCATGCTTATGCTGGCAAGCGGAACAGGTGCCTGGCGCGTGCGCGATACCATGAATCGTGTTGCTGCCGTGCTCGGCGTCACAATTCACGTCGACCTGAGTCTCCTATCGTTTGAGTGTACTTGCATCGAAGATGGCCACTGCTTTAACGAGGTTGTCAGCCTGCCCACAACGGGAGTCAATACCCATCGCATTTGGATGATGGAGAGTTTCCTCAAGGAAATCGAGACCTATGGTCGTCGCTTCACGGTACACGAGTACCACGAGATGCTCAGGACCGTTGAGAGCTCAAAACCCGATTACTCTCCCTGGCAACAGGGCCTTGCGGCAGCCTGTGCTTGCGGCGCCTTCGTCTTTTTGCTCGGCGGCGGCCCTATCGAGATGGCCTGCGCATTCGTAGGCGCTGGTGTCGGTAACTTTGCTCGCTCCCATATTCTCAAGCAGGGTCTTGGCCAGTTTAGCGCGCTGACGACGGGCGTTGCGCTCGCTTGCGTTTCGTATCTGCTGGCATTGCTCGGCCTTGGCCAGGTCGTACCGGGGGCAATGTCGCACCAAGAAGGCTATATCGGCGCCATGCTCTTCGTGATTCCCGGCTTTCCCCTCATTACGGCAGGCCTCGACATCGCTAAGCTCGATATGCGAAGCGGCATTGAGCGTCTTTCGTATGCCGTGTCGATTATTGTGATGGCGACCCTTGTGGGCTGGATGGTTGCCGAGTGTGTGGGGCTGGCACCGGATGATTTTGCCCCGCTCGGCCTTTCGCCGCTTGCCCTTACGCTCCTGCGCGTGGTGATGAGCTTCGTTGGCGTATTCGGCTTCTCGGTGATGTTCAACAGCCCGGTAAAGATGGCCTCGGCAGCTGGGTTGATCGGCGCCGTTTCCAATACCCTGCGCCTTACGCTCGTCGATGCGCCGACGATGATTCCCTTCCTGGGCCTCAGCACGGGAATGCCTCCCGAGGCAGCAGCGTTTATCGGCGCGCTGGTATCGGGTCTGCTGGCAAGCTTGGCCGAAGTCAAGCTCACCTACCCGCGTATCGCTCTCACGGTGCCTTCGATTGTCATTATGGTGCCCGGTCTGTATCTCTATCGCTCTATGTATTACATGTGCACCTTCGACACGGTCAACATGCTCGGCTGGTTTGTGCGCGCAGTGCTCATCGTGGCGTTTTTGCCCGTTGGTCTGGGTGTGGCGCGTACACTCACCGACCCTCGCTGGCGCCACACCAGCTAATTGGTGCAAAGGGGACAGGTTACTTTGCACCCCCAATGAGTTGCGGTGAAATAGAGACTGAATTGCTGCTTAAAGGGTCAAAACAGTCCGTATTCCACCGCAACTTATGGGGTCGGGGGATTATTGGTGCCCTGCATCTTCATAAACTCAACGCTTACGAAGCGCGCGCCGTTCGTGTTAGGGTAGTTCCACCACATAAGTAGTCGCAGACGCACGTACCACGGGCGGGCGAGATGAAGTCCCAACAGCTCCATCTTGCCCGCCCGTTTTTGTTGCGTGGTGCCGCGGCGTAACACAGAAAGGATTTTGTCCTTTATGCCTATCAACAAACGAGAGAGCCTGCTGTTCACCTTTATCATGTGCTTTTGCATGGTGCTCTGGATGAGCATCTACAACGTTGCCCTGCAGCATGGGGCCATCAGCGGCGAGGTTGTTGCCGCCGCGTGGCTCGGCTTCCCCGTTGCCTACATTTTTGCCATGTGCTGCGACTGGTTTGTTGCCAGCCCCCTTGCCAAGGGTTTCGCTTTTAAATTCCTGGTCACGCCGGGCAAGAGCTCGCCACTTGCCATGACGCTCGCCGTCAGCTCCTGCATGGTCGTTCCCATGGTCATCATCATGTCGCTGTACGGTGCCTGCGAGGGTCTGACGCACATGCCCGGCGGCATCCTTGCGAACCTGTATTCCGTGCCCGCGATCTGGATGATCAACATCCCGCATAATTTTGTGATGGCGCTGCCGTGGAACCTTTTGGTAGCCGGTCCGATTTCCCACTTCGTCTTCCGTCGCACCTTCCCTGTGGGGACGGTTTTCGAGGAGGAGCATGCCGAGCTCTTGGAGCAGGCTATGGCTCCTGAGTGCGAGTAGCTCGCTTAGGGATCTGCTGAGCGCGGGCGACTTGCTTGGTTGGAGCCCTAAGCGTGGATAGCTCTCTCGGCGACATCGCGGGCGTGAGCGGTGCGCATGACCGGAGGGCCCGTGCTGCTCCGTTGCCCGACGTGCTAGCGCGCAGAACAATCTGTTGGTGCATTCGGCGGCTTCTGAAGCGTTTCGGCAGCCGCTTTTTATACGGAGTTTAAATACAACAGTCTGTTGTATTACGTAGAGTGGTATATCTCTAGCAGGAAAAATGCGAGAGACGGAGCATTATGGCGTTGCTAGTAGGACTGGACGTAGGGTCGACGACGACCAAAGTTTACGCGATGCACGAGGATATGACCGAGGCGTGGTGGGGATATCGCCGCCACGGGGCGTGTCAGACAGCGAGCGTGCGCGCCATGCTCGGCGAGCTCGCCGAGCGCTTTCCCCATGAGTCGCTGCGCGTTGCGGTGACCGGCTCGGGTGCGCGCGATATCGCGACCGCGCTGGGCGCCTCGTACGTTCAGGAGGTGGTCGCCAACGCGCTCGCGATCAGCAGGTTCTATCCGCAGACGCGCTGCGCCATCGAGCTGGGCGGCCAAGACGCCAAGATGATCTTCTTCCGCACCAACGATAAGGGAGACATCGAGGTTGCCGACATGCGCATGAACGGCTCGTGCGCAGGCGGTACCGGTGCATTTATCGACGAGATGGCAAAGCTCATGGGGGTCGGCACCGAATCGGGCGAGTTCGAGCAGCTCGCAAGCCGGGGAACGACCGTCCACGAGGTCTCGGGCCGCTGCGGCGTGTACGCAAAGACCGATATCCAGCCGCTGCTCAACGAGGGCATTCCTACCACCGACCTGGCGCTTTCGGCGCTTCACGCGGTCGCCCGCCAAACGATCGGCGGTCTGGCCCAGGGTATCGACATCGAGCCGCCGGTAATCTTCGAGGGCGGTGCGCTCGCCTACAACCCCACACTGGTCCGCGTGTTCCGGGAGCAACTGAATCTATCGGACGATCAGGTTATCGTCCCGCGCGATCCGCAGATCATGGTCGCGCGCGGTGCCGCCCTGTCGCTGACCGACATGTTCGCATCGTCCCAACCGATCGACCTTCCCGACGCTTTTGTCCGGCTGGATAAGCTCGAGACGGTCGCGCCCGCAAGCGGGGAGGGACGTCTTGCCCAGCCCTTTTTTGCCACACCTGCCGAGCAGGCGGATTTTACGGCACGCCATGGCAAAGAGACGCCGGCAAAGGGTCCGGATGCGTATGCGCCCGGAGAGACGGTGCGTGTGGCGCTCGGTATCGATTCGGGGAGCACGACGACCAAGTTCGCCCTGGTCGATGAGGCGGGTGAGCTTGTCGATTCGTTCTACGCGTCTAATAACGGCAGACCGCTCGACGTCGCCCAACAGGGTCTTGTCAGCTTGAAGAACCGCTGGGAGACAGCGGGAGTCACGCTTGCGATCGATGCCGTGGGCACCACGGGATACGGCGAGGAGCTTTTCGCGCGCGCGTTCCACGCCGACTACCATACGGTCGAGACGGTCGCGCACGCCCGCGCCGCGTGCGCATGCGTTCCCGATGCGACCTTCGTGCTCGACATCGGCGGACAGGATATGAAGGCCATCTGGCTCAACCACGGCGTGCTGACCGATATCGTCGTCAACGAGGCGTGCTCTGCGGGCTGCGGCTCGTTCCTCGAGGGTTTTGCCAAAAACCTCGGAATAGCCGTTGAGGATATCGCGACCGAGGCATTTTCGTCCAAAGCCCCCGCCGTTCTCGGCAGCCGCTGCACGGTGTTCATGAACAGCAGCGTCGTTTCCGAGCAGCGGCGCGGTAAGGGTCCGGGCGACATCATGGCCGGTCTCTGCCGTTCGATTATCGAGAACGTGTTCACCAAGGTCATTCGCGTTTCAAATCTCAACCGTCTGGGCGACAAAGTCGTCGTCCAGGGCGGCACGTTCCGAAACGACGCGGTGCTGCGCGCATTCGAGCAGTATCTGGACAAACCCGTCACGCGTGCGCCCCACCCGGGGCTGATGGGCGCTATCGGTATCGCCCTGCTCGCGCGCGAGGAATGCCGCAAGGGCGACGCCGGCACGTCGTTTATCGGGCTCGATGCCGTGGAGCGCTTCGAGCATCGCGAGTTCGGCGGCGTTACCTGCCGTCGGTGCAACAACCGCTGCCAGCGCGCGGTCGTGGCATTTGGCGACGGCTCGCTTTACGTCACGGGCAATCGCTGCCCGCGCGGCGGCGCCATCTCATGGGATGAGCTCGTGCGCGAGGTTCCCGCGGCGGAGGAGCTGCGTCCGCAGGGTGCTTGCGAGGCACAGGCACCCGACACGGGGCGCGACCGGACCGCGGCTGCCCCCAATCTCTTTGTCGACCGCGAGAAGCTGCTGTTCGAGTCGTACCCCACGGTTCCCGTCTGCGGGGGGCGCGATGTCACGATCGGCATTCCCCGTGTGCTCGAGTTCTGGGACACCATGCCGTTCTGGTCGACGTTCTTCAGCACGCTCGGCTTTAAGGTGCGCGTCTCGGGACGCAGCACCAAGGCGATGTACGAGCGCGGTCTGGCGCACGTCACATCCGACACCGTGTGCTTCCCGGCCAAGCTCGTCCACGGGCGCATCCGCAATCTCGTCGACGCCGGCGTCGACCGCATCTTCATGCCCATCATCACGACGGTGCCCACCGAAAACACCGCCTCTACCAGCGAGTGGATGTGCGCCGTCGTAAAGGGATACCCCTACGTGATGCGCAATTCCGATAACCCGGAGGAGCGTTTCGGCGTTCCGTTCGATACGCCGCTGTTCCACTGGTACGACGAGGGCGACCGAAACCGCCAGCTCAAGGCGTGGTGCAAGGAGACCTTCGATATCGATGCCGACCTGGTTGCCAAGGCGACCGAGCAGGCGGACCGCGCGCAGGAGACGTTTGAGAACCAGCTGCAGCTGCGCGGCAGGCAGGTGCTCGAGAACGTGCGCGAGGACGGCGGCTACGCGGTGGTGATCGCTTCGCGCCCGTACCACAACGACCCGCTGGTCAACCACGGGCTGCCCAAGCTCTTCTCTGAGCGCGGCATCCCCGTGCTGACGCCCGATGCGGTGCCGGGGGTCTGCAACGTCGATCTTTCCAACAGCCGCATCGACATCGTGAACAACTACCATGCGCGCATGCTGTCGTGCGCGGTCATCGTCGCATCGACGCCCGAGCTCGAGCTCGTGCAGATGGGCAGCTTCGGCTGCGGCCACGATGCGTATCTCACCGACGAGATCGCGCGCATGATGGGCGAGATGGGCTCCAAGGTTCCGATGATGATCAAGCTCGATGAGAGCGACGTCGCCGGTCCCATGGGCATTCGCGTGCGTTCGTTTATCGAGTCGGTCAACCGTCGTCGCGCGGAGGAGCGTGCCGAGGGCGCCCGGGTGCACGCGGTCCATCCGCTCGACGACCCGTATAAGGTCAAGTACACCAAGCGCGACCGGCACGACAAGATCGCGCTGGTCCCCAACACCTCCCATGCGTTCTGCAGGCTCATGACCGCGGCGATGCGCAATCAGGGCGTGCGCGCCGAGGCCCTTGATATCGGGCGCGAGGATGCCATCCGCCTGGGCAAACGCTATGTGCACAACGACATCTGCTTCCCCGCGCAAATCGTGATCGGCGAGGCGCTCGCGGCACTCGAGAGCGGTAAGTACGACCCGCACGACGTCGCCGTGGTGACTGGCAAGTATATCGGCGACTGCCGCCTGACGCACTACATGCCCCTGCTGCGCCGCGCGCTCGACGACGCGGGATACGACTATGTCCCGGTGCTCACCAACGACGACGTCGATGCCCACAATGCGCATCCGGGCTTCAAGCTCGGCCTTGGCCCGAGCATCCAGATCGCCTACGGTCTTCCCATGATCGATGCCCTCGAGGCCATGCTTAGGCGCATCCGTCCCTACGAGCTCGAGAAGGGCGCGGCGGACGCTGCGTTCGACCGCGCGCTCGATGAGGTTATCGAGGGCATGGAGCGCTCCGGGCTGAGAGGCCAGGCGACGGGCTTCAAACGCGCGCTTGCGATCATGGACGCCGTTCCGTACGACCGCTCGAACCCGCATCCGACCGTTCTCATCGTGGGCGAGTACCTGCTCAATTTCCATCTCGGCGCCAACCACGAGATCGAGCGCTACCTCGAGGACAACGGGCTCGAGGTCATCGAGGCGCGCATGACCGACGTGATCCGCAAGACCTATTTCTACAAGCATGCGCAGTCGCGCGAGTTCCACGTCGACCTGTCGCTGCCCGAAAAGGCCTGGTACGCCACGGCGGACAACCTGTTCGAGCTCGCGCACGACCGTTGCGACCGCCTGGGCGCGGCGAGCCCGCTCTACGAGCCGCCGACGCGCATGCCCGAGCTCGTGCGCGCGAGCGATAAGATCCTGCACCATACGTTCGATGCGGGCGAGGGCGTGCTGATTCCGGCGGAGATTCTCGAGCACGCCAAGCGCGGCTGCCGCAACTTCGTGATCCTGCAGCCGTTCGGGTGTCTGCCCAACCATGTCGTGGGGCGCGGGCTCATCCATGCGCTCAAGGAGCAGTATCCCACGGCGCAGTTCCTGCCGCTCGACTACGATCCCGACGTGAGCTTCGCCAACGTGGAGAACCGTCTTCAGATGCTCATCATGAACGCCAAGGCGCAGGGGTGCGGTGAGGCGCATGGCGAGACCGCGTAAGGACGCCGATGCGCCCGATGCACGCACCCGTATCATCGAGGCGTTTTGGGAGCTCATCGAGAACAACAGCATCTTCGAGCTGTCGGTTGGCGAGGTGACCCGCGCCGCCCAGTGCAATCGCGGAACGTTTTACTACTATTTTCACGATTTCGATGAACTCGTCGCCATCGCCATAGCCCAGCTGCTGCAGGATAACGAGCTCATCACCGATGCCCTCTGGCATTTTTCGAGCGAGGGCGACCTTTCGGCGTTCGACCGGCGCGACGTCCGCTGCCTGCTGCGGCGCATCGTCATCACCATGAGGGCGGGTGCCGCCGAGCAGGTCGTGCAGGGCATCCATACGATCATCATCGACCGCGTGAGAGAGATCGTCCACCCCGACGGAGAAGAGCTCAAGGCAGATTCGAGCTTTGCGGTGGGCTTTCTGGTCTCGGGCATCATGGGCTTTGTGATGGCGGTCGGCTTTGCCCGGGAGGGCGGCGAGGAGATAGACCTCGAGCAGCCGGGGGACAGCGCGTGCGCGTACCTGAGGGCGGTCGCCATGCAGACGGTGGAAACGGTCGCGCAAGTCGAGGGCGTCGATACATCCGAGCTGCTCGAACGCGTCTCCAAGGAGGCCGATGCCTATCGCGCATCGCGTGCGACGAGTCCCGACGTGGTGAAAGACGTCTAGGGTTTCTCTTGCGGGGCGCCCGTCGCGCATCGCGCGGTGAGTCCCGCGATGCGGTCATAACCTGCATTCATGTGAGCCGGGTTTATAGATATTCCTCCAGCTGTTAACATATACTCCATATGGGTAAAGAGACCAAAGCGCTGCCGCGGGGCGGCGCTTTGCGTTTGAAAAAACTAGCTCGTCTAAGAGGAACTAGCATGTTAGACCGTTTTACCGATCGCGCGCGTAAGGTCATGTCCATGGCCAAGCAAGAGGCGCTCGATCTTCATTCAAATAAGGTGGGCACCGAGCATCTGCTGCTCGCGCTTGCCAAGGAGGACGAGGGCATTGCCGCCGAGGCGCTGCGCTCGCTCGATATCTCCTACGACGACATCATGGACACCCTCAAAGAGGTCCAGACCACGGTTCCCGAGCCCAGTGAGGAGACCGAGGCGGCCAAGCTCGCCTTTACGCCGCTCGTCATTAGCGTGATGGAGCGTTCATTCCGCGTGGCGCGTGAGAACAACCAGACCTACGTGTCGACCGAGCACCTGCTCATCGGTATCGTCGAAGAGGGCAACGGCATGGCCATGGACATCCTCATGCGCCTGGGTGTGTCGTCCGCCTCCATCAAAAAGGCTATCGAGAAACTCACCGCCAAGGACCAGGACAAGAAGCGTCCGCTCGCCGGCGCCGGTGCTGGTCGTCCCGGTGCGGGCCTGCCGTTCTTTAGCGGCTCCCCGGGCCCCCCCCCAAAAGGGGGGGGGGCCAGATGTTCTG
>UQHR01000050.1 GCA_900540905.1 uncultured Collinsella sp. | reverse complement strand
TCACGAGCGGGGGCTCCTGTCGTTTCCGTGCCCCTGGATTGGGTCATAGTGTCTGACTCTGCCATAACATCGGCATTTCTTTGGTTGTCAAGAGATTGGTGCAAAGGGGTCAGGTTACTTTGCACCAGGTTGGTGCATGTTAACCTGACCCCTTTGTAGTCATTGGGGACGTTCTTAAACGACTACTTGCTTGCGAACAGCCAGACCAGGATGATCACCAGGATTGCGGCGACTATGCAGACGATGGCGCCGGTGAATTTGATGCGTGAGTCGCGGGTACGCTCGCGCACCGCGTCCTCGGTGGCCTCGAGCTGGGCGACTTCTTGCTCGGTCTCGGCGTGTTCGGCTTTGTCTCGGGCCAAGGATCCTGCAAGCGACTCAGTGATCTCTGGATGGTCATGCACCTCGGTCGCCTGCTCGATGATCGACTGTGCATGTGCGGCATCTGCTTGGGCGTTGGCGATGCTTTGCTCTTGGTCGCGGCGTGCCTTGTCCTCGGCGGCTATCTTCTCGCGCAGTTCGCGCTGGCGCGTCGTGGCGGCAGTTTTCGCCGTCTGCAGCTCGTCGCGCGCGGCATCGGCCTCAGTCGTCACGGCTTGGTGTGCGCGTTTGGCTTCGGCAATGGGGGCTTGAGCCTGCTCGACGGCCTGCTCGGCTGCGGCAAGCGAGTGCTCAAGGTCGGCGGTGATGCGCGGGACATCTTCTTCGGCTTTTCGCAGGGCATCTGCCGTGTCGGAGATCTGCATCGAGAGCTCGCTGGTGCGCACCGTATAGTTGGCGGGATTTGCCGAGGGATTGCGTTGCAGCTCGGCATACTCATGACGCAGCGTCTCGAGCTGGGCGCGCGTGGCGTCGACGGTTTGTTGTGCGGCCGCAATGCCGGCGTCTCGCTCGGCCTTCACCTTGTCGCGGATGCGCTTGGAATCCTCAAGACGTCGAACGAGGCGGTTGCCGGTCTCGCGAGAGCTTGCCTCGCGGGCCTCCACGGCGTCGAGCGCGGCCTTCAGGCGGAGCTCAGTCGCGTCATCCTCTGTCTTCATTTGTTCGAACTGACCCTTGAGCTCTGTCGCTTTGGCGGCGTGGGCATCACGGTCAATCTCGGCTGCCGCGGCGGCCTTTTGCGCTGTAGCAATCGCTTGGCGCTGGTCGGCGACGATCTGATCGTAGCGGCCTGCGATATCCTGGCGCGTCTCGAGTTCCTCGGCCTGATCGGCAATGCGCTGCTCAAGTTCGGTCAGGTGGGCGCGGGCATCGGCAAGTGCCTTTTTCGCGGCGTTCATCTCGCGCATGGCCGAGGCGCCCTGGGCGATAAAGGTGCCCACGGCGTTCGCGGTGTTCGAGACAGCGGTCCCCAGATCGCGGCTCGCGGCGGGGGAGTGCGGGGCGGTCGGGCGAGTGGTGTCGGCAGCGTCCGCATCGGCAGTCTGCGGCGCGGCGATATTGCCGGTACCGCCCTCGACCACAGAAAAGCCTGCTGCGTGCGGATCGACCGCATCGGCGCCAATCGTGGGGTGCTCGAGCTGGAGAAACGAGGGCATGGTACTGCCCTGGTCGGCAACCGGAGTCTCGCCGGGCACAAAGGTCGAGGCCGCCTCGGCGGCCTCCTCTTCCTCGGCATCAATATCGGCATCGGCGACGGCGTCTTTCATCGCTTTGACGGCATCCATCATGGAGTCCATGACGGCATCGAGCTCTTCTTCCGAAGACACCTCGATGGGGCCTGCCGCATGTGGCGCGGGGTCTGTGTCGGGTTCGGCATCGCTCGGCTCCGGCTGCTCGCTTTCGTCATGCTCGACAGTATCGTCTGTGTCTGTTGCTTTATCCGCATCGGCGTGCACATCTGCGGCAGCGTGCACATCTGCGGCAGCGGGCGCATCTGCGGTGGCGGGCGCATCGGTGGAGGCGTCGACGCAGGTAGGAGTATCGCAGTCGTCGACGGCGTCTGCGGAATGATCAATATGCTCTTGAGTCTGGGGGTCCAGCTCGTCTGTCATAGGCATGTGCTCCTCATCGTTGTTTGTCACCCTATGATAAGGTCTCGCGCCGACATCCCGCGCGCCGCAGCAAAGTTTCAAAACGTGTTCGATGGCTCGATCTGATAACAATAACTCGGCCGTTTTATCCAGTTTGTACTTGACAATCCCTTCGCCGAACTACGTGGTGCCGTTCGCCTACCGCGGTCTTTTATTTTTGCTTGAACACGCTAAAGTTGCATCTCAGCTTTTGGCGCGTGAAGTTGGATGCGCGCAGTCGGCGGGCGTGCCCGTCGCGATTTGAAAGGACTTTGTATGGGACTTTTCACTGGTAAGACCGTGATCGTCACCGGCGGCGGCAAGGCCACGCTTAAGGACGGCTCCGCTGGCTCCATCGGTTACGGCATCGATATCGCTTTTGCCAAGGAGGGCGCGAACCTCGTTATCACCGGCCGCAACGTCGCCAAGCTCGAGGCCGCCAAGGAGTCCCTCGAGGCCGAGTACGGCGTCAAGGTTCTGCCTGTTCAGGCCGATGTCTCGGCTGGTCAGGACAACGAGGCCGTCGTCCAGAACGTCATCGACAAGGCCATTGAGGAGTTCGGCCGCATCGACGCCGTCGTCAACAACGCCCAGGCCAGCGCCTCGGGTGTGACCATCGCCGACCACACCATGGATCAGTTTAACCTGGCCATTTACTCCGGTCTGTATGCTACCTATCTGTACATGCAGAAGGCCTATCCGCACCTGAAGGAGACCAAGGGCTCCGTGGTCAACTTTGCCTCGGGCGCCGGCCTGTTTGGCAACTACGGCCAGTGCAGCTATGCCGCCGCCAAGGAGGGCATCCGCGGTCTGACTCGCGTTGCCGCCAACGAGTGGGGCAAGGACGGCATCAACGTCAATATCGTTTGTCCGCTTGCTTGGACCGCTGCGCTCGAGAACTTCCAGGATGCCTATCCCGAGGCGTTCAAGGCCAATGTCCACATGCCGCCGGCAGGCCACTACGGCGACGTCGAGAAGGAAATCGGCCGCGTGGTCGTTCAGCTCTGCGGTCCCGACTTTAAGTACATGAACGGCGAGACCGTCACCCTCGAGGGTGGTATGGGCCAGCGGCCGTAGGGGTTACGCGGTTTTACCAAACCGCGTAACGGCTCGACGCTGCGCGGGCCGCATTTGGACAATCTGACGTTCAACTTCAAGGGCGCGACCAGAAGGTCAGCGCCCTTTCGTTTCACGTCACCTTGTCTCAAATGCGGCCCGCTCGCTGACTTATGCTCAACCTGCGGCGCCATTTTGCTTGAAGGCACCTTGCTCGCTTTGGCGGGTTTTCGCTGTCGGTGCCATAACATCGGCGTTTGCGTTGCTGGCGAAAAGTAGTCGTTGGGGACGTTCTTAAACGACTATGACCCCTTTGCACCAGTTTCTGTCGAGTCGGTGCTTCTTGCGGGTTGCCCGTATAATGGTTTGCGTATGAACCGCAACCAAGGAGTTCCAGTTTATGGACCAGAGCCTTTTTAAATTCGATCTGATCGCCGAGGATCCGACGACGCATGCGCGTGCCGGCGTGCTGCACACCCCGCACGGCGACATCGAGACGCCGATCTTCATGCCCGTGGGCACAAAGGCAAACGTCAAGGGCATTCCTACCGAGACCGTCAAACAGCTCGGCGCCCAGATCGTGCTTGCCAATACCTATCACCTGTCCATGCGTCCCGGCGAGGATACCATCGCCGAGCTGGGCGGCCTGCACAAGTTTATGAACTGGCACGGCCCTATCCTCACCGATTCGGGCGGCTTCCAGGTGTTCAGCCACAACGATGCCGTCAAGCTCACCGACGAGGGCGTGCGCTTTATCGTCAACGACTATGACGGCCGCCATGTGTTCTGGACGCCCGAGGACAACATGGAAATCGCCATGAAGCTCGGTTCCGACATCTGCATGCAGCTCGACCAGTGCCCGGGCTATCCCGCCACGCGCGCCTACGTTGAGCGCGCCGTTGAGCTGTCGAGCATGTGGGCCGAGCGCTGCTATAAGGCGCATACCCGCGACGACCAGGCGCTCTTTGGCATTGTTCAGGGCGGCATGCACCTAGATCTGCGCCTGCGCTCGCTGCGCCATCTGGAGGAGTGCGGCGACTTCCCCGGTTACGGCATTGGCGGCTACTCGGTGGGCGAGGACCACGAGACCATGTTCGAGACCCTGGCACCACTCGTAAGCGAGTACATGCCCAAGCACAAGCCGCGCTACCTGATGGGCGTCGGCAACCCGACCACCCTCGTGCGCGGTGTGGGTGTGGGCATCGACATGTTCGACTGCGTGCTGCCGACGCGCACCGGCCGCATGGGTACGGCGTTCTCCAGCGAGGGTCGCCTCAACTTCCGCAACGCTCGCTTTGCGCACGACGATGGCCCCATCGATCCCACCTGCACCTGCCCGGTGTGCACGGGCGGCTACAGCCGCGCGCTCATCCGCCACATGGTCACGCAGAAGGAGATGCTCGGCGGCATTTTGCTGTCGATGCACAACATCTACTACCTGCTCAACCTTATGCAGTGTGCTCGCCAGGCCATTATCGAGGGCCGTTACGGCGCGTTTGTGAGCGACTGGATGAACAGTCCTGCGGCGGTGGATTACTAAGAGCGCCGCGGGTGCTTGCAGAGCGCGGGCAACGGCAATGGTCGAGCGCCAGTCGGTCGTCGCATTCGCTGACACCGGCTGCGCGACCGCTGACCGATAGCTTGCAAGTGCTTGATGCATCGTGGGTACCATACCGAATAGTTGATGCTCGGGCGGGTGTTTGACGCATGGCGTCGACCCCGCCCGTTTTCTTTTTCTCGATAGGAGTACCCATGATTAAGAATGAGAACGTCGAGGGCGAGCCTGCCTACGACGAGACGTACCGCCGCGGCCCCGTGGTCATGCGCGGCCCCATGATTCCCAAGGACAACACCTACGCCAACCTGCTGGCGCCCGAAGATTCGACTGACTGGCTGCATGCCGATCCCTGGCGCGTGCTGCGCATTCAGGCCGAGTTTGTCGATGGCTTCGGCGCGCTTGCCGAGCTTGGCCCCGCAGTGACCATCTTCGGCAGTGCCCGCACGCCCAAGACCGATCAGCTCTACAAGGCGGCGCGTACCGTCGGGCGCAAAATCGCCCAGCGCGGCGTGGCGGTTATCACCGGCGGCGGTCCCGGCGTCATGGAGGCAGCCAACAGGGGAGCGGCGAGCGCCAACGGCAAGTCGGTCGGCCTGGGTATCGAGCTTCCGCACGAGCAGGGGCTCAACAAATACGTGAACCTCGGCATGGACTTCCGCTACTTCTTTGTGCGCAAAACCATGTTCGTTAAGTACAGCTCGGGCGCCATCGTATTTCCCGGCGGCTTTGGCACGCTCGACGAGATGTTCGAGGTTCTCACGCTGGTGCAGACGCACAAGGTCAAGCGCATGCCGCTCGTGCTGGTGGGCAGCGAGTACTGGCAGGGCCTATTCGACTGGCTCAACGGCCCGGTGATGAGCGCCGGTATGATCAGCCCGCTCGATCCGGATCTGGTACACATTACCGACGACCTCAACGAAGCGGTCGACGTCGCCCTGAGCGGGCTGATGTAGAGCAATCGTGCCGCTGCGACATGAATATGCATGGCAATCTGATGCTATCTAACATCAGATTGCCATTTTTATTGGGTATACTGATGCAGAAGACGAGGGCGAGGAGGTCGCGTATGTCTACTGCAACGATTAAGCCCACGACGGTCCGCATCGAGGAGGGGCTTAAGGAGCAGGCGACTGAGTTTTTAGATTCGGTTGGCCTGAACCTTAATTCGTATCTCAACCTTGCTGTTCGGCAGCTTGTGAACCAGCGGAAGATTCCGTTTGAGATTGTGGGGCGGCCGGAGGTACCCAACGAGGCGACGAGGCGCGCTATGGTGATCGCCGAGGCTCGTGAGCTGGGGATTCTGCCAGACGACAGCCCGTCATTCGATAACGTTGATGAGTTGATGTCGTTCCTCGATGAGGATTAGACGATGTTTGAAATTAAGGTCGAGGCTCAGTTTAAGGCCGACTATAAGCGAGCGATGCAGAGCCACCCGCAGCTAAAAACCGAGTTTAAGGCGGCAGTTGCCGAGCTTGCGGCACACGGCGTGCTTCCGGCAGAGTACGGTGCCCACGAGCTCTCCAACCCGGGCGGCAATTACAACGGTCACATCGATTTTCATCTTTCCGATGGCCTGGTCGACGTGGTCGTTCTCTACCTGCCGCATAAAACCAATCCGGTGATTCGACTGGTAAGAATGGGTTCGCATCAAGAGTTATTTCAGGGCCCACTGAGCTAGCCACTCACTTCTAAGTTGCGGTGAAATAGGGATTGATTTGCGGCTTATAAGCCAAAAACAGTCCCTATTTCACCGCAAGTGATGGAGATGTTCCGTCTGTTGACGCGGCATCTGGCTTTCCCTTGTGGCTGACTTCGTCTAAGAGCTCCGCTGCGATCTCGCTGTTTTTGAACCTGATGCTGCAGTCTTCGTTCTTTGGGAAAGCTAGCAGCGGGATCGTTCCGTACCAGACAGTTTCTTCGTCAATTATCGCTGCACACAAACGTCCTTCTGCTCTGATGGCATACTCGACGTTCATTTCGGCCAAAGTCTCTTTTGCATCTTCACGCGGAGTCGAGGCAAGGTAAATCTCAAGGGCAATCCCTCGGGCAGCGGCGCCTTTGATTGCATCGCCGAGCTTTGCAAGGCAGGCGGCAGATACGTAGGGCGCGGCAATGAAGATGCTCTTGGCGGCGTCGACGATGTCTTCAACCAATGTCTCTACGGCATTCGCCGGCTCTATGAGAATGTTTTGATCGGGCTGCTCGCTGCCTCCGGTCACGTAGACTTCGTACCCAAGCTTGGCGTACGTCTTGAGTCTCTTCTGGTACATGCGGGCGAGCATGGGTATCGACAGGTCGACGTAGTCGAATATCTCAACCCGCTGTTTGCCGTCGTAGTTTCTATGCAGCCTGCCTGCCTGTTGCGTTACGCTGCCATCCCAGGCTATCGGCGTCGCAATAAACAAGTTGTCGAGATATGCAAGGTCGAACCCCTCGCTCAGGAGGCTTTCGGTGGCAACAATGATTCTGTGCTCGTGCTCAAAGCCGGGAAGCTTGCTCAATATCGCTTTCCTCTCTTTAGCATCGATTTCCCCGGTTAAGAGGATGGGCTCGTGTCCGCGGTCGCGAAAGAGCCTGCAAAGCTCCTCGGCATGCTTTTTCCTTTTTGAAAGCACAAGTGGATGTCGACCGCTTGATGCGGCTTCGAGGGCGTCGTCGACAATCAATTCATTTCTTGCCGTATGCGCGCACAGAAGGTCGAGAATCTGATTGAAGCTTGCACCGGGCTCGTAGGCCGGTAGTCGAATTCCGGTAAAACGAGGCCGTACGATGCGCTGGATGCCCTGCTGGATCGCTTGCGTTTTTGGATCGATGACATAGCGAAGCGGGCCGCAGAGCATGGAGAGTGCCCGCGTAAGACCGTCGGAGCGCTCGGGCGTTGCGGAAAGGCCGTATACGTATTTGGCCGGGGCAGACTTGAGAACAAGCTCGAGCTGCGGCGCGGCGGCATGGTGGCATTCGTCGCAGATAATGAGGCCGTAATTGCGAACAAGGTCCTTAACTATTGGCTCTCCGGTTTGGCGGTCTTTGCCAGACAGCGATTGAAATGAAGCGACGTCGATGAGGCCACTTACGGCGGTCTTGCCTCCTCCAATTTGCCCGATGAGCGGAGGCTGCTTTTTGCTGATTCGTCCTTTTGGGGTTCGGACGGGCTCCCTGTTGTCCGTAATGTCGACAAATCGCTCGAGCTGGGATTTCCATTGGGTTATGAGCGCGGTCTTGGGAACGATGACGAGCGTTGGAAGACCAATGGCGGCAATAAGGTAAGCTCCGATGACGGTTTTACCGAAGCCTGTCGGAGCGGACATGATTCCGTCTTCGTATATGAGCATCTGATCAGCGGCGATTTGCTGCTCAGGGCGAAGGGCGCCTTTAAATGTCATCACAATTTGATTGTCAGATTTGCGTTCGTCTGAATAGTGGACAGAGACGCCGGTTTCTTGGAGCAGTCGCTCAAGTTGAGCTTTGCAGCCTCTGGGAATCGCGACGCAGCCGCCTCTAAGCTCGCTGAGGTCTATGAGCCGCGGTTTACCGAATACTGATTGATGCATAGATTGCGCGCGGAAGAATTCCGGGTTGGCGAATGTTGCGAGCCCGCGGATTTCCATTTGAGCCGCTGGACTCAGAGACTTCTCGGGGATGTACAGCATATCGGCTTGTGTGACGGGCAGCGATGAAGGAAAGTCCCGCGATGTGAGCGGTAGCCGTTTGCGGGGCGTTTGGGCATACCGTTTGGTCTTGTTTGCCACCGTAACTGTTGCTAGCCCGTGTGGGTTGTCCCCAGTGGTTTCGATCAGATTTTGCACTGTCGAGCGCGGAATCAGCTGGACTTGCGACAGATAAAGCCATTGGTCGGGAAAGGGCTCGAATTGTTCGTCTACAAATACGCTGTTTCCTTCACGTTGTGCCTTGCCTTGAAAGGGAAGTGCGATGAGGTTTCCAAAGCCTCCATCGGGGATAGTGACCTGAGCGGGGAGCATTCGATCAAAGGCCTCGAACGTGATTGTTTTATTAAGCGCCGCGGCTTCGGTTATGAGGTAACTTCCAAACTCTCTGGCAGCCTTTGCGTCGATTGGCTCGAGGAAGAAAAACCAGATGTGTGCGCCGTTGCCGGACCTTGAGCGCTCAACGGCGGCGTTAATGCTCCGTCGTTTTGCAACAAGCCGTACGGCATTTGTTGCCTCTTTCCAGTCCGCTTTGTCAAAATCGATGACGAGAACTTTCGTGTTGCAGTCCCTGTCGAGAACATATTGCCCAAGGACATCGCGGAACCGGTCATCGTTGCCTTTAAAGTGAGCAATGATTGCGGCATCGCTTAATTCGGGGAAGATGCGATTGCCGCATTCTGCGCATTTGACTCTTTGATGGGCTGCTTTGGGGCAAATTCCCGACTTCCACTCGTTTGCGCAAGCGGGCGTATAGCCGATACCTCCGTCTTTTCTGCGATATCCATGAGCGTAAACATCTTTACGTCCGGTAAAGAGACTGCGAAAGAGCTCGAGTTTGTCACGTGCTGGGCTCGCGCTGGTGACGATGCCCTCGATTCGCGCTCGTTCATCGAACAAAGCGCCAGCTTCTTCCCACTCTTCAAGTGTGGCGTAGCGTACGTCTGAACCGTTGTTGCAAATGACGATTTGTCGGTGTGGGTCGGAGGTGTGCGCGATCGTCTGATCGTATTTAAATTGTGCGGTCCCAAAGAGGGCGTATTGATGTAAAGGCTTGGACATTCGAATGCCGTACTCTCGTCTTAAAGGAGTTTATTGAGATGAGAGTACGGCATTTCGTTTTTTTGGGATACTCGACATCGATTTTGGTTCGGCAACGGTGGGTTGTCGCTCCGTGAACGGTGCCTGGCCCGCGCCGGAACGTGTGGCTGCTGGTCTTAAATGGCTTTAGCGGTCATGAGATGGGCTGGAGGCGTGGGGGTCAAGCCACCAGGAGACCCCGTGGTCAAAAAATGGCAAATATGAGTACTGTTGCTAGGATAGAATCATATCATTTGGAAAGTATTTAAGACCAATTGGCTGCGATTGCATATATCAACCCCCTAAATACGACGATTCGGTGCTTTATGTGAGTATTTGCTCGCTTGAGCACTGTTGAATATCGCGAAACAGCACCGCCGATAT
>UQHR01000049.1 GCA_900540905.1 uncultured Collinsella sp. | reverse complement strand
GTTCCTCAGGGCGCTCGTCCGGGAGGGCGGGATGCCGTTCGAGATGAGGGTCAAGACGCCGGCGCCCGATGGGGAGACGGCGAGTTAGCCGGCAGGTCGGCATGTCAATCCTGGTCTAACAGAGCCAAAGATAATCGTGGCGGCGAGCGCATTGCCACCGTTGCCATCGGTGATAAGCACAAAGAACGAGAGCGTGGACAACATGGCGGCGCACGTCATGATGATATTCATATACGAGCGTCCGCGCAGGTCATACAGGGCGCCGGCGGCAAGCGCGCTCACGACCAGCAGCAAGCGCGGCCAGTCGCCCAGATCGATGGCGCCGGCGGCATGCGAGGTCGTAAGACCGGCGTTGAGAGCCGCGAATACGCCGGTGAGGCAGGCGGTCGCCACCGTCAAGCGCACTACGGCACCTTGGAAGGCCGCCTTTGCCTCGGGATTATCGCGCCACTTGGCGCCATGCTCCGACGCATCGACCGACAGCTCGGCAATCTCGAACTCGAACTCCGGCGCAGACTCATCACGCAATTTAGCTCGGCGGGTACCGTGAAGCAGCCCAACCAGCGCAATCGCACAGGCGATAAGGGCAAACTGTTGAGGAATGCCCACAGGCATCACCATATGGTTGAGCACCTGTACCAAAATGCCCGCAGCATAAGAAACCGCCACGGCACGTGCCAGACAAGGCGTCTGCGCAAAACGCCGCGCCAGATTGGCATGGGCGGTCGATCCGCAGTAGCCCAAGGCGCAGCACGCCACCAGACCGCCAGCAATCACGACCTGAAACTGCACTGCCATGATCAACAGCAGCAATGCCGACACCAGCAGCACGCCCGTCATATCGCTCGTTGCATCGATTGCCTGGGGACGGCGATAGTACAGGAGAGGACGCACAAAATAGCCAATCACGCTCGCGCCGACGGCGATGCTCTCGTAGATAACAACCTCGTTCGCTGGCACAAACTCGGCCACTCGTACGTCAAAGAAGTACTCGCCGGCCAAAAACGTGAAAAAGAAAAGCGCCAGGCACAGAATCTCCCGTATGCCCCGGCGCAAGTATGCGGTTGTGTCTCCCAGGTCCCTCATGGCAACCCCCACCCGCTTAGATGTCCGGAAAACCATTTTAATGGAGAATGGGTCTTAGTATCCACGCAATGCCCGAACTGTTACGCATCCGGCGCAAATGCCCCAACAGCAGTTGCGGTGAAATAGTTCCTGTTTGACCGGCCCGGGCTGTCATTTAGGAACTATTCCACCGCAACATATAAAGGGGACTGGGTTGTTGATATCGGAAAAGGGAGGGAGGTGCCCGGGCCGAGGGAGCAACTCGGGATCGAAGCTCGAGCGTTAGTGCTCGGGCGTCAGGATCACCAGGGCGTCGTGCTCAAAGGAATGCTGAGCCACGCGCACGGTGCCGTCGCCATTGTCGCGAACGGGCAGCTTGGCGATACGCTTGGCCTCCATGTCGAGGGCCGTCGCCGACCAGCCGCGCGCACTATCGAGCTTAAACGTAAGTGCCGTGGTGCGCGGCAGATAGGTGACGACACGCTCGCCAATACGCGCCACACGGATGGCCTCGCGCGCATCGTCGAGCAGCTCCTGTGCGGGAACCACGGCAAGGGCGTCATCGCACGCCGTGGCACCCAGGCCGGCAAGCACATGCTCGATGGCGGCAAAGTCCCACACGCCCGCAAACTGCAGACACTCCTGCCAGCGGAACGGCATGTCAAAGCCCTCGCCCAGCACCGAACCCTGGCTGCGCGATGTCTGCCAGTTCCAAACGCCGTGGGCGCCGTAGGTCACGCCCGCGCTGGCGCCGGCAAGGATCGAAGACCACACGCTCGCGCGACAGTCCTGCGCGGTAAAACGCCAGTACACGTTGCGCGACGCACCCATCTGCTCGTAGCAGGGCTCGGAGTTGACCATCGGCTTTTTGGGATAGCTGGCGATAAAGTCCTGCGGCAGGTGCCAGGCCTCGGGCTGGCCTTCGTAGTTGTGGCCGGGCTGGAACATATAGAAGTCCAGGCGGTCCAAATACTGCGCGGGAATCGTGCGGTTACCGCGATTGATGTGCATGGTACGCAGGGCCTCGGGCGCGCGCTTCGCAACCTCGTCGAGCGCATCCTCGTAATAGGCAATCGCCTCGTCACCGGCAAAGTCCGTGTCGCCCGTCACCACATAGACGGGATCGAACTCGCCCAGGTTCTCGACGACGCGGGCAACGTGGGCACGGACCTCCTCACGCGGCATAACCTCGGCGCCGCAACGCTCGGCGATCTTGGCACCCCAGGTACCGGGCACGTAGTTGCACCACATAAGCACGAGCGCCGGACGGATGCCGTGCTCGACGGCAGCACGGCACATGGCGGCGGCGCGGTCCCAATATGCCTGGTTGGGACGGGACCAATCAAAGTGCACGCCGTCCTCGCTGGCATAGGGCCAAATGCCCAGGTCGGGGCAGCAGCGATCCCACTGCGGCAGCGTGTTAATCTGCAGCACGTTCATGCCCTGCTCGGCGCGGCGGGTCAGATAGTAGTCCCAGTCGGCCTCGGGGATGCTGGTAAACGCACTCCAGCACGTATCGGCAAACCAAAAGAACGGCTTGCCCTCGCACAAAAAACCGTCCTGACGACCGTTGACGGTCAGTTTTCCCAAACTCATCTGCATGTCCTTTCGCTCGATAAAGGAATTGCGAACCGGCAGAAGCTTTCGCGGTAACCCCTGATGCGAAAGCCCCCGCCGTTTAACAAACCCCTGCGGGCGGACACCACTTGCCCACTCCAGTCTACCTTGCAAGAAGGGCCCCGCCGGGCTTGCGCCTGACGGGGCCCTGTCGTGTAGGTAAGGTCGTATGCGACCGAATGGTTTGGCCTTAGGCCTCCATCTCGGCGAGCTCCTCCTTGGAGAAGCCGGCGACGAAGACGACGGCAGCGGCGATGACAAAGGAGATTGCCATACCGACAATAGCCCAGACGGTGTTCATCTGGCCACCCTGCAGGTAGTTGGTGAAGACCAGGAAGTTGGAGGCACCGCCAGCGAGGTAATAGGTAACGCCCATGAGGCCGGAGAACACAGCGCCGATGGCACCGCCGATGAACATACCGAACATGGTGCGACGGAAGCGCATGAGGATACCGAAGAGTGCGGGCTCGGTGACGCCGCCGGCGATGGCGGAGATGACGTAGCCCAGGGCAAGACCCTTCTCGTCGGGGTTCTTCATCTTGAGGAAGGCACCGAAGGCGCAGCCCCAGACAGCGGCCATAGCGCAGTTGGTGGAAACGAAGACGAAGGGATCGTAGCCGGCAGCGATGATCTGAACCTGAGCGAGCAGGATGACGGGCATGTGCATACCGCAGACCACGAAGAGCTGCCAGAAGGCGCCGAGGACGGCCATGACGAGCAGGATACCGATGCCACCCATGTCAGCGAGACCGAAGAGGGCGTTAGCGATGAGGCTGCCGATCTCGTTGCCGAGCGGGGCGAGGACGATGAAGGCGATGGGGATGGTAACGATCATGGTGCAGAACGGCGTGAAGACCGTGGAGAGCACGTCGGGCATGACCTTCTTAAAGAACTTCTCGACGAAGTAGAGGACAGGCACCGAAAGGATAATCGGCAGGACGGACTGCTGATAGTTGGCAGCGGCGATCTGAATGCCGTAGACGGAGATGATTCCGCCGCCATCCTGGGTCGCGACACTCACGACGGACGGGGCCATGAGGGCGCCGCCGAGGAGCATGCCCAGAACCGGGGAGGCGCCGAGCTTCTTAGCGGCGGCATAGCCCAGGTAGATGGGGATAAAGGTGAACGTGGCCTCGTACAGGGTGGTGTAGAGGAACGTGTAGGTCGGATCGGTGTCAGAGAGAACGCCGAGCATGGTGGGACCGAGGACCGCAGCGATGGTGCGGAAAAGACCGCCGGCCATGAGCAGCGGGATCAGCTGGGTCATGGAGCCCGACAGATAGTCGAGGATGATGTTCGGCAGGTTCTTGAGCTCGAACTTCTCCTTGGGAGCATCGAGGTTCTCGTCGACCGCGGCACCCTGCTTGACGCCGGACATGGCGACGAGCTCGGCGAGCACCTTGGGCACGTTCTGGCCGATGATGACCTGGAGCTGGCTGCCGGCGAACTGGCAACCCAGAACACCCTTGACCTTCTTGATCTTCTCCACGTCGGCCTTGTTGTTGTCCTTGAGCGTCAGACGCAGGCGCGTCATGCAGTTGGTGGCGACGGAAACATTCTCCGCACCGCCCACGAGCTCGAGGACATCGGTGGCAATCTGCTTGTTATCTACTGCCATGGGACCCCTCCCCATATCATCGTGTGCCTACTCGTTTGGGCGTAGGCACGCCTTTGGCTCGGCGACTATAACCCCTTACGGCTACCGAACCCTTGGATACGCTGTCGTAAACAATGTGTTTACTGAACGTTTACTGGCTTATGTTTACACGAAACGTCTAATTTGTGGCAATTTTGCCGTCTGTAGTCCGGTGAACGGTAGGAAATCGGGGGTGAACGTACTTGAACGGTAAGGGATTGTCTATTTGACGCTCTGCTGCTAAATGCCTATTTACGTGGTCTTTTAATTTGGTAAACACCTCTATTCTTTGTTGACCCATCAACAAAAGCCCTGCTAAATGGTGATAAACGAATGTTTAGTAATTTGTTGAGTGTTCATTTTGACCGTTTACCGAGTTCATCTTCCTGTTCTGTAGTTCTGCATTAAACTAAACATGTTTAAGTTGTATTGCCGCTGATGTTTACCACTCGCGGCGCAGAGGAGGCAGCTCATGGAACTCAAATCGTGCACCTACGCAACCGTCACCACGCTGGGAGACTTTGGCCCCTGGATCAGCAAAGTCGTGCTCGACCTGCCGTGCACCGTTCGCGCCAACGATATCGATGCGCGCACCTTCCATATATATGTAGAGCGCCATGAACGCACGGGCGAGATCCTGATGCGCAAAGAGCGCGGCGCCGACCACGCCGCACCTTCCGTAGGCTATGTCGACGTCCTCGCCGCCTATCCGTGCGATGAGTGCGGACGCAAGCTCGCCTTTGGCACCCATGTGGCGCTCGAGATCGCCGAGCAGCGCCTGACCAAGAAGATCGAGGGCAGCGTGATGGGCTCGCGCTTGCTCGACGACCAGCTGCGCATCACGCAGCTCGCGGCCCTTCCCGGCAATGACGGTGACGATCCAACCTGCGGCCTGGTCTTTGACACCTGCCGCGGCGACATCTGTCCCGCGCTCAAGGGCTGGAGCAATGCCACGCAAAAGACCGCCGTCAACGGCATCGCGCTCGAGTACGGCTTCTTTGAGCCCAGCTTTAAGGCCGAGGACTCCGCCTGCTTCAACCCCTTCGCGCCCGAAACGACAGTCGTGCCCCAGAAGGCCCCGCTCGTGGTGTACCTGCACGGCGCTGGCGAGGGCAAGGGCGCTACGCAAGGCGAGGGCGCCACGCGCGCTTATACCGGCAACCGCGTGACGGCCATCAGCCAGGCGCAGATCCAACGCTACTTTGGCGGCTTTGCCTGGGTTCTCGTGCCGCAGTCGCCCACGTTTTGGATGGACAACGGCACTGAGCAGCTCGGCCACTCCAACCAGAGCATCTACTCCCCCGTCATTAAGGCGCTCATCGACGAGTTTGTCGCCGAGCATGCCGACCGCATCGACACCGACCGCATCGTGGTCGCTGGCCTTTCCAACGGCGGCTTTATGACGCTGCGCCTGTGCGCCGACTACCCCGAGTTCTTCGCCGCGGGCCTTCCCTGCTGCGCGCCGTGGTACAACGCCACGGACGAGGACGTTGCTGCCCTTGCCAAGACACCGCTGTGGTTTACGCACTCCAAGGGCGATGAGCTCGTGATACCGCAGGAGACCGTGCTGCCGCTCACGGCTCGCCTGCGCGCTGCCGGCGCCAACGTGCATCTCACCTACTTTAGCCATGTCGAGGACCTGACCGGGCGCTACCGCGAGGCCGACGGCTCGCCCAAGAAGACGTTCAACCATGGCGTGTGGATCCACCAATTCAACGACCTGTGTTATCAAGACTTCGACGGGGGCAACGTACTTATCGACGGCGAGCCGGTGGGCTGCTGGGAGTGGTCGGCCAGGGTCGACAGGTAATCTATCCCATCACGGGGCCGAGGGCTTACCTCTGAAAATGTCCTCGGGCATGCGGCCCGGTTGCACCACGCGCTTCGCGCTGTGCAACCGGGCCGCCCCCTGCGGAATATTTTCAGAGGTAAGCCCTCGGCCCCGCTGCGTTTCCGTTGCTGTTGACCCTGGGTGAGCGCTTCCGGCGGGCCGCCGGGTTGACGGCGATGGGGACGTGGGTCCCGTCTTGCCTTGCGCGTAACTGGCTGAAATGATTTTGGTTGGAGCTTTCTTATGACTCGCGATTTAACTCGGGTGATTGTTACTACTGATATGGAAGTCGATGATATGAACTCGCTCGTTCATTTGGCTCTGTATCTTAACTTGCTTGATGTGCAGGCTGTGGTGTATACGGCTTCGCAGTATCACTTTCTTGGGGATGGCGTCCATACGCTCGGCGAGGTGAATCCGCATTGGCGGACTAAAGGGCGTCGCTCTTATGAGTGGAATGTTGTGCCCCATGAACCTGATCCCACGGCTGGGGAGCTTCGTGAGTATCGACCGTTTCCTGAGCATTGGATCGAGAGCCTCTGGAGCAATGAATATGCCCAGGCTTGGCCTCAGCTGCAGGCTAATGCGGCCGCTGCCGGTGAGCCGCCGTTTCCTTCGCCGGCTCAGATGATTGAGCGTACCTTTGTGGGCAACGTTGCCTTTGAGGGCGATGTGCGTGAGGAGACTGAGGGTTCGCGCGTGATTGCTCAGGCAATCTTGGATGATGACCCGCGTACGCTTTGGCTGCTCAGCTGGGGCGGCATGAATACCATTGTTCGCGCCCTGATGAGTATTGCTGAGCGCTATCGTGATACGCCTGAATGGCCTTCTGTGCAGCAGCATGTCTATCAGAAGGTGCGCGTGATGGGCGTTGCCGATGGCGTGGGGCAGGACAATTCTTGGCTCGACCATGGGCGTGAGCTCTTCCCCGATCTCATCTTTTGGCGTGTGCCCTATATGTATGGCGGCTATGTCGATGCCAAGATGGCTCAGCCCGATACGCTGCCGCTCTTTCAGGCTCCCTGGCCCGAGCAAAATCTCACGCAGGGCAACGGTCCCCTTATGGCGCGCTATATGCTCTATGGCGATGGCAAGGTGTACGAAAACGAGCCCGAGAGGTTCCAGTTTGGCAAGCATGCGCGCTTGGACTGGGGCCTGGAGGGCATGCCTGCGATGCAATTTGAGCGCGGCGATTTTATGGCCGAGGGCGACTCGATGACCTATATTCCGCTGCTGCCGTTTGGCCTGCGCGGCATCGATAACCGCGACTTTGACACGTTGCTCGGCCGCATGTTCCTTGACGGGCATCCCGACTCAGATGCGCCTGCCGGTTTTGCTGCCATAGGTACGCCGGTGGACGGCAACCCCAACCCCTATCTGCGCGCCTACCAGGAAGACTTCGCCGCTCGCGCGCAGTGGTGCGCCCATGAGCCCGCGGCCTGCTCGCATCCGGCGTATGTTGCCGAGGTCACGGGCGACATGAGCGCCGCGGCCGGCGAGCGCGTTGCTCTTGCAGCGACCATCGTCGACCCCGATGGCAGGGGCTTCGATGCTCATTGGAATGTCACCATGGGACCGTCGCGCTATGCAGGCGCTCAAGATCTGTCGCTATGGCAGGAATGCGCGACGGACGCCACGTTCACCGTACCCGCCGACGCGCAGCCCGGTGACCGCTTCGTGCTCACCCTCAGCGTTAAAACCCGCGCCGAGCGCCCCTGCACCCGCTACGCCCAGGTCGCCATCACCGTCGCGTAGCAAGCGGCGGCACCCACATTCGGCACGGAGTGTCCCCAACCGCCACTCATTTAAGTACGTCCCCAATGAGTGGCCGAAGACTGCCCCCAACGACTAGTCGTTTAAGAACGTCCCCGATGACTACCCAGAAGTTGCGGTGGAATAGTTCCTGTTTGGCCTTCTATGGCCCACATTTAGGAACTATTTCACCGCAAGTTATTTGGGGATGAAAAATGGGCCATGTGTCCCAGTTGTGGAGACCTCTTGAGCCGTCTGGGTATCGTGAAAGATCGCGCACTCCCCCATCATCAAAAGTGACACACGCTACCTGTTGATGGGAGGCAACCATGGGCTTCTTTGACAAGATGTTCGAGAAGAAAGAGTGCGCGATTTGCGGTACCGAGCTGGGACTTTTGGGAAAGACCAAGATCAGCGAAGGCTACCTGTGCAAAGAGTGCGCCGGCAAGCTCTCCCCCTACTTCCACGGCTATCGCTCCAGCACCGCGGACGATATCCGCGAGCAACTCGCCTACCGCGAGGCCAATGCCGAGCGTCTGGCGTCGTTCAACCCCACACGCACGCTCTCTGCCGGGCGCACCAACATCATGCTCGATGAGGACGCGGGCCTGCTAATCATCACTTCGCAGAGCCGCTGGCGCGACGCCAATCCCGACATCATCGAGTTCTCACAGGTACTCGGCTGCGATATGGATATCGACGAGCATCGCACCGAGATCTATCGCGAGACCAAGGACGGCGAGCGTGAGAGCTACAACCCGCCGCGCTACGACCTGGATTACGATTTTAATCTGACCATCCACGTCAACACGCCGTACTTTACCGAGATCAACCTGCGCGTGAACGACTCCACCATCGATCAGCGCGGTTCCATCGAATACCGCGAGGCCAAGCGCCAGGCAACCGAAGTTCGCGACGCGCTGGTACAGCTGCGCCAGGAAACGCGCGACAGCGTCGTTGCCGCCAAGGCCCCCAAGACCGCGGTCACCTGCCCCTTCAGCGGCGCAACCACCATTCCCGATGCCAGTGGGCGCTGCGAATACTGCGGCGGCGCCATCGGCGCATAGCCTCCGGCAGCGAAAGGACCGATCATGGCCTTCGAGAGCGTTAACTATCAGTGCCCCGCGTGTGGCGGCCCGCTGCATTTTGCCAGCGCCGAGCAAAAGCTCGTCTGTGACTACTGCGACTCGCGCTTTGAAGTCGAAGAGGTCGAGGCTCTCTATCGCGAGCGCCAGGACAAGGCAGATGCCAAAGCCGATGCCGCAGCCGCGGCCCCCAAGCCTGCTGTCGACGATGCCGTGCAGGAGCTGGCTCAAAACGCCGGCTACATCTGCTCGTCGTGCGGTGCCGAGCTGGTCTCGGACGGCACTGTCGCCGTGACCACCTGCCCATACTGCGGCAACTCCGCCGTGGCGCCTGGCCAGCTCTCGGGCGATTTCTCACCCGACCTGGTGATCCCGTTTAAGCTCGAGCGCGACGACGTTATGGCCGCACTCAAGGAGCACTATAAGGGCAAGATCCTACTGCCCAAGAGCTTTGTCACCGGCAACCATATCGACGAAGTCCAAGGCGTTTACGTGCCGTTTTGGCTTTACGGCGCCCGCGTGGACGGCGAGGTGTGCTTTGATGCGACCAACGAGACCGTAACCGAGGAATCCGACCGCACCGTCACGACCACCGACCACTACGATGCCTACCGTAAGGGCAATATCTCGTTTGAGCGCGTGCCCGTCGACGGATCGTCCAAGATGCCCGACGGCCACATGGACGCCATCGAGCCGTTTGACTACGACGCGCTGCGCCCGTTCTCGGTCGCCTATATGCCCGGATACATCGCCAACCGCTACGACGAGGATTGCGAGACCTGCAAGGCGCGCGCCGAGCGTCGTATGGAAGAAAGTACGATTTCGGCCCTGCGCGAGACCGTCGTCGACGAGTATGACGACGCCACGGTCGAAAGCAAGCAGCTCGACTACACCTGGGAAGACAGCGACTACGCCCTGTTCCCCGTGTGGATGCTTTCCACCTCGTGGAACGGCAAGAGTTATCTGTTTGCCATGAACGGCCAGACCGGTCGCATGGTCGGCGAGCTCCCCTGCTCCAAGCCCAAGCTCGCTATCGCCTCGGTGCTGTTCTTTGTGATCGGGTTTGTCCTCTCCCAGATTCTCTTTATGGGTGGGAATGCCTTCGATCCGGACTACCTCACCTTTGATGTCGAGGGCATCCTCATCAACATCGTCGCGCCGTTGATCATCGTGGTCATCGCAGACGTGCTGCTGGTGGGCCAGCTCAAGACGGCCAACGAGGCCACCCACGCCGATTGCTACTGTGGCGAGCTCGACCTGACCGAGAAGCACGACACCTTTAGCCATACCGAGACCTCGGTCGTCATGAAGGACAACAAGGACGATTAGCCATTCTGACCAATACCACCCGACCTTTGACGAGAAAGGAAAATCACCATGGGACTCTTGAGAGCTGGATTGGGAGCTGCCGGCGGCGTCATGGCCGACCAGTGGAAAGAATTTATCTATTGCGAATCGATGCCCGCTGACGTCTTGGCTTGCAAAGGCAGCAAACGCACCGGCGGCCGCAGCTCCAACACGCGCGGCGAGGACAACGTCATCTCCAATGGTTCCGTCATCGCCGTCAACGACGGCCAGGGCATGCTCGTGGTGCAAAACGGCAAGATCATCGAGGTTGCGCTGGAGCCCGGCGAGTTTGTCTTTGACACCGGCAGCGAGCCGAGCGTCTTTAGCGGCAACCTGGGCGACTCCATCAAGGAGACGTTCGCCAATATCGGCAGCCGTTTTACCTTTGGCGGCGACGCGGGCAAGGACCAGCGCGTCTACTTTATCAACACCAAGGAGATCATCGGCAACAAGTACGGCACCGCCTCGCCTGTGCCCTTCCGCGTGGTCGATAACAACATTGGCCTGGATGTCGACATCTCCGTTCGCTGCAACGGCGAGTATTCGTACCGTATCACCAACCCGCTGCTGTTCTACACCAACGTGTGCGGCAACGTGACCGATAGCTATACGCGCGACAAGATCGACAGCCAGCTTAAGTCCGAGCTGCTCACCGCCCTGCAGCCCGCCTTTGCCAAGATTTCGGAGATGGGCATTCGCTACAGCGCCATCCCCGGCCACACCACCGAGCTCGCCCGCGCGCTCAACGAGGTCCTCTCTGCCGACTGGCGTGACCTGCGCGGTGTCGAGATTGTGAGCTTTGGCGTCAACTCCATCGCCGCCTCGCAAGAAGACGAGCAGATGATCAAGGACCTGCAGAAGGCCGCGGTCATGCGCGATCCCACCATGGCAGCCGCCAACATCGCCAGCGCCCAGAGCGACGCGATGCGCGCAGCAGCCGCCAACCCCAACGGCGCGATGGCCGGCTTTATGGGCATGGGCATGGCAGGCGGCATGGGCGGCATGAACGCCAGTCAGCTGTTTGCCGCCGGCCAGGCACAGCAGCAGGCCGCACCGCAGCCGGCACCCGCCCCGGCGCCCGCTCCGGCGCCTGCAGCAGCAGAGCAGGCGCCGGA
>UQHR01000048.1 GCA_900540905.1 uncultured Collinsella sp. | reverse complement strand
TGTGGGTCCAGCGGGCCCCCCCATGATATCGGCAGGCGTTCCCGCCGCGACTACGTGTCCGCCGTTGACGCCGGCGCCGGGCCCCATGTCGATCACGTAATCGGCGGCACGGATTGTATCCTCGTCGTGTTCGACGACGATAACGGTATTGCCGATATCGCGCAGGCGCTCGAGCGTCTTAATCAGGCGCTCGTTGTCACGCTGATGAAGACCGATCGAGGGCTCGTCCAGAATATAGAGCACGCCCATGAGACCCGCGCCGATCTGCGTTGCCAGTCGAATACGCTGCGCCTCGCCACCGGAAAGCGTCGCCGAGGCACGATCGAGCGTCAGATAGTCGAGTCCAACATCGACCAGAAAACGCAAGCGCTCCAGGATTTCCTTGACGATACGGCCGCCGATAAACTGTTGGCGCTCGGTGAGTTCCAGGCCCTCAAAAAACTCGAGCGATTCACGGCACGACAGGCAACAAACCTCGTAAATGGACTTGCCGCCCACGGTGACGGCGAGCATCTCAGGGCGCAAACGAGCGCCGTGGCAGCTCGAGCACGGCTCCTCGCGAATGTACTTCTCCAGGCGCGCCTTGGTGTTCTCGTTCGTCGTCTCGGTATAGCGTTCGTACAGGATGTTGCGAACGCCCGAAAACTTGGTATCCCACTGGCTGCGACGTCCGTCGAGCTTTTGGTAGTCGACCGAGATCTTCGTATCGCCCAGGCCATCCAAGAATGCACGACGCACGCGAGGAGGCAAGTCCTCCCACGGCGTATCGGCGCTCACCTTAAAGTGTTTGCAGACCGCAGCAAAAATCTGCGGATAGTAGTTCGAATTGCCGAACAGACTACCAAAGACTCCGTCGGCAATGGACTTCGAGGGGTCCTCGATCAGCGCCTCGGCATCAACGGTTTTCTTAAAGCCCAGGCCGTCGCACTCAGGACATGCGCCATAGGGAGCGTTGAACGAAAAATCACGCGGTTGAAGATCGTCAATGGAGTGACCATGCTCCGGGCACGCCAAGGCTAACGAATACTCCAGCAGCTCGCCCTCGGTCCCCTCGGGAGCATCACGATCGGGCAGCATGTACACGTTTACATTGCCGTGAGCCAGCGCGGTCGCCTGCTCAACAGACTCGGCTATACGGCCCAGAGAGTTCTCACGGATCACGATGCGATCGACCACGACCTCGATATCGTGCTTGAACTTCTTGTCCAGATCGATCGGATCGTCGAGCGAGCGCACTTCACCGTCGACACGCACGCGGCTAAAGCCCTCGGCGCGAAGGTCCTCAAACAGTTTGGAGTACTCGCCTTTTCGCCCGCGCACCACCGGTGCCAGCACAAACGCGCGGCGGCCCTCCCCCGCCGCCAAGACCTTGTCGGCAACCTGGTCGGTCGTCTGGCGCTCAATGACGCGGCCGCATTCGGGACAGTGCGGGGTGCCCACACGGGCGAACAGCAGGCGCAGATAGTCATAAATCTCGGTTACGGTGCCAACCGTCGAGCGAGGGTTTTTAGACGTCGTCTTTTGGTCGATCGACACCGCCGGCGAAAGGCCGTCGATTGAATCCAAGTCGGGTTTGTCCATCTGGCCCAAGAACTGGCGCGCATAGCTCGAAAGGCTCTCGACGTATCGACGCTGGCCCTCGGCATAGATAGTGTCAAATGCCAGCGAGCTCTTGCCCGAGCCAGAAAGACCGGTAATGACCACGAGTTGGTCACGCGGAATGGAAACATCGATATCGCGGAGGTTGTGCTCACGAGCGCCGCGAATAACGATAGAAGAATCAGACATGGAAGCTCCTTGCCTCCTATTGCATCGAATCATACTGCCGATGAGTTTAGCGCACTCGACGCGCACAGATGTTCGTAATACAAGATTCGCAGACCTTTAGCTTTGCATATCGGGTGCTTTGTTTCTCGAAATACCGTGGAGAGGTTACAGTAATCTAATACTGAACTTAGTTTGCTGTAACAGAGGAACGTCCATGACCGAAGATATCCCCCTTGAAATCACTTCGAGCGACATGGCCAATCTGCCCATATTCATCGCCGTCCTTATCGTGGCCACCGTCGTCGTGCGCGTGTATTTTTCAATCAAACACAATGAAAAGCCGCCCATTGCCCGCGTCTTTTGGTGCGCGACGCTCCTCATCCCACTCGGCGTGGTAGCTGCATGGATTACGAATCAATTGCTCGTAAATGAGGACAGTTCCCTATGGGTCCTTTCTTATTCGGCGCTCGGTGCTGCCGCCGTCATACTTCTTGTCGAACCCTTGGTTTCGGGACTTATCGACCAAACCGATCTTGCGACGGGAACGGTTGCCTGTATTTGCCGTGACATCCTTGTCATCGCCGCTGTTTCAGCGCTCTCGTTCGTTTCACTCGAAATTGCCTGTAACGAAACGTTCTATCGCATTCCCGCCAACTCATTCGGGTTTTCCGTCGGGCTGCTCGCGACGGTTCTGCTCTCCCTTTATTTGCTGGGACAGCGTCATGGAGGCGTCATGGCCCTCGTGCCCGTCGCCTGTTGCATCCTTGGCATTGCCGAGCACTTCGTCATAACGTTTAAAGGCGAAGCCATCCTGCCAAGCGATATCTTGGCCCTTGGCACCGCAATGGAAGTGAGCGAGGGATACGAGTTTACCTTTACCGCCGGAATCGTAACCTCTCTCGCCCTGCTGGAGATTTCCCTGGGGCTTCTTTCGCTTATCCGACCGCGAAAGCTCCGTACGCCCACCCATGTCTTCCCCGCAATCGCCGCTAACCTCTGCGCTTTTCTGCTAGTGACCGTTGTGGGGCTCTCAGGCTTTTCCAGCATCGACTTGGAGCAGGCGCTGGATTTTGGATTTGACCGTTGGCAGCCCATCACCACATATACGTCTCAGGGTTTTATCACTTCGTTCACCGAAATGGTCAACGAGTTGCCCATTGAGAAGCCCGAAGGCTATACGCCCGATGAGGCGCAGAGCATCGAGCAGGAGCTCGCCGCCGCCTACGACAGCACGTATGGCTCGAGCGAGCAGCGCGCGGCTGCCGTTGCCCAGTTCAATGAAATCAAGCCGACGATTGTTGCCGTCATGAACGAGAGTTTTAGCGACCTTTCGTGCTTTGAGCAGCTCCAGGCGGCCGGGTACACCGGCCCCGCATTCTACAACTCGCTTCCCGACACACTTGTTCGCGGCACCATGCTCGCTTCGGTCACCGGTGGCGGAACGGCAAACTCCGAATTCGAATTTTTGACCGGAGCGACAACGGCCTTTGTCGGATTAGGCAAGATCCCCTATCAGCTGTATCAGATGAATGGCGTCAACAGCCTGGCAAAGGACCTTAAAGAGCTTGGGTATACCGCTACCGCTATGCACCCGCAAAACCCCGTCAACTACCATCGAGATAAGATCTATCAGCAGCTGGGCTTTGGAGACTTTCTTTCAATCGGCGATTTCGAAGGTGCGCCCTGTTACCATGCCGGCGTATGCGACTACGCCACCTACGACAAGATACTCGACCTGCTTAGAACCGACGAAGCGCCGCAGTTCATCTTTGACGTCACGATGCAAAATCACGGCGGCTACGACTATGGCACCGTTCCCGCCGAAGAGCTGACAAACTATTGGGTCGAAGGAGCCAGCGAGGGCGCCAATAGCGCGCTCAACACCTATCTTACCTGCATCAACGCGTCCGACCGGGACCTCGAGTATTTTATCAACGAGCTCCGCAATATCAGCAGACCGGTTGTCCTTGTCTTTTTTGGCGACCATCAGCCGAGCGCCGCAACGACTCTCAACGATGAGCTGTACCCTCAGGAAGATACGGCAAGCCACGCTTTCCGTATCTATCAGTCGACCTATTTCGTCTGGGCTAACTATGAAATCGCCGGCAATACCGAGCTCAACGTCTACGACACCGTCGGGGCAAACGAGATTGCAGCCATTACCCTTAATAAGATCGGCGCCCCGCTCACCGACTATCAAAAGGCCCTGCTTGCAACAAGGTCAGATGTGCCCACCATCAATGTCGCCGGCTATCTCGGTGCCGACGGGCTGCGCTACAACTTGGAATCTGAAGACAGCCCATACACCTCGACGATCGACAAGCTGCAGCGCATGCAATACCTCGAGTTCGCCAGCAAAGTTCAGTAAGCCCGCCCATTCGCTTGGGCCCATCGTATTGCAAGCACGCTCGGCCCAAATGCATCGCAAATGACTCCCGCTCGCAAACGAGGGTACAATGACGCTCGTGTCACATCACGGGGCTCCGGCCCCAACATATACAAAGGAGTCATACATGGGTTGCGAGCACGCACAGGCCGCCGGCGGACAAACGTCGCCGTCGCAATTTGAGGAGAACACGCTGTCCGAGGTCAAACGCGTCATCGCCGTGCTTTCCGGCAAGGGCGGTGTCGGCAAGTCGCTTGTCACCGGTGCCATCGCCACCGAGCTTGCCCGTCACGGCCACAAGGTCGGCGTCCTCGATGCCGACATCACCGGTCCCTCTATCCCCAAGATGTTCGGCATGAGCGGACGCCACGTCCATGCCCTTGGCAACCTCATGCTGCCCGAAATCTCCGAGCACGGCGTCAAGGTCATGAGCTCCAACCTTCTGCTCCAAAACGAGACCGACCCCGTCCTTTGGCGCGGTCCGGTCATCGCAGGCGCCATTAGGCAGTTCTGGAGCGAGACCTCGTGGGGCCCCATCGACTACCTGCTGGTCGACATGCCTCCGGGAACAGGCGACGTCGCGCTCACCGTCTTCCAGTCGCTGCCCGTCGACGGCATCGTCATCGTCACGAGCCCGCAGGACCTGGTCTCGATGATCGTCGCCAAGGCGGTCAACATGGCCGAGAAGATGAACGTCCCCATTCTGGGCATCGTCGAGAACATGAGCTATATCGAGTGCCCCGACTGCGGCAAGAAGATCGAGGTCTTTGGCAAAAGCAAGCTCCCCGAGGTCGCAGAGCGCTATAACCTCGACATCTTGGGCACGCTTCCCATTAATCCGGCACTCGCCGAGGCCTGCGATAAGGGCGAGGTTGAGACCGCGCTGCCCGATGGCATGTTGCCCAAGGCAGTCTCTGCCGTCGAGGCTATTACCCCGCACGAGACCGACGAGGCCTAAGTGAACACGAGCGCCTTCTATGACGTCCTGGTAATCGGCGGCGGGGCTTCAGGCCTCGCCGCCGCCATTACGGCCGCACGTGCTGGCAAAAGCGTCTGCATCGTTGAGCGCGATGTCGCCTGCGGCCTAAAGCTCCTTGCGACCGGTAACGGCCGCTGCAACCTCTCCAACGAATCGATTGATCCTCAGCGGTATAACCACCCCGCATTCGTCGAATCTGTCATGGGCCCCCAACCCGAACAAGAGCTTATGGGTTTCTTCTCCTCGCTGGGCATCATGACAACCTCCGAGGAAGGCCGGCTATACCCGCGCTCCCTTCGCGCAGAATCGGTGCGCGACGCGCTTCTCAACGTTTGCGACCGCCTAGGTATTACCTTAATCTGCGGAGCCAACGTTGCCTCGGCGCACAAAGCTTCCGAAGGCTGGACACTCCAAATAGACCGTCCAGCGCGGGCGCTCAAGGCAAAAAAGCACGACGACCGAAAAACGGAGCTCCGCTCGCTTCGGAAAGCGCTCGCCGATGTCCCTCGCAAGAACGAGGCCCTGGAGGCACATGCCGTAATTATCGCCACGGGTGGCAACCCCACCGGTATCGCCGATACGTTTAGCCTCCCCCTCACTTCGCTGCGCCCCATCCTCTGCCCCGTATCGGCAACGGTCGTCGGCGATCGGGCGGCACTCAAGACGTTGGACGGCCTGCGCGTCCGCGCCCGCTTGACGCTCGCCCGCAATCATAATGAGCTCTGGCACGAAGACGGTGAAGTCCTGTTTCGAGCCTTCGGCATCTCGGGCGTCGCTGTCTTCAACCTCTCCCGTCGTATCCAGCGCGGTGATACGATCCTGCTCGACGTTTTCCCCGACCTCTCCAAAGACGAGCTGCTCGATATGCTCAACCGGCGCGTTGAGCTGCTCGGCGGCTTTTCGCCCCGCGATCCCCGTTGGCTCGACGGCATGCTCGCCCCGCAACTCTCCCGCGTCGTCTGCACGGCGTTCGAGCAGTGCCATCCAGGCTCCAACGATGTCATCCACCTGGTCTCGATCCTCAAGCACTTTAAGTTGCTCGTTGAGGGAACAGCCGAGGAGCGCTCGGCACAGGTCACGCGTGGTGGCGTATCTGTCGAGAGTATCTCAACACCCAGTCTACGCGCGCGCAGCGTTGTCGACGCCCCGCTTTACGTCTGCGGCGAAGCGCTCGACATCGACGCCGATTGCGGAGGCTTTAACCTTGCGTGGGCATGGCTCTCGGGCATTCGCGCTGCAAGCAGCCTGTAGCCGCGCAGTCTATAATCAAAAACGCATTCGGGCCGTCTGGGATACCGGACGGCCTCTTTCTTGCCTCTAAGGAGACCTCGATGATCGAAATCACCCAAGTCAACGCTTCGCTCGATGAAGCCGGCGATGAAAATGCCTGCCTCATTGTTGGCAAGCGAGTCGCCAAGCGCGTCCTACGTTGCAAAGACTCCGAGATCAAGTCCATCGAGCTCCACCGCAAGTCAATCGACGCTCGCAAAAAACGAGACGTCCATTTTATCCTGAGCTTTCGTGTTGAGCTGACCAGTCCCCACCTCGAGCGAGAAGCGGTCGACAGCGTTTCCGAACGTGACCGCTCGCTCGTACGCGCGATAGAAGACGATGAGCCTTCATTCCCCTCCCCCATTTCCGACGCATCCAAAGAGCGCCCCGTCGTTGTCGGCGCCGGATGCGCCGGCCTTTTCGCTGCGCTCACGCTCGCCGAAGCAGGTCTTAAGCCCTTGCTTATCGAGCGCGGCGACCCGGCATTTCGCCGCTCGCAGGCGATCGACCTCTTTCTAAAGGAGCGCATCCTCGACCCCGAGAGCAATATTCAATTTGGTCTGGGCGGCGCGGGGACCTTCTCGGACGGCAAGCTCAATACGGGAACAAAAAATCCCGCCCATCGCCTTATCCTCGAAACCTTCGTCGAGGCGGGTGCGCCCCGCGATATTCTGTGGGATGCCAAGCCGCACATTGGCTCCGACATCCTTCCCAAGGTTGTCACCGCTATATCCCAGCGCACCGAGCAGCTCGGAGGTGTCGTCCGTTATCGAACGAAGCTCGTCGACATTCGCACCGACGCGTCTGGCGCCATCACCGGTATCGATGTCCAATCGTCCCAAGACGCCGCTTACGAGCCAATCGAAACAAAGCACCTCATCCTCGCCTGTGGGCATTCTGCTCGCGATATTTTTGAGCTCCTTAAGGACCACAACGTGGCCCTCGCACAAAAGACCTTTGCCATGGGCGTTCGCATCGAGCATCCGCAGCGCGACATCGACCGAGCCCAATATGGAGCCTTGGCGGGACATCCTGCCCTCGGAGCAGCCCCCTACAAGCTCGTCGCCCATCTTCCCAACGGCCGCAGCGTGTTCTCGTTTTGCATGTGCCCCGGCGGGCAGGTTGTCGCCGCCTCTTCCGAGCAGGGCCACCTGTGCGTCAACGGCGCCAGCCTCAATGCCCGCGACGGACGCAACGCAAACGCCGCCCTGCTCGTTAACGTCACGCCTGAGGACCTTCCCAACGATGACCCGCTCGCCGGCATCGAGCTCCAGCGCGCCTGCGAGGCGGCCGCCTATCGCCTGGGCGGTTCCAACTGGAACGCACCGGCACAACTCGTCGGAGATTTCCTCGCAGGACGCGCCAGCAAGGCGCCCGGAAAGGTAAAGCCCACCTATCCGCTCGGTGTGACCTGGACGACAATTGACGAAGCCCTGCCGCAGCATATCGTCGAGTCGCTCCGCCTGGGACTTCCCCTACTCGGAAAAAAGCTACGAGGCTACGACCGTCCCGATGCCGTTCTTACCGGCGTGGAGACTCGTTCGAGCTCACCGGTCACTGTCACCCGAGACCGAACGTGCCATGCCGTGTCGACCCCGGGCCTCTACCCTTGTGGTGAGGGAGCTGGATATGCCGGCGGCATCATGAGCGCGGCCACCGACGGCATCCGTTGTGCCGAAGCCCTGATCGCGGACCTCTAACGCACGAATTCCAGCGCGCAAAAGACACAGGCCCCGAGCTCCACAGGGAACTCGGGGCCTGTTCGCTATTTCTTAAACCGTGCACCCTGGCGTTTTCTGCCCGATGCGAACGTGGAACCCTTGCGGGCCTGCGAGCGTAAGCGCTCGATCGTCTCGTCCTCAGACGCACCCTCGAGCATCGCCCGAATCTGAACGACGGCATCGCGCAGGCGCGCCGCCTCCTCAAAGTCCATAGCGGCAGAAGCGTTACGCATATCCTCTTCCATGGTTTCGACGATCCGCACAAGCTCGTCATGCGGCAGTTCTTCCAACTGCTCCGCAAGTGTCTGCTCGGGCGCCACCGTTTCCGGCACACCGCCCTCGCCCGACTCATCGGGCGTATAGAATGCGCCATGGCCAAGAGAGTCGCCCTTCGAGCGTCCCTTGGAGCCCACAGTTTTTTCGGCCTCGGCAATAAAACTTGAGATGTCGTTGATGGCCTTGCGCACTGTCTTGGGCACAATGCCATGTTCTTCGTTATATGCCATCTGAATCTCGCGACGGCGCTGCGTCTCCTCGATGGCCTCTTTCATCGAATCGGTCACAACGTCTGCATACATGATGACTTCACCATCGGCGTTACGGGCCGCACGGCCAATCGTCTGAATCAGCGAACGGCGGTTGCGCAAGAAGCCTTCCTTATCGGCATCGAGAATTGCCACCAGTGAGACCTCGGGGAGATCCAAGCCCTCGCGAAGCAGGTTGATGCCAACGAGAACATCGATCTTGCCCTCGCGCAGCGTTCGCAGGATCTCGACACGGTCCATTGTCGCCGTATCAGAGTGCATGTAATTGACCTTAATGCCTGCGTCGAGCAGATGGTCGGTCAGGTCCTCGGCCATGCGCTTGGTCAACGTGGTCACCAGCACGCGCTCCTTGCGGGCAACGCGCTCGCGAATCTCGTCCTCAAGATCGTCAATCTGGCCGCGAACTGGACGCACGTCAATCTTGGGGTCGAGCAGGCCAGTCGGACGAATAATCTGCTCCACATCGTTTTGGCTCACCCGCAGCTCGTAGTCGCCCGGCGTGGCCGAAACATAGATAAACTGGGGTATCCTTGCCTCAAACTCATCGAAACGAAGCGGGCGGTTATCGAGCGCCGAGGGCAGGCGAAAACCGTGTTCCACCAGCGTCACCTTACGCGAGCGGTCACCTTCGTGCATGCCGCGAATCTGCGGCACCGTCACATGGCTCTCATCGATGATGCAGAGCATATCCTTGGGAAAGTAATCGATTAGGGTAAACGGCGGCTCACCCGGCTTGCGACCGTCCAGATGACGCGAGTAGTTCTCGATGCCGTTGCAAAAGCCCATCGTCTCGAGCATCTCAAGATCATAATCGGTGCGCTGCTGCAGACGCTGCGCCTCGAGCAACTTGTCGGTCGCCTTGAGCTCCGCCACGCGCTTCTCGCACTCTTCGCTGATCGATTTCAGAGCCGCCTTGACCTTCGGCTTCTCGGTCACGTAGTGCGATGCCGGCCATACAGGGATGGCCTCGTACTCACGAAGCATCTCACCGGTGACCTCATCGATCTCGGCAATCAGCTCGACCTCGTCGCCAAAGAACTCAAACCGCAACGGATGCTCGGCATAAGGCGGATACACGTCGACAACATCGCCGCGCACGCGGAACGTACCGCGTGCCAGGTCATAGTCATTGCGATCATATTGAATGTCGATAAGTGCATGGATAAAGTCATCGCGCTCGAGCGGCACCTTCTTGTCGACGTTTGGAGCCAGACCTGCATAGTCCTCAGGAGAGCCAATGCCATAGATACACGAGACCGATGCGACAACGATCACATCGCGTCGAGAGAGCAGCGATGCGGTCGCCTGATGTCGCAGCATCTCAACCTCTTCGTTAATCGAGGAGTCTTTCTCGATATATGTATCGCTTTGCGGCACATACGCCTCGGGCTGATAGTAGTCGTAGTACGAGACGAAGTAGACCACAGCGTTGTTGGGAAAGAACTCTTTGAGCTCGCTCGCAAGCTGAGCGGCGAGCGTTTTATTCGGAGCCATGACCAGCGTCGGCTTTCCCAGGGCCTCAATAGTCTTTGCCATCGTGAAGGTCTTGCCCGAACCAGTCACGCCCAGCAAAACCTGATAGCGGTCTCCGTCCCTCACACCCTGCACAAGCGACTCAATGGCTTTAGGCTGAGAGCCTGCAGGGTCATAGGGAGACACGACCTTAAACGGCACGTCAGAGCCTTCAACGCCAAAGCGCTTAAGTTCACCACCAACGCGTTCTACTTCAAATTCCGCCATGGATACTCCTAACTCATATATCTGCAGTATACGCAGGCGGCAGGCATAGTCCTATACGAACCGATCGGGATAGAGGGTTTTGTAGCGAACCCAGGCATTATTGACACGAATCAGATACGCCTGCGTCTCGGGAAAGGTGATTGCATTATGAAGCGACGTACTCTGCTGCGCCCATCCGTCGACATTGCCCATGCCGGCGTTATAGGCGGCAATGGCACTGTCAGTCGACCCGTTAAAATACGCTAGAAGATACGAAAGATACGCACAGCCAAACTCGATATTCGTAGCCGGATCGTTAAGGTTGTCGGCCGAATACTCGCCACCGTCGACAAGGCCCTTGGCGATCATATCCTGGGCAGTCTCGGGCATCAGCTGCATCAATCCCTGAGCACCCTGATTCGACTCGGCCTCGGGATCCCAATTCGATTCAGACTTAATGACAGCGCACACCAGATACGGATCCAGATTATGCGAAATACTGGATTGCTTTACATACGCCTCGTAGTCAATCGGATACAGCGGCTTAAAGAAAGCGGCAGGAGCATATGAGTAAACGAATGAGATAAGGCCGAAGGCAAAAACGGCAGCCATCGGTATAAGGCGATACCACGTAAGGAAACGTGTCTTAGGCATCGGCCTCCTCCTTATCCGCTACATCCCCGAACCCATGGCGCGAAAGCCATGCGTCCAGTTGTTCAAAGAGCGAGTTATCGTCTGCCGCATTGTCAATCACAGTTGTAGCGAGATTGCACAGCGCAGACTCTTCGGGCTGGCAAGCAGAACGGGCATCAAAATCAGATGGCTCCATGCCACGTTGAATAGCGCGCTCGCGACGAACTGACAAAGGGGCGCTGATGACCAAAATTTCATCAGCCAAGCCAAATGCATCCTCAAAACCAGTCGGAGCAGAAACCTCGACCACCGCAAAAGGATAACGGGGAGATGAAACCGTACAACAAACCGGATCGAGAATCCTAAGCGAAAGCTGTTCAATCAGAATGGGATGCACGATGTCATTGAGCCGTGCGACCGAATCAGGAGAAGCGAAAGCTCGAGAAGCGAGGATGCCGCGGCGAATGCCGCCTTCCTCATCCAAAATGTCCCAACCGAATTCATCCGCGAGTGTATTGACGATATCAGAGCCCGGCACATACAGCGATTTTGCAAGCTCATCCAGATCGATAAGCATAGCGCCACGAGATTCGAAATAGCGGCAGGCAGTTGACTTACCCGAAGCAATATTGCCCAAGACAAATACGGTAAACATCAAGCCCTCCCTAACGCCAATGCGAGTAATTATCGCTCAAATACACTAGATGGACTCAGAATACAGCCAAACAGTAAGAGCACATACGGGGGAGCTAGGTCCCAAAGTACAACGTATATACAACGCAAAAAAGGGGGAGGCCGCGAGGCCTCCCCCTTCTCAGTTCAAGCGCACGG
>UQHR01000047.1 GCA_900540905.1 uncultured Collinsella sp. | reverse complement strand
CCTATATGAAAAAAGGCCCCAACTTGCGTTGGAGCCTCATTCAATGCTCGGGTGGAGACGAGGGGGATCGAACCCCTGACCTCTTGACTGCCAGTCAAGCGCTCTCCCAGCTGAGCTACGCCCCCGTGCGAAGAAGTACTATACGGGAACTCCCCCGCCGATGCAAGGACAAATTTGGAAAAAGTTTCTGCAATGCGCGCGGTGCGCGTGGGCATCGCGGCCCGCCCTTCCGGGACCCGACCGTTCGCCCCGCGGGCAGCATGCCGCGGAACCGGGGCATCTACTACGTTTGGGCACCCGCTCCCTCGGCGGCCCGCACGAAACCCGCCTATCTACTACCTTTGGGAGGCACCCTCCGACCACACCGCTGCTTGCAAAATAAAAACCGCAGGTAGACGGCCTGCGGTTTTTGCGAAACGAGGGGTGTGGTCGAGGGATCGGGGTTAAAAGTAGTAGATGGCCCGCTTTCGTGGCGGCGGCATCCCGAGCGGCTAATCCAGGGTGCCAGCGAGCGAGAAAAACGACCGTCTAGCAACCGATTTGCAGCCAATTGCACATGACGTTGGCTCGTAGCTCCGTTTTCGCCGTCTTTTGAGCCTCAGTTTTGTTTCTATAGCGCAATTCCAGGCGCGAACAAAGACTTCTAACGATCGCATCAAGCTGGTCAGCATCGTTAAGCATGTCGTGCGTAACCAGAAAGACGTCATACCCCATGCTTTGCAGCGCCGTCATACGCTTGGCATCGTGGTCGAGCACAGCACCCGATCCATGGATAACTTCCCCCTGAAGCTCCACGATGCCCGCCTTCATTATGGTCGGATTAACGATCACGATATCCCCGTAGCAAACTTTTTGCCCCGCAATGCTCTGTGCCGATGCGGTAAGCGGCGTAAGGTCGTTGACATAAACGTCTCGAAAGCCGGCGCCGCCGCGGGAGCGCGGAAGCGACAGCAAAAGAATGCCAGCAACTTCGAGCGGAGACGCTGCTATTCCCGTCATCATCTGCGCGGCGTTGTAGAACTTCGCGCCCCACTTGCGGCTTTTCATCTTCCTTGCGTACTCATGAAGCTCGTGTAATTCGATGAGCGGCTTTCTCATCCAAAGGGATGTGCCCTTTAACTTTATGACCTCTTTCGTTGTCTTTTTCCCGTCTGGCCCCTTTGCATTTATCGATTCTTTAACTTTTACGCGCGCATAAACGCGTTTCCACGGTGCTTCGTCTTGGCTTTCATCGAGTTCAAAGAGGGAATCAGTAGTGGACTCTTTGGCGGCGTCATCGGCTTTCCGTAGTTCCGCTTCTACCGCAGCGGTGGGCTTAAAGACGGAGAACCACCCGCAGAATTCGTACATGGCAAGGGTCAGATCGATGGGAGTCATAAAGCGAGCCATGGTAAATAACGTCGCAAGCGGATTGGTGACTCTAAAGCCCATTGTTGTTTCCAACGTATCCTCCACCCCTGAAGCGTCTTCGCAGTGGATGGTTGTTCGCAAACCCGAATGGTAGTTAACGCCACCGGGCGCTGTCGTGGTAATAATCGGAGTCTTGAAGACATCGATGGTGAATGGCGATTTTGCAAGAGCTCCCCAACCGTCTTCGGAGTTGGGTAGGCGTGGGTAGAGGTCGCGCACTTGCGGTGGGCAGCGCCAGTAGCGGAATGCGGTGTTTGCGCAGACGATTTCGTCCATTTGCGCCTCCCCTAGTATCGGCCGTAGGCCATGCGGATTGCGGGCACGGCCGATTATCTACCGGGGCATCATGCGGGTAAGTACCGGAAGCAAACCAAAAGCTTGACGAGTTCTGCCGAAAAATCGTCGTGTGACAGAAAACCGCTGGAAGACGCTCTGGGCATATGGTCCCTGTCTCCACATTTGCGCTCGGATCACAGTCGGAATTCAATGAAAATACGCATGTGTTTTATACAAAACGGCAAATGGCGTTAGCGAAAAGGGTGCGATAAGAAAATGGCGCCATAGACGACTACGATTTGTTTTTGGTGTCACCCTTGGTGTCAAAAAGAAAAAGGCCAGAGGCTTAACACCCCTGACCTGTGCTTTAGATGGTGGGCGATACAAGATTCGAACTTGTGACCCCATCCGTGTGAAGGATATGCTCTACCCCTGAGCCAATCGCCCGTCGCCTTTCGGCAAAAGAGATACTATCATAGCCGCGCGTGGTTTACCAAGAACTTTTTACCCCCGATTTTAAATTCGTGGGCGCAAGCCGCGCCATCGCACGTAAGGCAGCCGACAAACCCCCAGCTAAACCGTCCTATATCGCTTGATCCACGAGGTCTCGGGGCGGCAGCACAGAGTGCTGGGGATATCCATGTGGTGTCCAATCCATTCAATAACCGGCGTGCGGGTGCTTAGATTCTATACGTGCGACGGGTCGCCCGTGCCCGCGATGCAACCGCGGCGCAGCTCCTCAGCGAGCCCGCTGGTCGTACGGTTTCCGGATACGAGGTCCTGGATCCAGGCGTAGTACTGGTTGTCTTTTGGTTCGGGGCTGTCAGACAGCACGACCGGAGTGCCTGCGAACCTTAAGACGGACAACGCAAAGACAAGGCTGGTTCGTTTGTTACCGTCTTCAAAGATGTGGTCCTTGACCATGTGCTCGGCCACGTAGGTGACCTGGTCAAAGATGTCTGCGAAGCGATCGGCCGGCGATTGACCGAATATCGTACAGAATGCACCCGCAAGCACGGACTCGACGCGTCCAAGCTCAAGCGCGGCCCGGTCGCCTGTGGCGTCGGTTGTATAACAGCGCCCGACCGTCATCAGCGTGCTGTGCAGGCGCATCACGGCCGCGGTCATATCTTCGAGCGAACCGGCATCATCGAGCACGAGCGGCGCGAACGGATGCGCTCCCCGCTTCGTGTCCGCCATCATGAGTTCTCCAAGAGCCTGAGCGCGTTGGGCATGTTCGAAATGGTCAGCCGAATAGCTTCGTCGATTGACGTGGTGCCGCCGAGCAAAATCGGTGATGCTGAATTTGCCACGTGCGCAGTTGAATGATCTTCTTGAGCAACGCAATCAGCGCCGTCATCTTGTTGAACATGGCTCCAAGGCATGTCTGACTCCTCTATAGTTTTACAGACGAAATAGCCTGCGAGTCGTACTCCAGAGCAATCGGTTGCCATACGAGGTCTTCGATGGTGCAGTTTAGGGTGTCTGCAAGCGCCAATGCCGAGGAAACCGAGGCACGGCGTAGGTCGAGCTGGTTCTGCTCGTAGAGTTGTATGGCGCGAAGCTTAACCCCCGATTGGGCGGCGAGCTGTTTTTGCGTTAGTCCGGCAGCCTTTCGTGCCGCCTTGAGGCCCTTTTTGTCTGCCTGGGCGTTGTTCCATTTTTCGATGACAATCTGGGCGAATTTATCTTCGGAGGCCTCGTGGAGCGGATGGTACGAGCCGATGATCCAATCGAGCGGAGCGACTTCGAGTAGCTTATTAAAGCCCAAGCTGCTCATCCATTGCGTATAGGCCATAACCCACCCCGCCCAATACTGAGGCGAACGGTCGAACGGATAGGTCTCCCTACATTTGACGGGGGTCAGTCCCGCATGGGCGATAATATCGCGCGCGAGCTCGTCGCCCGCCATGCCGCAGACGACGCGAGGCATACCGCGCTCAAACTGTTTCATCTCAAGAGCGTTCGACAGGATCGCCGTCAACTCGGCTGGAGTCAGCCCTTGGTCACAGAGAGCAAAATCGACCGCCTCGCCCAGCGTTCTCATTGCATCCTCGAGATACATCTCACTGTAGGCGTGGGTCATCGCCCGTCATCCCCTCTCGAATGATATCGACAATACGTATTCCCTCAAACGGGTTTTCGGCAAGGAGCTCCCGATACTGCGCCCTTGCCGCTTCATCTCGTTCCTTGGCCAATGGACCATACAGAGCTTGCTGCGCACGTTCAAATCCAGCAAAACGAATGCTCTTAAACGCACGCTCGCTTTTGAGCACAATCTGCTCCCCCAGGTTACCGAGCCTCATAGATCGTCCAAGCTGATCGACGGTGATCGTATTGTTTACAAAAGCTCTGGCATAGCTAAAGTACGAGTCGTCCGCACGCCACCCCCTTATTACGTCGCAAGTGCTCGTCTGAGGTAGAAAGTGATCATGGAGATATTCGCACGCCCCCGAGGCAATGGCGGTATCTTTGCGAAAAGAACGATGCTCAACGAGCAACGCTATCCAATGCAGGACGCAATATTGCGGCGATAGCAAGTCGAGAACTTTGAGATCGGCTATATCGAGTTCATAGCGATTCACAAAGCCATCGGCATCGCGCGAGCATGCCCATTCCCTTGCAAGGTCGAGGCTCTCTGTGCAATAGAATCCCTGTCCATAGTCGTTATGGATTTTCCCCAGGCCAAGCTGGGGAGTCTCAATGATTTTCTGAGAACCATACCACAGTTTCACGCGAGTCTCCTAACAGGTATCGCTCTGGCGATAGTATAACATACTATCGCCAGAGCGATACCTGTATTCAAATAGCAAGAGGGTGTCTGGAACCGAGTTTGAGTTCAATACTGGCTTCTAAGACTCGCCGAGTCCGGAAGTATGCGACAAAATTCAGACTTGCTGATCACGCCGGAGCACACTAACGCCTCGTCCTGCTTACAGAGCTTCATAGACACGCACCTCATCTTGCTCGATGCTTTTGCGGAATGCCGGGCGCATGTGCTCTGGTGGGTTGGTGACGATATCAACCTTTCGCCCAAGTTCCTTCTCGAGCTCATGGGAGAGTTCGAGAAGCGTGCCGAACGTCATGGTGTTTCCGCAGGCTAGGCGTAAGTCAATATCGCTATCGGGCGTTTGTTCGCCTCGGGCAAACGAGCCAAATAAATATGCTTCGCTGACGTCGTATTGAGCAAGCACGCGAGAGGCGGAGGTGGATATGTCGGTAGGCGAAATCATGGGTTAATTACCGTTCAACAGTAGGGCATCAGGGGGCCAGCGCCGATGCCGCCGGTCCGGCCTTTTGCCGTTCTGCAAGCTCAAAGATAAACGGAGCGTTTGATCTAACAAATTCTGTCAAGAAATTGAGGTCATCAGCAGTAAATCCTTCGACGTTGAACCATTTGACCGCTGGCAAGAAGCATTCCGCATGGTCAAAGCCAAAGTCAACAGATCGTTCGACGGCTACGCGAACGGTCCCGTCATCTCTTGTCTCTGAGTAGGCAAACTGAGTGCCGTCATCAAGCTGAACATAGCTTCAAAGCATTGCTGCCTCCTTAGTGTTTTCATCCAAGTATAAACAACCGCTTAGAAGCAACGTGATGCGAATTGAATTATTCCCATAAGACCTGAACTGCTGATTATTTGTATTAGCGAGACTCGAACCACCTCACGCTTCAGTGTCTTTTTGACATGGAAAACTGTCGTTGTGCGTTGGTCGGGCTTTATGTCATGGATCATGCCTAGATTCGATCGCTTGCATGCTTAACAGCTTGCAGGTGATCGAACAGCTCAAGACCGCCGGCGTCTATTACGTTCTTGGCGGCCTCAACTGTATGATCCGATTCGTGGCTCATGTTAGATAAGTCCTAAGCCATTTTGCTTTTGGGTGTGTCGATCTTAAATTTTATACTTGGTTATCTTCTTCCATTCGGCTGGGAAACCCATGGCCTCAAGGAGGCGCTCCTCGCCGATGCTCTCATCCAATGACAAGTATCCGTTAACGCACTTGACGAGCTTGGCCTTGAATGTCTTGAACTCGTCGTCGCGCAGGAGGTATCGAAGGGTGATCACTGCCGAGAAGACGTCTACCTTGCCGCAAACGTAATCCGGCCCAATCTTTTCGATGCCGAGCTTGGCGTGCAAGGCCGTGTCAGGAATCCCAACGTGGCACCTGTGGGAGAAGAGGCGCTCGCCATGCGCGCAGACGTTCCTGTAGAGGGCGAGCACGCGGATAAACGAAGAGAGTTCCTTTGGATTTCCGACCCCGAATCTCTTGGCGATCTTGGTTTTCTCGTTGTCCCTAAGTGCCGTGATCATTTTTGAAATCTGTCCGAAGGTCATGGCGTTCACAGTGACCCACAGCGGCACGTTCTTATATGCCCTGCGGTAGTAGGCGAGGTATTCATGGCTGGTATCCTTGTTGGCGATAAAATCAAGCATGTTCAGCAGCTTCGGGAGAACACGCTTCGCGCCCTTAGATGTCGCGTAGCAGCGGGCGTCTAGATACTTACTCTGGGACTCGCCATATGCAGCGCAGAACTCGTAGGCCAGCGCCGACCTGATCTTCGCCTCGGCCTTGAGCAGTGCATCGAGCATTATCTCCCTGAGCTCTACGTCGAACTCGTAAAGCGCTAAGATGTCTCCAAAAGTGGCGCCTTCGCGGTATACCCGGGTGCTCGGGTCGCGAAAAAACGACTGGTAACCGTTCACGACCGGGAAATAGCCGATGTCCGCAAGGACCCTCCGGCAAACCTCTTCGTCCTCGATTCTGAGGCCGGAGCTTCTGAGCTTCTCCATCTGCTGCTGGTAGGTGAGGAATTCTTTGGGCATCGTCGCTCTTCCCGAAAAAGACGATATGAGAAAGCCATTTGGGTCGCCTCCCCCGCGGCGCAGCTTCTTTCCGCGGGCTCGGGATGCCACAATGGGCTTTGAGTATCGGCCCGTGCGGTAGCCCTTACCGCACCTGCGGGGAGGAGGCTTCCCATGCCCCATGTTACCTCCATCGGCCTGGACGTCCACGCGCGATCGGTCGCCGCCGCGGCGTTCAACCCCTTCACCGGCGAGGTGGTGCACCGTGACTTCGGGACGGACGCCGCCGAGATCGCGGAGTGGGCCCTCGGGTTCGAGGAGCCCAGGGCCTGCTACGAGAGCGGCCCCACCGGCTTCCACATGGCGCGCGAGCTGCGCGCGCTCGGCCTCGACTGCGCCGTGGCCGCCGTCTCCAAGATGCAGAGGCCGGCGGCGGACGCGCGCCGCAAGAACGACCGGCGCGACGCCGAGTTCATCGGCCGCATGCTCGCCACCCACAACATCGTGGAGGTCCCGCTGCCCGATGCGGCCGTCGAGGCCGCCCGGGACCTCGACCGCGCCCTCGACGACGCCACGGCGGAGTACCGCCGCGCCAGGCAGCGACTCAACATGTTCCTGATCAGGCTGGGATACGTCTGGGACGAGCGCAACGCCGACGGGACGAGGAAGGGATCCTGGACGCGCGCCCACTGGAGATGGATATCCGGGATCAGGCTCGAGGGGCCCCAGCGCGACGTGCTCGAGTACTACGTCACGGCCGCGAGGTGCGCGGAGTCGGACCGCCGGCAGCTCGAGAAGAAGGTGCTCGCCCTCGCCCGGACCGACCGGTGGCGCCCGGCCGTCGAGGCGCTCTCCTGCATCAAGGGAATCGACACCCTGACGGCCTTCAGGCTCGCAGCCGAGGCGGGCTCCTTCACGAGGTTCCGGACGGCCCCGGCCTTCGCGAGCTGGTGCGGGCTAGTCCCGTCGGAGCGCTCGAGCGGCGAGACCGAGCGGCGCGGCGGGATAACCAAGACGGGCAACCGGCTCGCCAGGACGGCACTGGTGGAGTCGGCGTGGCACTACCTGACGTGCACGCCCCGCCCGAAGGCCCCGGCGCCCGGCGCGGACGTCCCCGCGGCGATCCGGGCGCGCGCCGACGCCTGCACCGCCAGGCTCTGCCGCCGCCGCGAGGCGCTGGCGGCGGCGGGCAAGAGCTCGTGCAAGGCAAACGCCGCCGTCGCGCGCGAGCTCGCCTGCTGGGTCTGGGAGATCGGGCGCCGGGCGGAGGGGACCCTCGGCTGACCCCGTCGGACAACAAGCCTCCCGCCGGGAGGGCCCGCGCCTCGACGCATCGCCGGCGCGCGTTCACGAGCCCTTTTTGGGCAGCCCAAGGGCCGCGCCCGTGAACAAGACTGGTTTCGGACGAGCGCGCCGGACGGAGAATCGAAATGCGGTGGGGTGTGCGGACATACCGGGCTGACCGCCGGCAGCGCGCCCGCAAGAGCCCGCGGATATTAGCTTGCCAGGTAAGCGTCGACTAAACGTGCAGCGTGCGCGGTCCCTCCCGACGGGAAACGAAAAAGCCCGGTTTAAAACCGGGCTCGAACAAACACGCCTATTGACAATGGCTTTCTCATATTAAAGGGGAACCCGCAGGCTCCCCTCCGGTTCCAGGCATCGAAAGTTTCTGGACCCTAATCACTGTCATTATAGTATCTTCAAACTTGGGCCTCGTCAAACCCACGCTCTGAGTATCCACACTTATTGATGGCCGCGCATATCCACAATTCCAAATTACCCTAGTCAGCTAGCATGTCATCATGCCCAATCGCGCTACCGCGTATATCGCAAACAATAGTTACCATGAAAGTCTCCATTGCCCTTGGCTTTCGCGAACAAGCAGCAGGTCATCAACTCCGCTTTGCCTCGTCGTCGGCGTCGAGCCCTTCAGCCTTCTTGGCGATATCAGCCAGACCCGGATTCATCTTTTCGCAAGCGCCGTCCACAATCTTCTTCAAGCTTTCAAAGAAAGAGAAGGCTTTGCGATCCTGTTTAAGTTCAGTCGTGGGCTCGAGAAAAATCGTCGTAGGTTCGTCGATTCCAGCGAAAAGGGCCGAGTACAACTTCCCTACGTTCAGCTTCGGGTCTTCGACATCAATGGAAAAGCCGTCAACACCCTCGATCGCGATCTTCCCATCCTTCAGCCCGACCTTATATGCCTTCTGAGCCATAGCGTTTGAGTCGTTTCCTGACAACGTCAGCGCCTCCTTCAACGGTCTTTGCCACAAGGTCGAGCACCTTGTAGTCGTCGCATTCGTATTCCAAAGCCCCACTCTTCACGTCAATTGTTCCATTTTCGTTGCGCGCGAGAACGATAACGTTATCGACGTCCAGGTTTACGACAAAGAGCGGGTTGTGCGTGATCATCAGTACCTGCCGGTTGGCGCTCATCCTCTAAAGGCGTCGAGAACGTGTTCCTTAATCGCTACTTGCGAGATTTGATCCTCCGGCTGGTCGATAATGTAGACCCCTGATTTAGTGTCCTCCTCCGCCAAAAGATCGAAGTAAAGGGTCCCGTACAGGCCAGGCGACGGTTCGGCGTCGATGCCTATGGACTTGTTGGTGATTTTCCTTCTTTCGGTTACACGGTCAACCACCGAATGAAGCTTGTTGCTAATCTGCTCGTAGCACATAGCCACGGAAGGTTTTTCACCTGTTACCGCTGCAGCTATTTCTTCGGTAGTCAGCTCAGTCTCGGACTCAATGCCATTCAACAACAGTGAAAGCTTAGGCTTGTTGAACACCTCTTCGAACACCGCTTTGCAGTAGTCTACGTCGGTCTTACCGGAAGTGAGCTCGGAGACAAATATGAATTTCCCCATAGGATTGGGAACCCTAATGTCAACAGGAACGGCATACTCGAGCTTCCTGTCGCGTCGCTTTGCGGCAAGCAACACTGCGTCGGCAATTTTTCCAGAGACATCGTCAAGAGTCGCCGAATAATCATCGATAGTTTTCTGCTCGTCAGTCTTCCTCTTCGAAAGAACTCTGCGCTCCTCGCTCGCTGTGCCCTTGACTGCTCGGGTCTTCACGTCGTCGCGTTCGTAGACTAGCCTATGTTTCTCGACAAGCTTGAGAAGCCTATCCATCGCCTCCATTGCATCGGAATGGGCCTCGGCAGCCTCAAGTCCCATCTCTGTGAAAAGTTTCGAGTAATCTGCTCTGGCGGTGACAAGGTCGCTCCTGCAGGAGAGCAACTTAGAGCAGAGGTCATCGATGTCCTTAAAAGAGATCGTCTTCGTAAATCGGGAGATGGTAAGCTTCTCGGACTTTGGCAGGTCGCGCAAAACCATCTCTTGCTTATCAAGTCGACGGCGTGCATCGTTGAAGCGCGCTTTTGACTCGAGGGCGACAACGCACTCGTCAAAGAAGCGCTTGAGCGACTCTTTGATTGAGCTGACATCAACGTGGGATTGAAAATACTTACCGAAATAATCGTCTTGCCCCTGCCCCGAATGCAGCTCTTCGAGGGTTTTACGAACACTGTCTTGGTCGTCAAACTTGAACTCAGCCGCATCTGGGAGAAGAGTATCGACGTTTATGCCCTCCTTCGCGCAATAGGCTTCGTATCCGTCGACCAACTTGGAATCGCCCACATGCCGGCAACCCGTTATGCGGTGAATCATCATTGACTTGCCAATGGAGTTGTCGCCGATAATCGCGTTGATTCCGGGCGAAAGCGGTATGTCAAAGCGCTTGCCGTCAATTGAGAGTTCAAGCGAGTCGAGCTTCGAGGAGCTGGCGCTGAAGAACGAGCAGTCGCCGACCTTTATTCTTGAAGGATCAGTGACCGCCATGAGCAAGCCTTCGAAGGTCGGCAGGCATTTTAGGCTGGAGAACGAAATCTCACCGCCTTCTCTCCCTGGATAGGTCGCCCAATCATGGCAATCGCTCCCGACAACAAACGGAACGGCATCTTTGGGATAGGTTTCGATGAGCCTCTTGATGTCGAGCTCTCGCCGCTTGTTGCGTATTTCGACCGCGTCGACAAACTCGGTTAAAATCACTTTGCTGGCGCAATCCGCGCCTAGGCTGCTCACGTCCCGCTTTGCTTCCTGGCCGGCCGATTTCTCGTGCCCGATGAGGACAGCGTTGAGGCCGATGTCCCTCAGGACCTTGGTGAAACCGTCTTCGGTGAAAGCGCCAATATTGAGATCGTCGTAGCGCGGTTTCCCTTTCTCATCACAGACGACTTCGGCGATGCCGTCGATCAGATCGGGGTGCCGGTCATCGAAGATGGCAACGATATGGACGACGGTCGGCTTCTTGCCATCGGCGCGAATCGATACGCTGAACTCAATACCAGGAAGCACTTTGTTTAGGCAGCCATCCCCCTCCCTCTCCTTCAAAGCGAAGTAAAGGTCTTTGTCAAAGCAATCGTGGTCAGTGATTGCGCACATGTTGATGCCATGAGCCTCCAAACCGCGAAGCAGCACGTTAACATGGTCTTTGTCGCAATCGGAAAGTTCCTTCTTGCCTTTGTCCTTTGTGACGACACTTGCAGCAGAATGGATATGCAGATCGATTCTAGTTGGCTTAGTTACTATGCGTTCCAATTGCACCTCCTATACTGTCAAGGCGAATTGCATATCGCCCAACGTTGATATCAGATGGCCCATTGCCCGTCTTGTGCGATGGGCCGGTTATATGAACCTCTCAAGCAAAACTCCTTCGTCCCTATGTTAATCCCATCCCTCGATGCGGGTTAGATACTTATCGGCCTCTAGCGTCATTGCTGATAGGCTCGATGACAGCGGCTTCCGTCCTTGATGTCAACTTCATCCGACGGCTCCCCCAATGGTCCCCAAGCAAGTGCGAATGCCGCCCATTAGTCTCAGAATCTCACAGCACCAAAAAGTGCAAGTTAGCGCCGGTCCGGGGGAAAGGTATTGGGGTGATCATATTTTAAAGAAAGGCACTCGGCTCCATTCCCAGCGCGAAAACGCATATGGCTAGCACGTTAGATGTTGCATGCACGAAAATAGCAACGCTCCCTATCCGGAAGCGTTGCCCTCATAACTTCAACGGTGTTTTTGTATTGCAGCCAGGTGCGTCGTGCCGCCTCAGCAGCGATATGCGGCAGCTAGAAGTACTGTTCCTAGCAGGAAGAGCGCTACGGATGCTGCAATCCAGCAGTTGTCGCCGGTCTTGGGGAGTGTCGCTGCGGTCACGCTGCTGGCTTTAGGCTTGGAGGACGTGGACACCGTGGTCTTGGCTACTGTCGTTGTTGTCTTGGTTGTCGCGGCCGCGGGCTTCGGCGCGGGATTTGCCTTGGGCCCCGTGGTGGGCTCTCCGGCAGCGGGGTTAGCATCGGTGGGAGACTTGTCCGCGCTATCGCCGGGCACGTCGTCTCCATCGGTCTCCCCCACCGGAGGTGTGGCCGCATCGGGCTCAACCACCACATGCGGTGCCACAGCATCGGAGGCATCCACCACGCCGCTAGCACCAAAAGCCCCACCGGCAGGCATCACAAGCCGCGCGGACACAAGCGACCCGCCCGTGCACGCAACGCCGCCGTCGGCACCGGTCGCATCGAGCCACGAGGCGTCGACGGAAAGCCGATAGCCGGCTGCACCATCGCCAAGGCC
>UQHR01000046.1 GCA_900540905.1 uncultured Collinsella sp. | reverse complement strand
AAGAGAAGAGGCGGGGCATGCCCCGCCTCTTACACCACATCTCTGCGCGCTACCCAAAAAGGCATGCTTCGCGCCGCGCCGGACCCCAAAATGACGTCAATCTCCGCAACGTTACTCAGCCGCAGCGGCACCGGCAGAGCTCGCGGTGCTGAATACTCCGTTTTTTGCACGGTACGGGCGGGGGTACATCAGGATCAGGAAGGACATCCCAGCCTTTTTATGCAATCTGTAATGGGAAGTATGCAAAACACCAAGAGATAGCATTGCTGGTGTCCAAATTGAGCGCGGGGCAGCAGCACCTCCGCCCCGCACCCAAATCCAACAGAGCAGGGACGCTCATGGCGGATCCCCACCAAAACGCAAACGCGGCTCGAGCGCCATCCCAAAATAGGCTGCGCGAGCCGCGTTTAACGGTACGACATGAATATTAGCGCTCGTAAATCAAGTTGCCTGCCAGGTAGGTGGCCTGAACTTTTGTGGCCTGGAGGTCTTGGGGGTCAACGATGAGCGGGTTTTGATCCAGGACTACCAGGTCGGCATACTTGCCGGGCTCCAAGCTGCCGAGGTTTTGCTCGTCGCCCGCTGCATAGGCGCTGCCCAGGGTGTAGTTGCGCAGGGCTGTTGCTGCATCGATGCGCTCGCTCGGCAACCAGCCGCCCTCGGGCCAGTGGCTTTTGGGGTCCTGGCGCGTGATGGCCGTGTAGAGCACGTTCATGCTGGTAACAGCTGTTATGGGGCTATCGGTGCCGAATGCTTGGCGAATGCCGCGCTGCTTATAGGTCGCAAACGGCCACATGATGCGGCTGCGCTCCAGGCCCAGATCGCGCTCGGGGCCGCCCGGGTCGAGTGTAATGTGACAGGGCTGGCTCGAGGCAACGACGTTAAGCTTGCGTAGACGATCGAGGTCCTCGGGCAAGAGGTTCTCCAGATGCTCAAGCGTGTTATGACCGTGCTGGGGCAGGCCGTACAGTTCGGCGGCCTCCTCAAAGATATCCAGCGCGGCATGAATCGCACCGTCACCGATGACGTGGATGCGAACGGTGTGCCCGCGCTCCGCAGCAGCCAGAACCAGCTTGCGCATGCGCTCGACGGGAACCGTCAGGCGACCTTGATCGCCCGGGAAGCGCGGGTTGGTATAGGGCTCGGTGAGATAGGCCGTGTGTTCGCTCGAGACGCCGTCGAAGAACTGCTTAAAACCAGGCGCCGAGAGCAGCGCGTTGTTCGCGTAGCGGGTCTGCAGTTCTTTTAAGCGCGATTGGTCATCCAGCAACGTGGGGAACAGATGGGCTCGGATGCCCAGCTTGCCGGCTGCCTGTAGCTTGTCGTAGACATCGTCGCGGATAAAATCGCAGCCCGGCATAGGCATGAGCGACATATCGCAGATCGAGGTGATACCCTGCTCGGCCATACGCCTCATTTGATCGGCGTAAGCGCTTGCAATGCGATCCTCCCCCAGCCACTCAAGGCAGCGCGGTAGCAGCTGCATGGCAGCCGCCTCGTGAGCAATGCCCGTGAGCTCGCCGCTTGCGTCCTTGTCGTAGCTACCGCCCGCCGGAGGCTCGCTGTCGCGCGTGACGCCGAGCGCCTCGAGTGCGCGGCTGTTGAGCCACAGCGTGTGCCCGTCGCCCGAATACATAACACAGGGGCGATCGGGGAATGCCGCATCGAGCGACGCCTTGGTAGGATGCTCGGGCGGGTCCCAACGGTAGTCGCGCCAGCCCTGAGTCACAACCCAAGCGTCGTCGGGCAGGTCCTGGGAAAACTCGAGCGCGTGTTGCACCAGCGCCGCCTCGGACGTACCCATATCCATGAGCATGTAGGGCGAGGAGCCGACCGAGGTATGGAAGAAGTGCAGGTGCGCATCGTGGAAGCCGGGGCAGATGAATTGCTCGCCGTAGTCGATAACCGGCGTGGCGGCAGGGGCGGCGGCAATCACGTCATCGGGCGCGCCGACCGCGACGATGCGATCGCCTGCAATGGCAATCGCCAGCTCGCGGGCGTTATCAATGCCGTCTTGCGCGGTAAAGACGTTCTTGGAGCGGATAATCCGATCGATATGCTGCATGGGCATCCCCATCTCTGGCAGGAAATTCAACACCCCCGAGTGTACTCCCCCACTCTTGTTACAAAACCCCAAGCGGCAAACGGCAACTTTGCCACGCCAAGTGGCAGGTGGCATACTGGAGAGAGCCTGTACGATTTTGCGATCGAGCCAGCAAGGAGCAAATCGACTATGACGAAGACCAAGGCACAGCAGATTATGGCGGCAACCGAGGTTCGCGCGGCAGATGACGTCACCGCAGCCATCCAGGATATCGCCACCGAGTTTGAGCCCTACATCATCAAGCAGCGCCGGCACTTCCATAAGCACCCGGAGCTGAGCCTTGCCGAGGAGCGCACGACTTCCGACATCGCCAACCAGCTCGACGCCATGAATATCCCCTACGAGCGCCCGCTCAAGACGGGCCTGGTTGCAACGCTGCGCGGCACCGCGCCCGACGCCTACCGCGAGGACGGCACGCCACGTCGCCGCATCCTCCTGCGCGCCGACATCGATGCCCTTCCCGTCACCGAGCAGACCGGCGAGGAGTTCGCCAGCGTCAACGAGGGCTGCATGCACGCCTGCGGTCACGACTGCCACATCGCCATGATGCTCGGCACGCTGCAGATTCTGCGCCATATGACCGATGACATCCACGGCGAGATCCGCATCGTATTCCAGCCCAGCGAGGAAAACGGCCAAGGCGCCAAGCTCATGATCGGCACCGGTGTACTCGATGGCGTCGACGGCGCTTATGCCGCGCATATCTGGAGCGAGGTCGACGCCGGCACCGTGAGTTGCGAGCCCGGCCCGCGCATGGCAAACACCGACTGGTTCCGCATCGACGTTCGCGGCACCTCGTGCCATGGCGCCATGCCCCAGCGCGGTCACGACGCCGTTATGGTTGCCGCCGAGATCGTCAACGCTCTGCAGACCATCGTTTCGCGCGAGATCAGTCCCTACGAGCCGGCCGTCATTACCGTCGGCGAGCTGCACGGCGGCACCGCGCGCAACGTTATCGCCGGCACGGCCTACCTCGCCGGCACGGTGCGCACCTACGGAGATTCGACCCACGAGGAAATGCCGGAGCTCATGCGCCGCATCGTGGAGCATACCGCGGCCGCCTTGGGCGCCGAGGCAGAGCTCACCGACTACACCATCGCCAATTACAAGGTCGAAAACGATGCCGCCTCGAGCGAGCGCTGCCGCCAGGCAGTAATCAAATGCCTGGGCCCCACCGGCCAAGGCCATTATCGCGGCACACTCTCGGGTGAGGATTTTTCGGAGTACCTGCGCCGCGTACCGGGCGTGCTCGCCTTTGTTGGCACGCGCAACCCCCAGATTGGCGCCACGTACGCCCAACATTCTTGCTTCTACAAGATTGACGAGTCGGTACTGGCCAAGGGCTCCATGGTGGCCGCCCAATATGCCATCGACTTTTTGGCCGAGCCCACACAAGAAGAGCTCGACGGCCCCACGATTGCCGCGGTCGCCGAGACCAATCCCGACCTGGCAGCCAAACTGCGCTCTGCCAAGGCCACGGCCGCCGAGGCCCGCGACGCCATGCACGATGCCCGCACCGCCCGACACGCCGCAATCAAGGGCATCCACGACGCTCGCGCCGCCGCCCGCCGCGAGGAGAAGCGCGGCGAGTAGTCGATCCACGACCATCTCGCAGTCATAGCCGCATCGCGATATCAAAGCGGGGGCGGACGCTTCGGCACGTCCGCCCCCGCTTATTTGTCAAGCGCTATTTCTACCGTTTCTACCCCGTCCCCAAATGGCAGGTGGCAGGGTTACTCGTCCTGCGGGTCCTCGTCGGAGCTTGGCGCAGGCTCGGGCTCAGGTGCAGGCTCGGGCTCCGGTTCCGGCATGGGCGCGGGCTCGGGCTCAGGCACGGGCGCGGGCTCAGGCTCAGGCTCAGGCTCAGGCTCAGGCTCAGGCACGGGCTCGGGCTCGGGCTCGGGCGCAGGCGCCGGCGCCGCAGCGGAATCGGATACGGGCGCTGCGTCGGCGCTAAAACCAGCCGGAGCAGACTTCTTCTCAAACGGCAGCACAAAAGTCAGGACGTCGTCCTTGTCCTCGTCGGCCCACTCGCTTGCGTAGCGCGCAACCCAATAGCCAACGGCACGGTGCTTGAGCATCTTGCCAAAGACCGTGAGGAATACCGTGACAAACGCCGTCAGCACCAAGAACAATACGAGCGTGATGCCACCGCCGGTAACAAGCGCCTCAATAGCCGTAGGACGGTAGTAGTAGCTATACATACCGACAGAGGCAATGGTGCCAAAGACGAGCGTCAGGATCCATGTGACAACGTTGGCGACCAGGCCCGTCAAAAACTCGGGAAGGAACGAAGCGCAGAACAGTTTGGTCTTGTTGTGCTTAAAGGCCGCCCAGACCTTATCGAGCGAAAACGCGCTCTCGACACGACCGGTCACCGCAAAGTGCATCACGGCAATGTCGGCGAACATCTTAAAGAAGACCCCCAAGACCGCCGTGGCAATCATAGCCAGGACAAGCAGGCCAAGCGAGCCGAACAGCGCTGCCTCGAGTGCATAAGAGCCGTAATACGAATACGAGCCCGCGGCGCCAATTACCACGCTCTCCACCAGCGAAAGCACTACACCGATAACGGGAATGGCAGCAATAACCTCGAGCACGACCGAGATAACGCTCGAAAAGACTCCGAGGCCAAACGACGTGGAACGCATGAGTGGACGATCCATACCGTCATCAACCTTGAGCGACAGATCGCGACCCCACTCAATACCAAAGCCGGAACCACACACGCTCGCAATGCAAGCTGCCAAAAAGCCGATGGCAGCTGCAATGCCGCCAATAACGGGAATAAACAGCACGAGTACCGACACAACACAAATCAGCGCCGGTAAAAAGGCAATCTGGCACACGCGCTGCAGCACGCCCGGAGTCTTGGTCATATCCTCAAACGCCTGAGCCACACAGCCCTTGGACGCATTCGCCACGGGCGGTTGCGGAACAAACTGCTGGGGCTGACCCTGAGGGGCAGAGGCTGCGGCACCGGCATTGGGGGCACCACACGCGCCGCAGAACTTGTCGTTATCGCCCATGGGGGCACCACACTGCGAACAGAACATCGAGATCATCCCTTCGTATCTTGAGCGAATCATCTGGATCGCAAACGATGTCTTTGGCATCATTATCACCCAATGTGGGGACAAATACTCCAACATGACGCATTTGCAATGCGCAGGGCGCTATTCGATTGTTTGATGAGCTCGACCGCGTTAGTTCGTTCCGCGGAAACCCTTGCCGACGATCTCGGAGCTGTCGACGATCGTGATAAAGGCACCCGGATCGATCTCGCGAGCGTAGCGACGCAGCTGCACGGCCTCGCGGCGACTCAGCACGCTCATGATCACCGTCACGCACTTGCCCGAGAAAGCACCGTAGCCGCGACTGATAGTCGCCGTACGGTTGAGATGCTTGACGATAAACTCCTCGACCTTAAGGGGCTCGGAACAAATGACCGTGCAGACTTTGCGCAGGTGAATGCTCTCGATGGCCTTGTCGACCACGAGCGTCTTGGCAAACAGGCCGAGCACGCAGTACAGACCGACGCGCGGACCGTACAAGAAGGCCGCGATGGTCACGATGCCGATATCGACCAGCAGCAGCGCACGGCCGATCTCAAGCGTCGTGCGGCGTTTGAGAATCATGGCGAGGATGTCCGTGCCGCCCGTCGAGGCACCAATATCAAAGACGATGGCGCTGCCGAGCGCCGGCAGAATCACGGCAAAGCACAGGTCGAGCCACATATCGCCCGTCATCGAGACATCGGTCGGAATAAAGAGCTCAAACAGCGAAACATAGGCGGACAGCGCAAACGAGGCAAAGACACTCCACAGGATTGCCTTGCGCTCCAAAAAGATAAAGCCCAGAACGACCAGGACCGCATTGATAATCCACATAAAAACGCCGACGGGCAGGGTCGGGAACAGCGTGGACAGAATGACCGACACGCCCGAGGTGCCGCCAAAAGCAAAGTGATTAGGGGTTTTAAACGCGACGATGGCAAAGGCCGTGAGGATCAGACCCAGATTGAGCTCAGCGAAAAAGCGCGGGAAGCCCGGCTCCTGGCTGCGCTTGCGACCAGCGCGCTCGCCCCGCTCGATAACATCGCGATCGACCACGCGCTCCATCGGCACTACGGGAGGACGATGCACCTCCTCGGCAGCACGCGACGCCGCCTCTGCCGCAGCGGCCTCAATTGCCCATGCCTTGCTTTCTGTTTCGCGCTCGTCGGCCATTACGGCAACCCCTCGTTAACAATTTGGAAACAATGCGCCCATTAGGGTAACGCGGAACGTGGGGATTGCAACCCTTAGTTAGACGAGCGGTATGGCTACATCGGGAGCGTACAAAAACGGCCGGCCACGCTTTTGCTTGCGCGGTCGGCCGTTTAACGTTTTCGCAGATAAAACCTGCCAAAACAAACCTGTCCCCTTTTGGAAGGTTATTCGTGCTGGCTGGTGCGATGCTCGTACTCCTCGGGGGTGATGACATCCTCGATGCGCAGGTTGACGCCCGCCACCTCAAGGCCGGTCATCGCGGCAAGGCGCTCGGTGACACGTGCCTTGACATCGTCGAAGATCGCGGGCGCATAGGCGCCGTACTCGATGATGACGGAGATGTTGACGACCACGCGATTGTCATCGGTGACCTCGACCGTCACGCCCTTGGTCAGATTCTCGGCACCGAACTGCTCCTGCACAAAGTGCATAAGGTTACCCTTCATGCCCAGAACGTGCGGAACCTCGCGAGTGGCCATGGCAACGATCTTCTCGATCACGCCGTTGGAATAGGTCAGCGAGTCCTCGGACTCGTCTGCTTCCTCGTCGTCCTCATCCGTATCGGACTCGGCCTCGACGAGAGCCTCGTCCTCGAGCGTCACATCCTCAGCTTCGGCGACGACCGCCTCGTTCTCCTCGAGCTCGGTATCGGCTACATCGACCTTCGTATTAAAAGCCATGGTTCCTCCTTATGCCTGCCGCGGATGCGACAGTCGAATACATATTAGCGGCCGCTAAACAGACGGCCGAAGAAGTTGACGATCCCGTTCTCGCCGTCGCGAATTTGACCGATCACAGCGCCGATCAGCACGAAGAATGCAATGACGAGCGTATCCCACAGGCCCAACGTGAGCACCAACACGGCGAGGATAAAGCCGGCGACGGCACCGAGCGTGGTGTTGGGATGACGCACAGCATAGCTCCAGATGGCAGCGCCCGTACCCTTGATGAGACCCATAGCCTCGTCAAAATCCGCGGCTGCCGCGTCTTGTAACTCGGTTGCCTCTGCTTTGGAATCAACAGGTTCGCTCGCCGGCGTAGCGCTCTGGTCAATCGTCAGGCGCGGCGTACGAGCGGTCTTATCTTGATTGGTATCACTCACCGGAAACCTCCACGGTCTGGACGGTAGTCTTGGACGGCAAAAAACGGACACGCGCGGTCGTACCCGGCGTGCCGAGCATGGTGTCGCAGGCCTTCTCGATGCGCTGCTGCATCGAGGTGGCAAGAGCGGCAACGTCCTTATCATCGAGCGCGATGGCCTCGACCTTAAAACGGACGTGCGAATCGTCGGAGCCTTGGACGCGGGCCTCGACATGCTCGACCATCACGCGGTCGTCACGCTCGGCAGCAGCCCTGGCGCACGAAGAAAGCGCCGCAAGGGTAACCTCGATATTGCGCTCCCCCGCCGGATGCACGCAGGACGGTTCGCGACGGGCGAACATCAGGCGGAAAAAGCTTACCAGCACGCCGATCGCCACGACGCCGGCGCACGCCGTGACGACGATGCGCGGCATGGGGTCGCGCATCAGCAGCATAAAGCGATACGTATACGGCCCCCAAAACTGGCAGACAAGCGTACCCAGCGCCACGATGGTGGCGGCAAGATACACGATCGCTAGGGCTCGTTTGAGTACGCGCACGCGGCGCTCCCTTCAAATCTCGGCTCTCGAAATGCAAAACGGTTCGCATCATTATAAAAGAGCCGGGTCCGGTGCTCTACGCACGCGGATCCGGCTCATCTATTCCACGAGGCTTGCATGCTCGCTTCATTATGCCCAGATATGCACGGCTCAATCCGTGCGGGCGCTACTCCTCCTCGAGGGCAGCGATGACCTCGTCGGTCATGTCCATGGTGCTGTAGACGTCCTGGACGTCGTCGAGCTCCTCAAGACGGTCGATGAGGCGCTGGACCTTCTTGGCGTCGGTACCAGAGACCTCGGTCGGGGTGGTCGGGACCATGGTGGTCTCGGAACCCTTGACCTGGACGCCCTGCTCCTCGAGCGCCTTGGAGACAGCTATGACGTCGTTGGCAGCAGTCCAGACGATCCACTCCTCGCCGGCATCCTCGTAGTCCTCGCCACCGGCCTCGGCGATGGCCATCATGAACTCATCCTCGTCACCGGCAGCACCGTTGGCGATCATGGTCTCCTTCTTGGCGTTCTCGTCCAGGATCTCCTTGGCGACGACGATCTGGCCCTTGCGCTCAAACTGGAAGGCGACGGAGCCGGAGGTGCCCAGGTTGCCACCAGCGTGGGAGAAGGCGGAACGGACATCAGCGGCGGTACGGTTGCGGTTGTCGGTCAGGCAGTCGACGTAGACGGCGACACCGGCGGGACCGTAGCCCTCGTACACGATGTTCTCGTAGACGGCGGCGTCGGCACCCGAACCAAAAGCCTTGTCGATAGCGGACTTGATCTTGTCCTTAGGCATGGACTGAGCCTTGGCCTTGGCAACGGCAGCGGCGAGGCTGGCGTTGTTCTCGGGCAGCGGGTCACCGCCGAGACGGGCAGCAACGGTGATGTTGCGGCTGAGCTTGGAGAAGAGGGCGGAACGCTTGGCGTCCTGCGCGCCCTTACGATGCTTGGTTGTGGCCCACTTAGAGTGTCCGGACATACGTGTCTCCTATCGGTTTCGACCTAAAGCCCAGCGCAGATGCTCGGGCAATATAAACAAACGTCGTTATGATATACCTACTGGCCTGCGAGATAAACCCCAAAATGAAGGCGTCGTGATGATGGCCCCTTTGGTGCAAAGAAACCTGACCTCAATGCACCAAGTTAGAACCAGAGGAAGTCGCTGCGGGTGACGGTGGCGCCGATGGCGAAGGGCATGCAGGCGATGACCGGATACAGGTAGCGCATGTAGGTCGAGCCGTTGCACGGGCCAATCAGGCACACAGCGAGTACGCCCAACAGCGGCACCCAGATCGCCAGCGCACGCCATGAATGACGACGCAGCAGGTAGACCACCACGGCGATCATGATCCACACATAGGTGGCCGAGCTCATGGTGAGCGAAATAAACGGGATGCGCTGCACCGCCACACGGTACAGATTGATCAGGTGGTCGCACCAGCGCACCACGTTGCTGTCGACCGGATGGAAGTCGAAGTATTTGAGGTTGTCGGGGCGCGCCATGATCTCGGCACTACGCGCCGTGCTGTAGACCCAGGCATCGCGCGCGCTCGGATAAAAATAACCATAGTAGTTATTGATAAGCGCCGAAATATAGCACTCGGGATCCTTCTTAAACATCTGAGCCCATACCTCAAAATAGGCATCGATGTCCTCCTGCGAGGCGTACTCGTTAAAGCAGTTCTTGACGGCATCGGACTTGTCGGGGTTGTAGCGGCGGCCCAGGTTCTCGTACTTGAGTACGCGATCGATCACGGCACGCTCTTCGTCGGTCACCGAACCGTCGCAAGGAGCCTCCACGATGGTGCCGTCCTCCTTAACCGTGGGGTTGACGCCCGAGTTGAGGCCGTCGTGCTTTTGGACGAAACGAGCCGTCTGCTGGAACGGAATCGAGAGGATTTCGCGCTTGGAACCAGGCGTGATATCGTGCGCCGGCATAAAGACCTTGGTGAAGTACATATTAGAGGCAAGGCAGAGCGCGAGCACCGCGAGAACGCCAACCCAGCGGAAACGCGGGATGGCGCCCGAAGGCGCAGCACCAGTCTGCTTGGCTGCACGACGAGCCACATGCACGTCCCATACGCAAAACGCCGCCGCGATTACGCATGCCGCCAGGGGAAACACCAGGCCGCCGTTGCGCAGGAACGTGGAACCCATGGAGCCCAGAGCGAGCAGCAGCCAGTCGTGGCGCGCAAAGAGCACGGGGGCTTTCTCGCCCGCTCGCTCGACATTGGCATCACGACGGGGCAAGCCACATGCCACGAGCTTGACGGTCTGTACCAGCAGCACCAAGAACGCGTCGGCAAAGAGCACGTCCTTGGTGAGCAACGCCGCGTAGTTAGAGAACATCGGCATAAACGCAAAGAACAGCAGGATCGCACCGCGAACCGGCAGGCTCACGCCCAGTTTGCGCAGCGATGAAATGGAATACGCCATGCAGGCAGCCGTGATGACAAATTGAGCGCAGGTATAGATGATGAGGCCCGCGTTAGCGCTGTTGAACAGCGAAAGCCCCAGCTGAACGCACGAGCCGATAATGGCCGTGTGCACTACGGGATGATGCCCGTTGAGCAGCACGTTGGGGTTGAGTAGGCGCAGATAGTCGCTCGTGCCGTTGGGATAGTTGAACCACTGGCGAATCTGCGCACCCGTATCTCCCATAAAAAGGCCGGGCAGCGAAGCGATGAGCGTGGGCGCCCAGGCGATCATAAGCACCAGGAAGGGCCCGGCAAAGGGATGGACCGAGAGCACGGCGTGAGCCACACGCCATACGCGGCCAAAGTGCGCTTCCGAAAACGGAATGCGCCGAGAGCTCAGCCAATCTAGACACTCAAAGGCAAGGTAGAAGGCAACGATCGCTAGGAGCATCCAGCCCGCGCCGCCAATCCAGGCGCAGATGATGCGGGCTTTGTCGCCAAGGACAATCTCGGCCGAGTCGGTGAGATCGTAGCTGCGGCCGAACACCATGCAGATGGCGAAGAACAGCGACGGCAGAATGATCGATGGACGCCAGGTGTCGCCACGGCCAAAGAACACGTAGCGAAACGGCAAGGTGAGCAGGCAGGCAAGTGCAAGCAGCATGACCGCGTCGGTATGGCCGGCAAACGAGAGGAGCACCTCGTAGCACACGTACAGCATGCCCGAGGCTTTGGGGTCAATCGCCAAGACTGCGTTGCTCGACACCGGGGAGGGATCGATGGAAAACGCCGTGGTCGCCAACAGCGCGAGCAAAAATGCGATGAGCGTCTGCTTGGCGGGGTAGCGCTTAAACCAGACGATGCGGGCAGCGTCGCGCGCAGCCGTTGTGGAGAGATCGGAATCCTTCACAGTCCAAAGAGCCTTTCTAGAAACCTGCCAAAAAGGGACAGGTTTATTTTGGCAGGTTTTATCTGGGGAAACGTTACGGTTCTGTCATCGTTGCCCAGCGAATCACCACAAAGGTGCCTGTCCCCTTTGTGGTGGTTAGGCGTCGAGGTAGATGCGCTGGGGGCGATTGCGGTGTCGGGCGAAGATGATGAGCGCCAGGCCCGCGATAACGAGCGGCAAACTCAGCAGCTGGCCCATAGTGATGACGCCTCCCAGTAGATAACCCAACTGGGCATCGGGCACGCGCACGAACTCAACGAGAAAGCGGACGATGCCGTACCCCATCACGAACACGCCCATAAACGTGCCTTGGGGCAGTAGCGGCTTTTTGCGGCTGAGCACCTGCAGAATGCAAAAGAGCACGATGCCCTCAAGAAATGCCTCGTAGAGCTGGGAGGGGTGACGCGGCATATCGCCCGCGGTGCCGCCGAAGACCACGCCCCAGGGCAGATCGGTCGGCTTGCCCCACAGCTCTCCGTTGACAAAGTTGGCACAACGGCCCAGGCACAAGGCCAGCGGCGCGCCTATGACGGCAAGGTCTGCCAAAGTCCATGCGTCGAGCTTATACATGCGGCACACGATGATGCCGCCGATAATGCCGCCCACCAGGCCGCCATGGAAGCTCATGCCGCCCTCGTTGGTGGCAAAGATCTCGAGCGGGTGCGCCCAGTAGTAGCCATCACCGTAAAAGACGACGTAGAACAGGCGCGCACCGATAATGAGGCCAAAGACCACGCCGACCACGACACTCGTCAGGTCATCAATCGTGATGTTAAAGCCCCAGCGACGCTGTGTGCGGTACATGACAACCGCCGTGAGCAGGGCGCCGACCACATAGGCCAGACCATACCAGTAAATCGTGATAGGCCCCGCCGAAATCGCGACGGGATCAAGCATATGGTAGAAGTCGTTGAGCATGTCGACCCTCCTACTCCCTACATACAAATGCGGCCGCGGGCCTTACGCTCGCAGCCGCATATTTGGGCGTAACGTCTATGCGGAGCGTACCGTCCGCAGCTTTCGCATCTTAGAACGGCGCGTACTCGTCGTACAGGTCGTCGGTCTCGCCGGAGGCATTGACCTGCTCGACACGGGTAACGCCGGGCACGTGCTCCTTCAGGATACGCTCGATGCCCATAGACAAGGTCAGCGAGCTCATGGGGCAGCCGGCGCAGGCGCCCTGCAGCTCCAGCTTGACGACGCCCTCGTCGTCGACGCCCACATACTCCATATCGCCGCCATCGGCCTGCAGGTTGGGACGAATCTCTTCAAGAACCTTCTTAAGCAGCTCTTCGTTAACAGCCACAGGGGCTCCTTTCTCACAATAACGCGGGCACGCCCGCGGACAGAAGCTATGTTACTACAGCCATGTACCCGCTCACGAGCCGTCCATGCGCGCAGACGCAACTTTCACGAGTAGTCAATTTGGGACGTGTCTCTATAGTTTTGTCAACCGCGTGCTTCGCGCCATTTCGGCATGAC
>UQHR01000045.1 GCA_900540905.1 uncultured Collinsella sp. | reverse complement strand
CGACAGTAAGAAACCGCCCCCCCCCCGAAAACGGGGCGGCACGCCATTTTTCTATCAGACAACTCGTTGAAGTAAGGCTGCGAAGGCCGCGGGGCCGGGAGGGGTTTCCTAAGGGCACATCCCGCAGCCGCAACGCGGCGAGGACGTGCCCGTGGAAACCCCGCAGGCCCCGCGGCCGGTGGGAGCAACGCTACTTCACGACCAAGATGTCGCAGTCGGTGTTGCGCAGCAGGAACGTCGAAATTGAACCCAGGAGTGCATACTTGATCGAGGACAGGCCACGAGCGCCGCAGAGCACCAGGTCGGGCTTGACCACGTCGAGCATCTCGTCTTTGAGCGTCTCGCGAATGCGGCCGGCGCGAATCATGACCTCGACCTCGGGAATGTCGGGATTGGCCTTGGCCTCTTCGAGCTGCTTGGCGATGGAGTTCTTAAATGCCTCCTCCAGTCCGTTGACCAGATCGACCGGATAGGAACCAGCGCTCTCGAGCGCCGTGGAATCGATAACGTGGCCGATAATCAGCTTGGCGCCGTTGTTCGCGGCGACCTTGATGGCGCGTGCGAGCACAAAATCCTGCTGCTCAGTACCGTCGAGTGAAACAAATACCTTGGTGTAGCCCTCGTTCATGGTTTCCTCCTTGGTCTATCGCACGGGCGTGGGGCTCGTGCATCGGGCGGGCGCGGATGCGTGGCCGCCGGACACTTTATCTTGTTGCAGTTATACCCAAGGATTTGGGTTTGACCGCTCGCAATTCTGTGAACGGGCGAGTTTTTTGGTAAGGGTAGGCGCAGGCGCGCCGCCAATGGTTGATAATGGGACATCGCCCGCACCGTCCGCAGAACAATATCGGCGGGTGTCTAACGAGGGGGTCCCTTTGGATATCATTGAGCTTCTAAAATCTGCCTTCATGGGCCTGGTCGAGGGCATCACCGAATGGCTGCCTGTTTCGTCGACCGGTCACATGATCTTGGTGGACGAGTTCGTCAAGATGAACGTGAGCGAGACGTTCTGGAATATGTTCCTGGTCGTGATTCAGCTTGGCGCCATTTTGGCCGTCTGCGTTTTGTTCTTCTACGACCTCAACCCGTTTTCTCCCAGCAAGGGCAAGGAGGGCCGTCGCGACACCTGGGTGCTATGGGGCAAGATTGTGCTCGGCTGCATTCCCGCCGCGGCGATCGGTCTGCCGCTTAACGACTGGATGGAGGAGCATTTCTACAATGCTCCCGTCGTGGCGTTGGCGCTCATTGTGTACGGCGTGCTGTTTATCGTGATCGAGAACTGGCGCGCGAACAAGCGCGACCAGGCTGCTCTTGCCGGTTCGTTTGGTTCGCGTGCCGTGGTGGCGGGCGGACGTCCCGCCGGTGCGCATTTTGCCGCGCCCGCTGCGACTGCCGCCGCAGACGATGACGATAGCTTGGACTTTGGCTCCATCACTACGCTCGAGGATCTGAGCTGGAAGACCGCGCTGGGTATCGGTTGCTTCCAGGTGCTTTCGCTGATTCCGGGCACATCGCGCTCCGGCTCCACGATCATCGGCGGCCTGCTTTTGGGCTGCACGCGTTCGGTGGCGTCCAAGTTTACGTTCTTCCTGGCCATTCCCGTCATGTTTGGCGCGAGTGCGCTCAAGCTGGTCAAGTACTTTATTAAGGGCGGCACGTTCGGCACCAACGAAATCGCCATCCTGGGCGTGGGCTGCGTCGTCGCCTTTGTGGTGTCGCTCATTGCCATCAAGTGGCTTATGGGCTTCGTGCGCCGTCACGACTTCAAGTGCTTCGGCGTCTACCGCATCATCCTGGGCATCGTGGTGCTCGCGTACTTCTTTGTCCTGGAGCCTATGCTCGGCCTGTAACTTGGTTGACGCTGCGCGGCGACCAGAGCGACAACTTGTCATTCAAAGGGGGTGGCATGACCAAAAGGTCTATGCCGCCCCCTTTTCATGCCAATTTGTTCGCTCTGGCCGCCGCTCGCTGCTGCCATGACATCGGTGGCCCCCCAATGCACCAAATCCGCTGGGGCGGGCCTGACGGTGGCGCACGGAGTCGTGGTGTGATTTGCGTCGGTGTCCGCGCGGCTCGGTATACTGGTACGGCTCAAACTATGGCGCCGCCCGCAGGCGCGCCGTCCGTCAGATGAGGAGTCGCCCATGACCCAGCCCCTGCCCTGGGAAAAGAACGCCGCGGTACCCGTACCGCCCGCGCCGGAACCCGTGCCGCTCGATGCATACACCGCCCCCGCTGCGCCGGAGCCCGAGCTCGTTCCGCTCGACATCTACGACGCTCCCGCGCCGGCGCCCAAGCCCGCCAAACCGCTCGTCGACATCGACAGCCTTAATCCCGCCCAGCGCGAGGCGGTCCTGTCCACCGAGGGCCCGTTGCTGGTGCTCGCCGGCGCCGGCTCGGGCAAGACCCGCGTCTTGACCTTCCGCATCGCACATATGCTCGGCGACCTGGGTGTTAAGCCTTGGCAGGTTCTTGCCATTACGTTTACCAACAAGGCCGCGGCAGAGATGCGCGAGCGTCTGGCGGCACTCATTCCCAGCGGCACCCGTGGCATGTGGGTGTGCACCTTCCATGCTATGTGCGTGCGCATGCTGCGCGAGGACGCCGACCTGTTGGGCTACACCGGCCAGTTCACCATCTACGATGACGATGACTCAAAGCGCATGGTGCGCGACATTATGCAGGCGCTCGGCATCGAGCAAAAGCAGTTCCCCATCAACATGATCCGCAGCAAGATTAGCTCGGCCAAAAACGCCATGATCGGCCCCGAGGACATGCTCAAGAGCGCCGATAGCCCCAACGACAAAAAGGCCGCGCAGGTCTACCTAGAGCTGGAGCGCCGCCTGCGCGCCGCCAATGCGATGGACTTTGACGACCTGCTCGTGCGCGCGCTCGAGCTGCTGCGCACCCGTCCCGAGGTGCTCGATAAGTACCAAGAGCGCTTCCGCTACATTAGCGTCGACGAGTATCAGGACACCAACCACGTCCAGTACGAAATCGCCAACCTGCTGGCCGCTAAGTACCAAAACCTCATGGTCGTGGGCGACGATGACCAGTCCATTTACAGCTGGCGTGGCGCCGACATCACCAACATCCTGGACTTTGAGAAGGACTTTAAAAACTGCAAGACCGTCAAGCTGGAGCAGAACTATCGCTCTACGGGTCACATCCTGAGCGCCGCCAACGCCGTGGTGCGCCACAACTCGCAGCGCAAGGACAAGCGCCTGTTTACGGCCGAGGGCGATGGCGAGAAGATCCAGGCCTTCCAGGCGAGCGACGAACGCGACGAGGGTCGCTGGATTGCCGGCGAGATCGAGAAACTGCATGCCAAAGGCACGAGCTACGACGACATCGCCGTGTTCTATCGCACCAACGCCCAGTCGCGTATCCTCGAAGATATGTTCCTGCGCGCGGGCGTGCCCTACAAGATCGTGGGCGGCACGCGATTCTTCGACCGTGCCGAGATCCGCGACGTCATGGCCTACCTTAAGATGATCGTGAACCCGGCCGACGAGATGAGCGTCAAGCGCGTCATCAACACACCGCGCCGCGGCATCGGTTCCACCTCGATCCAAAAGATCGAGCAGCTGGCGCGCGACAACCGCTGCTCGTTCTTCCAGGCTTGCGAGATCGCGTGTGCCGAAACCGGCATGTTTAGCGCCAAGGTGCGCAACGGCCTGTCGAGCTTTGTGTCGCTGGTGCGCGAGGGTCGCCGCATGGACGGCGAGCTCAAGGACGTTGTCGAGATGATTGTCGATAAGACGGGCCTACTGCAGGCTTTCCGCGCCGAGGGCACCATGGAGTCCGAGAGCCGCGCCGAGAACATCCAGGAATTCCTGGGCGTCGCTGCCGAATTTGAGGAGACGCACGAGGACATCGAGGGTACGCTCGAGAGCTTGGAAGAGCTGCGCGCAGCCGGTGTTGCCGACGTGCCTGCCGGCGCCGAGCCCGAGCCCGTCGTGGTGAGCGCGCCTGCGCCCGAACCGGGGCCATCTGCCCCGGCATCCTCGTTTGAGGCACTCGTCGGCGCGCGCGATGCCGCGGGCTCCAATCCGCTCGATAGTCTGGCTGCTCCGGCGCTGTCTCCGCAGGATGCCCTGGCTGCTGCCATCGCGGGCAACGCGTATGCCGCGCCGACGGAGATGCCGGCGGGAGCCGTGCATGCCGACGAGATTGAGCGCACCTACGGTCCGCTCACCTGTAAGGCGCTGCCGGCACTCATGGAGTGGCTGGCCCTGCGCTCCGACTTGGATTCCCTGGCCGGCGAGACGCATGCCATCACCATGATGACCATCCACTCCGCCAAGGGCCTGGAGTTCCCGGCGGTGTTCGTGGCCGGCATGGAGGAGGGCATCTTCCCGCACGTGCACGACTTTGGCGGCAGCGATGACCCGGGTAAGCTTGAGGAGGAGCGTCGCCTGGCCTACGTCGCCATCACGCGCGCCCGCAAGCGCCTGTTCCTGACCTATGCGGCCACGCGTCGCACCTACGGCTCGACCTCTGCCAACCCGCGCTCGCGCTTCCTCAATGAGATTCCGTTTGAGGATATCGAGTTTAGCGGTATCGGTTCTGCCGGTTTTGAAGGCACGGGCTGGGAGAAGCGCGGCGACCGTCACGGCACCTTTGGCTCGGGCATGGGTTCGGATATGTATGGCGGCAAGGTGTTTGGCTCGCATACGCGCTCGACCGGCGGTTCCGGTTCGCGCGGTGGATCGAGCTTTGACGATTTCTTTGGCGGCAGCAGCTACGGGACCGAGCGCCATCGTGGGGTCTCGCCCGACGCCGGCCGTGTTGCCTCGACCTTTGGCTCGGGCGCGCCGCGAGCCAAAAAGCCGTCGTCCAAGGTGTCCCCGACGGTGGAGCGCAAGGTCGATCGCGCCAGCGCATCGCAGGACTTTGCCGCGGGCGATACCGTGAGCCATAAGACCTTTGGCACGGGTACCGTGATCTCGGTCGCCGGAGACATGATCGAGGTCCAGTTCGAAAAGACCGGCCAGACCAAAAAGCTCATGAAGGGATTCGCTCCGATCGTCAAGCTGTCATAATCCCGGCGGACCTGGGCGGGCGTATGGGGCAACATCGCCTGCTCGGGCAGTCCTGCTCGCACGGAGAGCACATTAAGTGCTCTCCGGCTCGTGCGGAACTCGCGATCGATGTTGCCCCATACGCCCGCCCAGGTCCTTAGATAACGTTGCTTGCGAACGTCGCTTTGCCCGTTCGCTTTTTGGTCTGGAGGGCCGGGTGGGCTGAATACTTAGACATGGCAAGGGGCTCCCCCGTTAAAGAACGGGGGAGCCCCTTGTTGCGTTTTGAATGGTGCGCTTGGCTTTGATGATTGATGATTTTATACGATTCAGTATAATTTCAGATAGACGCTAAAATGTAACCGAAATGAAAACGGTGATTGTACATGCTGATAAACTGCCTCCCAAAAAGACTCTTCTCTTTAGAGCTCGCTATCGACCCGGAGCCAGTTGAGATGCAGATTCCTCGCATGTATCTTGAGCGGTATTCGCTTCGCTTGGCACGGCTCGGCATGTCTAAACAGGGCCGTTTTATTGTTGCGGAACCAAAGGGACCGCCCAGTGTCATTTCGGCGCGAAATCTCGTCAGTGCGGTGCGCAAGTTAGATGTTCACCCGGTGGTAATTTGCTGGGATGCTATGGATTTAGGTTTTATGCGCGCGCTTTCTTCGGAGGGAATCGCATATATCCGAGATGAGCGAAATGCGTTCCTGCCGTTTATCGGAGCCGTTATTTCCGATGAGGTGCTGGGTGCTTCTCCCGCTGCTCCGCTTTCGCCCCAATCTCAACGAATCGTCCTAAATCTCATTGCGGGACGATGGGTTGACTGCTCCGCCGGCGACCTAGCGCGTCTGTGTGGCAAAAGCGCGGCAAGCGTCAGCGGCTATCTTTCGGAAATCGCCGCTATAGCTCCTGGGTTGATTATGCGGGACGGCAAAAAGCGTATATTGTGCGACGCCGGGCTGTCGACCGAGACGTTGCTAGATGGGTTTGAGGACTATCTTCGCACGCCAGTTTTAGAGCGAATCCGGCTCAAGAAGGTTATCGAGAGAACAGAGCTACGTGCCGTTGATGCGCTGCTTTCCGGTGTGTCTGCCCTTAGCTATATGTCCGACCTTGCCCATGAAGACTCTGCTCCAACCATTGCTCTCGAAAAATATCAGCTAGAGGCCTTGAAAGAGCATATGGGCGACAGATGGCTGGAGGCTCAGTGGTACGAACCGGCGGCAGTTGTGATTGAGGTCTGGTCGTATCCCGTGGACGCGCCGTCCGATATTAGTTTTGACGCGACGGGTTTGCAGTGTGTCGACCCGTTTTCCTTATACGTTGCTTGCGCAAAAGCAGATTACAAAGAAGATCGTCTGCTCGACGCGGTCGAACAGCTCAGGAGGACGATATGTCAAAAGTGAAGGGAATAGAGCGATTTGCCGATGCCATGAGCGGCTGTAAAGGCGGTTACGTCCTTATTGGTGGAGGGGCCTGCAGCGTTCTATTTGACAATGAGGGCGATTCGTTTAGAGCTACTGAAGACTTGGATATCGTCGTAATTGTTGATGGGGAAGGCGTTGAATTCGCCACTGCATTGTGGGCATTTATCAAAGCTGTCGGATATGAGACTGGGAAGGTCGGCGATGGAAAGTGCACTTACTATCGGTTCTGTTTGCCCGAAAGATCAAGGCAAGTCCTAGACTATCCCGGCCAAATTGAGCTATTCGCCCGACATCCTGATTTTGTGCTCGAAGATGAAACGAGCGAAGTGGCACCTCTTTCCTTTGACGGGGCCGTATCAAGTCTTTCGGCAATTATTCTCGACGATGGCTACTACGAATTTATTCGCGACAACGCAACGAACGTAGAGGGCATTACGTTGCTCGATGCGCTCCATATCATTCCCCTCAAGATGCGTGCACACATTGATATCAATAGGAGCTATGAAGAAGGGCGCCATTGCAACGATAAAGATCGACGAAAGCATCGCTCGGATATTGTTCGACTTGCGGGTTTGTTGCCGCCTTCGGCTCGCTTGGAGCTAATAGAGCAAATGAGGGCTGACGCCGGAGACTTCTTTGCGGACTTTTCTTCTTATGTAAATCGGCAGACCGATCGTAAAGAGAGAGCGCGTCTTCAGGACACATTATCGTTTCTCGAAAAGGTCTACCTATAGGCACCTTGATTCGTTATGTATGGTGAGGGGCTCTCCCGTTTGATGAGCGGGGGAGCCCCTTGTTGCTTTTTGATTGTCGTAACTAGCCAGAGGCTCGCCGGGACGGGACGCGGGGTTTGGTCGATCGCGAGTTCCGCACGAGCCGGAGAGCACTTAATGTGCTCTCCGTGCGAGCAGGACTGTCCGAGCAGGCGACCAAACCCCGCGCCCCGTCCCGGCGAGCGCTTGGGGACCGGTGGCCTACAGGTGGCTGATGATCAGTTCCATCTTGCCTTCGAGGTCAATGGAGCTGACGGTGCTGGGTGCTAGCAGGTGGCTTCCCTTGTGGACGGGGTCGCCGCAGACGGTGCCTTCGCCGTCGATGACCGACAGGCACATGAAGGGCCAGCGCTGGTCGATGGTTTTGCTGCCGTCGACGCGCACGCGATCGACGGTGTAGCAGGGGTTGGACTCGAGCTCGGTTACGCCGTCCACCTCGGGCGCGGTCACCGTGCCGTCGGTCGGAGCCTGAGCATCAAAGTCGATGCAGTCGAGGCTCTGCTTAATGTGCAGCGGGCGCAGGTTGCCGTCGGTGCCGGGACGGTCGTAGTCGTACAGACGATACGTCACGTCGCTCGACTGCTGCGTCTCCAAAATGAGCGTGCCGGTCTTGATGGCGTGCACGGTACCGGAATCAATCTGGAAAAAGTCGCCCTTGTGAATCGGCAACACGTTGAGCATGTCGTCCCAACGTCCTTCCTCGATCATTTGTGCGGCCTCGGCGCGGTCATGCGCGCGCTGGCCGACGATGATTGTGGCGCCGGGCTCGCAGTCCAGCACATACCAGCACTCGGTTTTGCCCAGGCTGCCGTTTTCGTGCTTGGCGGCGTACTCGTCGTTGGGATGAATCTGGATCGAAAGGTCGTCCTTGGCGTCCAGAATCTTAATGAGCAGCGGGAACTCCTTGCCCTCGCAGTTGCCAAAGAGCTCGCGGTGCTCGGCCCACAGCCATGACAGCGTGTGACCGGCATACGGGCCCTCAGCGATCTGGCAGTCGCCGTTGGGGTGTGCCGAGATGGCCCAGCACTCACCGATGGGACCCTCGGGAATGTCGTAGCCAAACACGGTCTCCAGCTGGCGGCCGCCCCAGATCTTCTCGTGGAAGATCGGCGTCAGTTTAATCAAATCGGACATGTTCATACTCCCATTGTGCTGCGTGGGCGCCGCGTAAAACTGCTCAAAACGAGCGCCCGCATGACTACAAAAACCTATGCCAACGTTACATTGTGCAACTCAAAGCGGTCGCCAACGTTGCGCGAGACCGAATACTCAAAGGCGGCGCCGCTATCCAAAAAGCCAATCTGGGTGAGCTCGAGCAGGGGAGAGCCAGGTTTGGTGTCCAGACGCTCGGCTTCTTCCTCGGTTGCTGCCACGGCGCGAATGGTACGGTGAAAGCTCGAAATCTTCAGCCCGCATTGCTCTCGGATGAAGCGGTAGAGCGATCCGTACAGGTCCTTCTTTTTCAGCCCCGGAATCAGCTCGAGGGGCATGTAGGTGTACTCGATAACGATGGGCTTCTCATCGGCCTGACGCACGCGCACGACGTGATAGGCAAAGTCATCCTCGGCAATTCCCAGCTGGGCTGCGATGTCCGCTGGTGGATTAACGATCGAGAAATCGTAGACCACCGAGGTCACCTTCTCCCCGCGGTGCTCATATGAAAAGCCCTGGGCACGGTCGTTTTTGCCCTGGAAAAACGCCTGGCCGGGAAGTCCCGCCGTGTCCTTAACGTAGGTACCCGATCCGCGTCGGCTGGTAATAAGACCTTCCTCGGTGATTTGTTCAATAGCTCGTTTGACGGTGATTTTGGAAACGCTATAGAGCTCGCAGAACTCAACGACGGTGGGAAGCTTGTCGCCCGGTTTAAGAGCGCCATCCTCGATACTTCGACGAATATCTGCAGCTATCGCCTCGTATTTGGGAATCAAGGAACCTCCTTTCCAACTTGATTGAGTACAGAAGAAAGTATAGTCAACACCTAAGCATCCCTATTGCGTTTTTGAAAAGTTCGAGAAAGGTTTAATTAAAAAACGCTTCTCTTTAGAAACTAGAGCGCTCTAAATGAATATGCATTCGAATAATGTGATATTGAGCGAATCGATCGGCTCGAGGATGGGGTCGAGCCGTTTTGCCGCCCGGCGAACCGAATCTCATGCTCTGCATTTCCCCAGATAAAACCTGCCAAAACAAACCTGTCCCTTTTTGGTGGGTTTTTGCCTTGGGAGCGGTACCATACAGGCAATGTTTAAACGAGAAAGGTGGGCTCCCATGGAACCTAAGCAGTATTACATCGGCATCGACGTCGGCGGCACTTCGGTTAAGGAGGGCCTGTTCGACGAGGACGGCAACCTGCTTGCCAAGGCCAGCGTGCCCACGCCTCCCATCGTTGACGCTGCGGGCTTTGCCGCGGTTACCGAGGCTATCGACCAGGTGGTCGCCAAGGCACGGATTCCGCGTGCCTTTGTGGCGGGCATTGGCCTGGCCGTTCCGTGCCCCATCCCGGCATCGGGCGATGCCAAGGTCAAGGCCAACATCGCCATTAACCTGCCCGAGCTGAGGATCGCCATTCAAAAGCACTGCCCCGACGCGGTCGTTAAGTACGAGAACGATGCCAACGCCGCTGCCATGGGCGAGGCCTGGCTCGGTTCTGCCAAGGGCGTGCAGAACGTGGTGATGGTCACCATCGGTACCGGCGTGGGCGGCGGCGTTATCGTTAACGGCGATGTGGTATCGGGCGTTGTGGGCGCCGGCGGCGAGATTGGCCACATGTGCCTGAACCCGGCCGAGGAGCGTACCTGCGGCTGCGGTGGCCATGGCCACCTGGAGCAGTATTCCAGTGCCACCGGCGTGGTGAGCAACTACCTTGCCGAGTGCAAGAAGGCGGGCGTCGAGCCCATCGAGCTCACTGGCCCCTCAGATTCCAAGGACGTGTTCCAGGCCTGCCGCGAGGGTGACAAGCTGGCGCTGGCAGCTGCCGATACCATGGCCGACTATCTCGGCCGCGCTCTGGCGCTTATCGCCAACGTGGTCGACCCCGAGATGTTCCTGATCGGTGGTGGCGCGTCCGCTTCGGCCGATGTCTACCTCGACGCCGTTCGCGAGCACTTCCAGCGCTACGCGCTTTCCGCCTCGCGTGAGACGCCCATTAAGGTCGCTTCGCTCGGCAACGACGCCGGCATCATCGGCGCCGCCTACGTAGCTCTGCGCGCCGCCGGTAAATAGCTGGTGCAAGGGGGTCAGGTTACTTTGCACCAACACGGTGTAAAAGGGACAGCCTTGGCCCCCGTGCCTGCCCCAAAATATGCCGTGGCCCTTCCGTCTGCGAAGGCTCGGCATCGGCGTGCTACCATAGCTACGTCCAAGTACACATATCAAGTGGAGGATATCCATGGCAAACGTTCTTGTCTTTGGTCACCAGAACCCCGATAACGACGCCATCATGAGCGCCGTCGTCCTGTCCCAGCTGCTCAACCAGGTTGAGTATGCCGGCAACACCTACGAGGCCTGCGCCCTTGGTCAGCTTCCGGCAGAGTCCGCCAAGCTGCTCGCCGACGCCGGTATCGCCGAGCCTCGCGTGATCGAGTCCGTCGAGGCCGGTCGGCTCGTCGTCCTCACCGACCACAACGAGTCCGCCCAGTCCGTCGCCGGTCTTAAGGACGCCACGGTCTTTGGCGTCGTCGATCATCATCGCATCGGCGACTTCGAGACCGCCGGCCCGCTGCACTATATCTGCCTGCCCTGGGGCTCCAGCTGCACCATCGTCACCAAGCTCGCCGGCGTGCTCGGCGTTGAGCTTTCCGACGTCCAGGCCAAGCTGCTGCTCTCGGCCATGATGACCGATACGCTCATGCTCAAGAGCCCCACCACCACCGATGTCGACCGCGCCGTCGCCGCCAAGCTCGGCGAGCAGGTGGGCGTCGACCCGGTCAAGTTTGGCATGGAGGTCTTCCTTACCCGTCCGTCCGGCTCCTTCACCGCAGCCGAGATGGTCGGCAACGACATCAAGATGTTCGAGCCCGCCGGCAAGAAGCTGCTCATCGGCCAGTACGAGACTGTCGACAAGAGCCGCGCGCTCGGCATGATCGACGAGATCCGCGAGGCCATGCGCGCCTACGCCGCCGAGAAGGGTGCCGACGGCATCGTCCTGTGCATCACCGACATCATGGAGGAGGGCTCGCAGGTCCTGCTCGAGGGCGAGACCGAGGCTGCTCAGAAGGGCCTGGGCATTGCCGACGAGCACGACGGCGTCTGGATGCCGGGTGTCCTCTCCCGTAAGAAGCAGGTCGCTGCCCCCATCATGGCCGCCTGCTAGGTTTAGTTGACCAAACGCCACGACCGGATCGCGGACGCCCCGCGCTCCGGTCGTTTTTTTGTGCACGGCGCCGCATCGTCTCTTGGACAGGCGTGCCCGTGCCGTTGAGCAAATAATGTTCAACCTGTGGTTCCGCTTTTCGGCCGCGCCTGCGCGCTTGTCGTGCAGGGTAGGCTAGATGCAAGCGTAATACGTTAGAGCGCGGCGCCGCCACTTGGGCGGGCCGTGCTTTTTTAAGACGGGAGCCATCCCGCGAAAGGAGCCGCCCATGGCAGCAACTGAGCAGCTGTTCAACGTTCGTGAGCGCAAGCGCTTTGAGCGTCACGATATCTGGGAGCGCATCGCCGAGAACGGCACGATTTCCGCCGCCGTCATGGTCTTCGCCGCCATCGTCGCCGTCATTTGCGCTAATACCGATGCCTACGAGGCCATCCATCACTTTTTGGAGACCCCGTTGTATGTGGGTCTGGGCAACCTTACGGCCGGTCTTACCGTTGAGCTTTTCGTCAACGACTTCCTCATGGCGATTTTCTTTTTGTTGGTGGGCATTGAGCTTAAGTACGAGATGACGGTCGGCGAGCTCAAGAATCCGCGTCAGGCCATGCTTCCCATGCTGGCGGCCGTGGGCGGCGTCGTCGTTCCCGCCTGCATCTACCTGATCTTTAACCATGCCGGCGCCCGCAACGGTTGGGCCATCCCCATGGCAACCGATATTGCCTTTGCGCTGGGCGTGCTGTCGCTTTTGGGCAACCGCGTGCCCAACGGCGTGCGCGTGTTCTTCTCGACGCTCGCCATCGCCGACGACCTCATCTCCATCGCCGCCATCGCCATCTTCTACGGTCAGAGCCCCAATCCGTTTTGGTTGGGCGCCGCCGCGCTTGTGACCTGCGCGCTCGTATGGCTCAACAAGACGCAGCATTACCGCCTTGCCCCGTATTCGGTACTGGGTCTGCTGTTGTGGTTCTGCATGTTCAAGAGCGGCGTGCACGCTACGCTCGCCGGCGTCATCTTGGCCTTTACCATTCCGGCCAAGTGCGGCGTCAAGCTCGATAGCCTCACCGATTGGTTGGGCGAGTGCCTGCCGCTGCTCGATGACCGCTACGACGACGAGGCGCACATCCTAGGCCAGCATGACTTTACCGTCTCGACCACCAAGGTCGAGCGCGTCATGCACCGCGTGACCCCGCCGCTCATCCGCATGGAGCGTCTGATCTCCACGCCGGTCAACTTTGTGATTCTGCCGATTTTCGCGTTCGTCAACGCACAGGTTCGCCTAGTGGGCGTGGACATGAGCACGCTGCTCACCGACCCGGTGACGCTCGGCGTGTACTTTGGCATGTTGCTGGGCAAGCCGATCGGCATCTTTGGTATGACGTTTGCCCTGGTTAAGCTTAAGATCTCCGAGCTGCCGCATAACGTTAACTGGCACATGATTGCCGGTGTGGGCATTCTGGGCGGTATCGGCTTTACCATGTCGATTCTCATCAGCGGCCTTGCCTTCCCGACGGCCCAGTTTGAGGTTCTTGCAGCCAAGGCCGCTATTCTCGCCGGTTCGGTCACCGCAGCCGTGCTCGGCATGATCTACATGAGCGTGGTCTGCAAGCATCCCTCGCCCAAAGACGAGTAAGAGCACAAAACCGGCTTCAGAACCGGTTTAGGGGTCGCGCGCGCAGACGTGGTGTAAGAGCGTCCTGAGGTCCGTCGCTGCAAGTCCCGAT
>UQHR01000044.1 GCA_900540905.1 uncultured Collinsella sp. | reverse complement strand
TATAACCATGCAACGGAAAAGAGCCGCCCTTTCGGACGACTCAAACTGTAATGGGGCTATTTTGACTGCTTTCACATGCAAGCAGTCAAAATAGCCCCGTCCCAAATTAGCTGCCCTTGCATCAATCAGTCATTTTCCAGTTCGTAAACTTGTATGTATGCATACAAGTGGATAGCGGCGTGCGGTATCCTGTTGAGTCGTTAGCATACGATTCAACAGGGAAGGCAGATTATGCATTCTCCCCAACAGCGCGATGCGCAGCGCCAACCGGTGTGCAGCCGTCGCATCTTTTTGGGTAGCGCTCTCGCTGCGAGCGCTACCGTCGTCGCCGGCGCGCTTGCCGGCTGCCAGCGTCCGTCCACGCTGGAAGTTGTTCAGCCTACGACGGGCGGCGGTCGCGACGACCTGTCCGATTCCGTGATCGGCAAGGACAAGATCCGCATTGGCATGGAGGCTGCCTACGCCCCGTACAACTGGCAGGTTTCCGAGGCCAGCGAGTTCACGATCCCCATCGATAACGTGCAGGGCGCCTATGCCGACGGCTACGATGTGCAGATCGCCAAGATCGTCTGCAAGGCTCTCGGCGGCGAGCCCGTCGCCGTCAAGCAGAGCTTCTCGGGCCTTATCGACTCGCTCAACAACGGCCAGATCGACCTCATCATCGCCGGCATGAGCGCCACGCCCGAGCGCGAGGAGTCCGTCGGCTTTTCCGATCCGTACTTCATTGGTTACTTTGGCCTGTTCGTAAAAGAGGGCTCGCCCTACCAAAACGCCACCAAGCTCAGCGACTTCAGCGGTGCCACGGTGCTCGGTCAAAAGGACACTATGCTCGACACTGTCATTGACGAGATCCCGGGCGTTGTGCACAAAAACCCGGTCGATTCGGTCCCCACGGTGTTTTCGAATCTGCTGCAGGGCACGTGCGACGCCGTGACCTACAACACTGAGAACGAGAAGGGCTATATGGCCCAAAACCCGGGTATCGTGCCGATTCAATTTGCCGAGGGCGAGGGTTTCAAGCAGGAGGTCACGGCAAACGTCGGCTGCCGCAAGGGCTCGGACAAGCTGCTTAAACTCATCGACAAGACACTCAAGGGCATTAGCCAAGAGGAGCGCGACCAAATGTGGGACGCGTGCCTCGACCGTCAGCCGGCATAGGGAGGCAGCATGAAAACCATCAATCGCCTGGCCTCCTTTATCAAGGCAGACCACCGTTATGTATACCTGGGCACGAGCGTTATCGCGGCGCTCGGCCTGGCGTTTAGCCAGCGCAACCCCACGCCGCTGAGCTTCTTGGCCCCCACCGGTATCTTCCAGGACTGCCTCTGGGCAATTCTTTGGGCCTGGATTATCGTGTCGGCGGCGGCGCTCGTCACCAAGCTCATGCACTGGAACGACTATCGCGAAACGTCGCCGTTTGCTTCCGAGCGCTTCCGTTGCGGCGCGCGCTTGGGCAGCTATGTCGTGGTTGCCATCGCGGCGATCTTCTTTATCGACCGTTGCGTCATGTCGTTTATCGATCTGGTGCAGGTGAGCATTGTCTCGGATTCCAACCCCAGCGACTTTTTGTCGAGCCTGGTCTACATGACCTACAAGAGCGGCGACTTCTTCATCCGTGGCATCGAGATCACCATCGCACTTGCGACCTTCGGCACCGTCATCGCATTCTTCCTGGCGCTGCTCCTTGTGTTTTTGCGCATCCAGACGTTCGACCGCGTGGATAACGACCTCACACGCTTCTTTAAGAGCATCGGCCGCGGCTTTGCGACCGTCTACTCCACCATCGTGCGCGGCACGCCCATGATGGTCCAGGGCCTGCTCATCTATTACGCGGGCTTCACCGTTTTGCGCGGCATGGGCTTCGAGACTGCCCAGGCCAACCAGATTTGGAGTACCTTCACCGCCGGCCTCGTCACCATCTCGCTTAACTCCACCGCCTACATGATGGAGGTCCTGCGCGGCGGCATCGAGTCCATCGACGCCGGCCAGGCCGAGGCGGCGCGTTCGTTGGGTCTGTCGCAGTGGCAGGCCATGCGCAAGGTCGTGTTCCCCCAGGGCATTATAAACGCGATCCCCGCACTCACCAACGAGCTCATCATCAATATCAAGGATTCGTCGGTGCTTTCGGTCATCGGCGTGTTCGACCTCATGTACGCCACCACCACCGTCGCCGGCGTGTACTACCGCCAGATGGAGGTCTACTGCGTGGCACTCGTGGTCTACCTGATCCTGACGCTTGTGGCGAGCCGCCTGCTCGAGGCCTTTGGCAAAAAGCTCGGCGCCGAGGCCCCGGCCACGCTGCCCAGCTCCAACTAGGCTCAAGACGAGGAGAATCATCATGGCAGATACCGCCACTACCGGCGCTGCGGCCGCCGCGCAAAACCAAGAGCCGCTCATCCGCGTCGAGGGCCTGCGCAAGAGCTTCGGCTCGCTCGAGGTACTCAAGGGCATCGACCTCGCTGTCAATCCCGGCGAGGTCGTCACCATCATCGGCGCCTCGGGCTCGGGCAAGTCGACCTTCTTGCGCTGCCTCAACCTGCTCGAGACCCCGGACGCGGGCCATATCTGGTTCCACGGCCAGGACCTCACGGCCGAGCGCTGCAACATCAATAAACTCCGCGAGGACATCGGCATGGTGTTCCAGGGCTTTAACCTGTTCAACAACATGGATGTGCTCGACAACTGTACCCTCGCGCCCGTCACGCTCAAAAAGATGAGCAAGGCCGAGGCCGAAAAGGTCGCGCTAGAGCATCTGGCAAGCGTGGGACTCGAAAAGTTCGCACACGCCGCCGTGGGTCGCCTGTCCGGCGGCCAAAAGCAGCGCGTGGCCATCGCCCGCGCTCTGTGCATGAACCCGCAAATCATGCTGTTCGACGAGCCGACCTCTGCGCTCGACCCCGAGATCGTGGGCGAGGTGCTCGAGGTCATGCGCAAGCTCGCCGCCGACGGCATGACCATGGTCGTCGTCACGCACGAGATGGCTTTTGCCCGCACGGTGTCCGACCGCGTGGTCTTTATGGACAAGGGCGTGGTGCTCGAGGACGCCGCGCCGGCTGAGCTCTTCGGCAATCCCAAGCACCAGCGCACCCGCGAGTTCCTCTCGCGTTATCTCAACGACAAATAATGCAAGCGAACGTGGCAAAGGGACCGCCTCTTTGCCACGTTATTTTTGGAGGAAGGCATGGCCGAGGTTTGGCGCTTCTTTGCGCACAAGGATGATTTTGCCGATATCGATGAGGTCGGCGCGTGCGAGCGCCTGGGCCGCGTGCTGTCGTTTCCGACGATTTCGAGCATGGATGCCCAGACGGTGGACTGGCAGGCGTTTGACGACCTGCGCGCCTATATGCAGCAGGGCTGGCCGCGCGTGTTTGCGACGGGCGAGGTCGAGCTCATCGACCATTCGCTGCTCGTGACGCTTGCCGGCACCGACCCCGCCCTCAAGCCGGTCATGCTCATGGGCCACATGGACGTGGTTCCCGTGGTGCCGGGCACCGAGACGGACTGGACGCACGATCCCTTTAGCGGGCACGTGGACGACACCTATATTTGGGGTCGCGGCGCCATCGATATGAAAGACCAGGTTGCGGGCATCTTGGAGGCCGTTGAGTATGCGCTGGCGCACGGCTGGCAACACGAACGAACGCTGCTGCTGGCCTTTGGCCAGGACGAGGAAACCACGCAGTACGGCGCGGGGGCGATCGGTCGTGTGCTCGAGAAGCGTGGCGTTGAACTTGAATATCTGATCGACGAGGGTGACTACCGTATTGTTTCGGCTGCCGAGTATGGCGCGGGCGAGGGCTGGCTTATGCATGCCGACCTCGCGGAGAAGGGTTACGCCGATATCATACTCAAGACGAAGAGTGAGGGCGGGCATTCGTCCAACCCCTACGGCGGCACATCGCTCGAGGTGCTCAGCCGTGCCATCACCGCAATCTGCGATATCGAGTGGCCGACGCGCGTGACCGACTTGCTTGCCGCTCAACTCGTCGAGTTGGGGCTCTACACGGCCGATGAAATTGCCGCCAACGGGGATGCCATTGTCCGCGATTGCCTCGCCAGCAAAAAGCTCTATCCGCTGGTGACGACCACCTGCGCGCCCACGCAGATCGAGGGTGGCAGCACCGGCGCCAACGTAATGCCGCAGGATATGTGGGCCAATATCAACTTCCGCATGCTCGAGGGTACGAGCGTGGCCGATGTCGTGGCCTGCTGCCGCGAGGCCGTTGCCACCGCTGGGCTCGCCGGCCGAGTCGAGGTCGAGCTGGGCCCCGGCAGCTCCGAGCCCTCGCCGTCCCCGCGCGTGGGCGGTCCGGGGCTCGAGGCCGTCCGCGCCATCGCCGCCCGCTATTTCCGTGATCCCAAGCCGACGGAGGAAAACGGATCGTCTGCGGTGGGCCAAGAGCCGATGAGCATCGTGCCCTCGACCGTGATTGGTGCAACCGATGCCGCCAACTACCAGCGCATTTGCCACGAGTGCATCCGCTTCTCCGCCTTTGTGGTCGACGATGACGAATGCGACCGCGGCGTCCACGGCACCAACGAGCGCATCACCCGTCGCGCCTACCTCCAAGGCATCCGCTTCCTCATCGCCCTGCTCCACACGCTCTAGCATGCGACAAAGGGACTGAGCCGATTTCATCGGTAATGAGACAAAAACTGTCATAGAATAAGACTAAGATATCTTAAGAGACATATGCTGGGGTTGGTATTCCTTGAACGACTGCGGGCATGTGCCAGACTGCCTCGGCCCCCGGGGAGCACCCGGGCAGGTCGCCGTGTGACTGGGGAGGAAATTATGCAGGAGCTCAGAGAGACGACGTCTCGACTCGTGAATAATGCTATCGGGGGGGGGTGTCTAAGCAGGGAACTTCCTGGTGAACACCGGCCGCGCGAGCGGTGGTCCGTCATGTCTTATGGCCGTCGTCGTGGGCTGCGCCCGGTCTCGCCATATGTGATTGTTTTGGCCCTCGCCGTCGCGCTGACGGCGAGTTTCTTCCTGCCGACCCGTGCGGAAGCGGCGTTTCCGGACCACACGGTTACGACGATTTCGCCTTCGGGGACAACAATCAACCTGTTTGATTACTGGGTGAATCCCGATAACCATCTGTCGGTTTCCGGCAACGGCGGCATCAACGCAAGCCACCGGTTCCAGTTTAACGATGGCCAGGGTGATGCACCGCTCAACCATTGGACGGGCAACACGAACCCGCAGCCCGGCATTGTCAGCAACACGCTTTCAGACGGCTACCCGCAGCTTTCCGGTACCTATGGCGGCGACTCCCTCCGCTATCTGTTCGATTCCTCTGCCCAGACCGGCAAGACGTCCCATTTTGGCGTGACGGGCCTCCTCAAGGTTCAGGACGGCTACTACGTCTATGACAGCTCCGAAAACTACGCAGCCTACAACGCTGACAAGAATGCCTTCGACGCCTATGACACCTGGGGCATTGACAAAGTGGGCGATTCGTCCCATCGGGGTCAGTTCTTCCCGTTCGATGCGGCAGACAAGGTGTTCAAGGAGGAAAGCGGCCGGCTCGTCCAAAATGGCATCACGGCAGACAACGCCGGTAACCACGTCAACCACCACTTCGGCCTCTCAATGTCCACGCGATTCGTGCAGCCCAACGGCGGCCTGACGAACGATAAGAAGGACATGACCTTCGAGTTCGCCGGCGATGATGACGTCTGGGTGTTCATCGATGATGTCCTCGTGGGTGATATCGGCGGTATTCACAGCCGTGCGAGTCTGAGTATCAACTTTCATACGGGCGACATTAAGGTGAACGACAAAAGCGACGGCACGCTGCTGAGCAAGTACCAGGCGGCGAAAAAGGGCACTTCGGGCTTCGACGGCAGCACCTTCAAAGACGGCACCAACCACACCCTCAAGTTCTTCTACCTGGAGCGCGGCGCCACCGACTCCAACATGGAGCTCAAGTTCAACCTCGTGACGGTGCCCGAGTCCGACATCATCAAGTTCGACCAGGATGGCGGTCCGGTGGAGGGTGCTCAGTTCGCGCTGTACAAGACAGACGAGAACTTCACTGACACGACCGCTAATCAAAATAACCTACTTGGCTCCGGCACCACGAACGCGAATGGACAACTGACGCTCACAAATGACGTGGACAACGGCGTTATCAACTTCGATGACCTTTATAAAGAGTATCATTACCAGCACTACCTCCTGAAGGAAACAAAAGCGCCCAACGGTTACCGCTCGAGCCTCACGGCAACGGACGGTAACATGCAGCTCGAGTACGTGCCCGCAAGCGACAAGAAGGACGCGGGCGGCGTCATCATCAACCGCGGCGGTATGGACGCGGACAGCGTCGTGTGGAAGACCGGTGCGTTCGCCGCTGCGAAGGAGACCATCACCGCGCCGTCGACCGTGTACAAGGCAAATGATAACCTGACGAAGTCCGACAAGATCGACGACCTGGAGTCCGGCATACTGTTCGCTGTGGTGCTCAAGCGCGATAAAAGCGCAAACGCAAATATCAAAGATCAGAACAATTGGTACGCCGTGTCGGGCGACCCATCGACGGGAATGGGGTACACCCTCGCCGAGAAGTCGAGCAAGGCCGGCGCTATCGAGGCGGCGAAGAAGGACCTGCACGCCTTCACGCTCAACACGAGCGGCCAGTACCAGGTAGAGATTCAAAATCTGCCCGGTGATATCTCCAAGTACTACTACCTGCTGAGCGGTGATGCCCGCAAGGATGCCGAGTACACGGTGGCCATCTACTACACAACGGCGAGCTCCATCGCCGAAGCGAGGATGGACAACACGGTCCACGTGTTCAGCGATGACCTCCCCGACGGCAAGGAGAATTTCCGGCGGCAGTTCGCCACGCGCCTGCTCGTCACGAACATCCAGAATCGCCTGTTCGTGCAGAAGACCGATTCCGAGGGTAAGCCCGTTGACGGGGCGAAGTTCGGCCTGTACAAGTCCACCCAGGTGACTGAGGATGCGAACGGCAAGGCCGTGCTCAATGGCGAACAGACCCCCTACGACACCCTGACGACAAGGTCGGTCGCCAACCCGGTCAAGCTCGAAGGTGCGGGCATATTCCCGTATACGAGCGACGGTAAAGAGCCGCTCGTGAAGGACACCTACTACCTAAAGGAGGTCTCGGCGCCCCAGGGCTTCCTGCTTAACGACACGCTCACCAAGGTGATTGTGGATGATTACGGCGTCCATGCCGATGCTGGTACGGCCGATGACGGTGTTTCGACGTTCGTGGGCCCGGGCGCGCTCATGAAGAGCCTGGGCCAGTTTGGCGCAGAGGGCGACATCGACAACACGCTCACGTGGATCAAGGGCCAGCGCCAGACGTCCGACGGGACGCTCGACGGCAACGACAACCTTTCCTGGAACAATGACGCCAAGGGCGGCGAGGATGAGGTGCACCTCAAGTACGGCGCCAACGGACGTGTCTACCAGTATGTGCCCACCGAGGAAGGCAAACCTTATCGCTTGGAGACCGAGACGGGCTGGATACGTATGGGCATCACGCAGGACGTGCCTGGTGACACTAATGCGAAGGGCGCCCGTGCCAATCTGGACGACATGAATTTGAACGCCCTGTTCACAGGTGCCACCTGCGTGCGCGTGGCGAACGAACGCGAGGCGAGCCTCGAGGTGACGAAGAAGGCTGCCCTGCCCGATGGCCTGACGGGCAATAAGGACGCGGAGTTCACCTTCAAGTTCACCGTGCCTGATGGGAAGACGTATAAGGCTGCAGTCTTCGAGAAGGCGGGCGCGGCCGATGAGAAGCAGGTCGGCGATATGTTCGACCTGACGAACGGCCGCGAGCAGACCATCACGGCCGGCCAGACGATCCGCGTGTACGGTCTCGACGAGCACGACGCCTACACGGTGCAGGAGCTGACCGGTACGGATAAGATGCCGGCCGGCTACACGCTGACCAAGCGCGAGCAGGGCGGCAACGCCCTGAGCGGCGAGGGCGCCAGCATCTCCGGCACGATTGCGAAGCAGAACGCCAACGGCACGTTGGCCGAAGCCAACAAGCTGGTATTCACGAACACCTACAGCGTAAAGTCTTCGGTGACGCTCACCGGCATTCGGGCGCAGAAGGTGCTTCAAGGCCGCAAGTGGACTAAGGCCGACAGCTTCAAGATTTGCCTGCGCGCCGCCGATGACACGCCGATGCCTGATGGTGCCACGGCAGCGCCTGTGGCCGGCATGAAGCAGGTCGAGAAGACCGTTACGAGCGCCGAAGAATTTAGCTTCGGGGAAATTAAGTATGAGAAGCCTGGCCAGTACACCTACTACATTACCGAGACTATGCCCGCCAAGAGCGATCCCAGTTGGCTGGGCGGCGTCAGCTACTCCAGCGCCGAATACAAGGTGGCCGTAACGGTAAAGGATGACGGCAAGGGCAAGCTGACCGAGCCAGTCGTCAAAATGGAACAGACCTATAAGGATGATGGCACCGCCACATCTCGGGTGATTGACAATCAGATTGCGGTGATTACGAACGCGTACCGCCCGAAGGGGACCTCGGTAACGCTCAAGGCGAAGAAGCGCTTCACGGGCGGTGAGCTCGCAGGGGGCGACTTCACGTTCCAGCTGCTCGACAAGGATGGCAACGTGATCCAGACCGTCCAGAATGACAAGGACGGCAAGGTCGCCTTCCAGGCAATCAGCTACGACACGCCGGGCGATCACGACTACACCATCAAGGAGGTTGCCGGCAACGACCCGACCGTCGTGTACGACACGAAGGACGTGAAGGTCCACATCAAGGTCTCCGATGAGAAGGGCGAGCTAAAGGCGACCGCCACCTACGACGGCGAGGCCGACGTTCCGACCTTCACCAACTCGAAGCCGACGACGGACGTTACCGTCGAGGCGACGAAGATCCTCACGGGCAAGGACCTGACGGCCGACGCGTTCACCTTCGGCCTGTACGACCAGGCCGGCAACGAGGTCGCCAAGGGCACCAACGACCGGGGCGGCAAGGTCGAGCTGGCCGTCAAGAACCTGAACCTGGGCGAGTACGACTACACGCTCAAGGAGGAGAAAGCCGGCCAGACCGTCGACGGCGTGGCCTACGACGCCAAGGAAGTCAAGGTCCACGTCAAGGTAGAGCAGAACCAGGGCGACAACAACAAGACGAAGGTGACCGTCACCTATGACGGTGCCGCTACGGCTCCCACCTTCAACAACACCTACGACGCAAAGGGTTCCGTAATCCTGACGGCGACCAAGACCATCAAGGTTGCGGACGGCTTCGACCACACGACGAAGCCCGCGGACGGCGAGTTCACCTTCGACCTGAAGGACGCTGCCGGCAACGTGCTCGACACCGCGAAGAACGATGCAAACGGCAAGGTCAGCTTCACGCGCGAGTTCCAGCTCTCCGACTTGGACGGCGCCGCGAGCAAGGACTTCACCTACACCATCGTGGAACAGTCGGGCACGGAGCCGGGCATGGTCTACGATACCCATGCGCTCACCTACAAAGTAACGGTTAAGGACGACGGGACGGGCACGCTGAACGCGAAGGCGATCGTTACGAGCACATCAGGCCCGGAGACCTTCACCAACAACTACCAGCCGGCCGCGACCGGTCTGGCTCTCGGTGCGCAGAAGAGGTACGTGAAGAAGGACGACAACACGCCGATCGTACTCAAGGGCGGCGAGTTCACCTTCGATGTGTACGAGGGCAACCTGACGGCTGGGCAGCTTGCCGGGGCCAAGCCCGTCCGGACCGCGACCAACGGCGCGGACGGAAGTGTTAACTTCGACGCCTTCTCCTACGCGAAGCCGGGCACGCACGAGTACACCATCGTGGAGCGGAAGGGTGATCTGGCCTACGTGACCTACGACGCCGCGGTGCACCATGCCGTGGTGACGGTTGCGGACAATGCCGGCACGCTGCAGGCGAGCGTCGCCTACGACGGCACGAATGTCACGAAGCCCAGCTTCACCAACACCTATGAGGCACAGGCGACGGACTCCGGCGCGATCGCCCTCACCAAGAGCGTTGACGTGCACGACGGCAGCTATCAGCTAAAGGCGGGAGACTTCGCCTTCGAGCTGGTGGGGTCTGACGGCTCGGTGATCCAGACCCAGAAGAACGATGCGCACGGCAAGGTTGCCTTCGACAAGCTGACCTTCGACCATGCGGGCACCTTTACCTACACGGTCCGCGAGGTGCAGCCGACGGGGGACGCGCCGGGCGTGCCGGGCGTGACCTACACCGGCAAGACGTACACCCTGACCTACGTGGTGAAGGACAACAACGACGGCAAGCTGGTGGTAGAGAACTCCACGGTGAAGCCGAGCGAGGGCACCGAGAACGGCGTCACCCCCAACACCATGACGTTTGCGAACAGCTACCAGCCGGGCGCGACCTCCTACCAGATCTCCGGCACCAAGGTGCTTGAGAATACCGATTCGGCCACCATGCGGACGCCCGCCGATGGCGAGTTCACGTTCGCGCTGATTGACGTGGCCACCGGGCAGGAGATCGACCGGACCACGAACGTGGGTAACGCGTTTACCTTCAAGGCCATCTCGTACACCGCGACTGGTTCGCATGCGTACCAGGTGAAGGAGGTTGCGGGCCAAGATGGCACCATCACTTACAGCGATGCGGTGTTGGATGTGACGGTGAGTGCGACCGACGACGGCAGCGGCCAGCTGACCGCGACGGCGAACAAGACGGCCGCGGATCTGACCTTCACCAACACCTACACGCCGACGGCAACGACGGCGACGATTACCGGAACGAAGGCCCTGACCGGCCGCGACCTGGCCGAGGGTGAGTTCTCCTTCGACCTGAAGGACGCCGACGGTAACGTGGTGCAGACGGTGCAGAACGGCGCCGACGGCACGTTTGGCTTCGCGCCGCTGCAGCTGGACAAGGTGGGGACGTACGTCTACACCGTGTCCGAGCGGGCAGGGGCGACGGCGAACGGCGTCACCTACGACACGACGGTCTTTACCGCGACGGTGACGGTGACGGAGAATGCGGAGACGCACGCGCTGGGGGCGCAGGTTGCCTACAGCAAGGGCGGCAAAGCTGCGGATGCGGTGGCATTCAGCAACAGCTACGCGCCGGCCGCGACTGAGGTGAAGCTGGGGGCCTCCAAGGTGCTGAGCGGCGAAGACCTTAAGGAAGGGCGGTTCTCCTTCCAGCTGAAGGATGCCGACGGCAAGGTGCTGCAGACCGCCAAGAACGCGGCGGACGGCACGGTGGGCTTCGAGGCGATCTCGTACGACAAGCCCGGGACGTACGCCTACAGCATCTCCGAGGTGGACGACGGTCAGAAGAACGTGACGTACGACGCGGCCGAGCACCGGGTAACGGTGACGGTGACGGACGACGGTGCGGGCCATCTGGTGGCGACGGTAACCTATGACGGCGACGTGGCGCCGGTGTTCAAGAACACGTACACGCCGCCGACCACCCCGCCGGTCAACCCGCCGACGGAGCCGCCCACCAACCCACCGGTGTCGAAGGAGGAGAAGCCGGGTCTGCCGAACATGGGCGATACCAGCTTGTCGCCGATGGCCCTGGGTGGCATCGCGGGCGGCGCAGTGGTGCTGATCGCCACAGGTGTGATCCTGCGGCGCCGGAACCGGTAGCTGCGGCGGCCGAGAAGGGCTTTGATTGAGGGCGGGTGGTCGCAGGGCGCGGCCGCCCGCCCTTTTTGGTGAAAGGCCATGTTAAACCGCATTTGCACGTCCGGCTCCGGATGGAACTCGTACTCCGGCTCCATCATCTTCTTCCAGGTCTTCCTGTAGCGCCCGTCCTCGGGCTGCCCGCGCGTGAGCGGCGTCCTGTTCCCGTCGCGCCTACCTCCAAGGCATCCGCTTCCTCAACGCCCTGCTCCACACGCTCTAGAAATCCGGAAAAGCTGCACGAAGCGGCCATCTGGACCCGGAAAAGCTGCAAATCTAGGCCAACTACACCCGGAAAAGCTGCAAACCGCAGGTGAAGGAGTTACATTCCGTGCGGGTTATATGCAGGTATGCCTGCGCACGCTATCATGTATGGGTTAGACCGCAACTATGTACCCCATACGCGAAGGGATGCGCATGTATCTGAAGATCGACATGTTCTAGCTGGGCTTACCCCCGCAGTGGCGCCGCGCGCCCCATCAACTCTGCCGATTTTCACCTTCACGCACATAAAGGAGTCCCGCCATGCGCGACAAGCTCGAAAAGATTATTAAGGCCTACGAGGAGCTCGAGAAGAAGCTCTCCGACCCGGCCGTCGCCTCCGACATCAAGGAGTTCACGCGTCTCAACAAGGAGTACGCACACCAGTCCGACCTCATCGCCGCCTCGCGCGAGTACATCGGCGCGCTCGATGACATCGAGGCCGCCAAGGAGATGCTCCGCGACACCAGCGATGCGGACGAGAAGGAGATGCTCCAGATGGACATCTCCGAGAACGAGGAAAAGCTCCCACAGCTCGAGGAAGACATCAAGTACATGCTCATCCCGAGCGACCCCAACGACGACAAGAACACCATCGTCGAGATCCGCTCCGCCGCCGGTGGCGACGAGGCCGCCATCTTTGCCGGCGATCTGTACAAGATGTACCAGCGCTTCTGCGAGTCGCGTGGTTGGAAGACCACGGTGCTCGATTCCAGCCCCAGCGAGGCTGGCGGCTTTAAGTCCATCGAGTTCAAGGTCGAGGGCGACCGCGTCTACTCCGTCATGAAGTACGAGTCCGGCGTGCACCGCGTCCAGCGTGTCCCCAAGACCGAGTCCCAGGGCCGTATCCAGACTTCCACGGCTACCGTCGCCGTGCTTCCCGAGGCCGAGGAGATCGACGTCCAGATTAACCAGTCCGATCTGCGCATCGACACCTACTGTGCTTCCGGCCCTGGCGGTCAGTGCGTTAACACTACCTACTCCGCCGTGCGCATTACCCACCTGCCCACCAACACCGTGGTGCAGTCGCAGGAGCAGCGCTCCCAGATTCAGAACCGCGAGGTCTGCATGCAGATGCTGCGCGCCCGTCTGTACGAGATGGAGCTCGAGAAGCAGCAGGCCGAGCTCGGTGCCGAGCGTCAGAGCCAGATCGGCCACGGCAACCGTTCCGAGAAGATCCGTACCTACAACCAGCCCCAGGACCGTGTGACCGATCACCGCATCGGCTTCAACTCCACCTACAACGGCGTGCTTCTGGGCGACCAGCTCGGCACCGTCATCGAGGCCCTCGCCGCCGCCGAGCGAGCCGAGAAGCTGGCACAGGCCGTTTAAGTTACGGCGTTTTACCAAACGCCGTAACTGCTCGACGCTGCAAACGCCCCTAAGCGGCAATCTGACGTTCAATCGTCGGTCGCGTACCGAAGTACGCTTCCCTCCTCTTTCACGTCACCTTGCTCGCTTAGGGGCGTTTTCGCTGTCCGCCCTCTACCTGCGGCGTTGCCTTGCTCCGGATGCGGGGTAGTCATTGGGGACGTTCTTAAATGACTAGGTTGGGTAAACTACTTTTCGAGTTTATTTAAGGCTCTGTTAGACCAGGATTGACATGCCGACCTGCCGGCTAACTCGCCGT
>UQHR01000043.1 GCA_900540905.1 uncultured Collinsella sp. | reverse complement strand
TCCGAAGTCGGCCCGGGTGTCCCGTGGGTCGGCGGCTTCGACTCGACGTTGGCTTCACAGCGCCGCAGCGATCGCTTCAGTCACAAACTTATTGAGTGACTCACCCTTCTTTGCCGCTGCCAGCGCTGCTTGCTTGTGGAGCTCAGAGCCCGTTCTTACGTTGAACGAGCCCTTAAAAGCCCGCTCGGGTTCCTTGCCCTTCTCGGCGCAAAACTCAAGGTAATCGTCGACGGCGTCGTGGAAGCATTGCTCCACTTCTTCAGCCGTGGAGCCTTCAAATACGATTGCATCCCTAATGCCGGCGACCATACCTGTTAGCACATGCTGTTCGGCATCGAACTCGACCGGGGCGAAATAACCCTTGTATGCCAAAACGTTACTCATGACTACCTCCGACATCTTGCAGAAAGCGAACGATGTTTCGAATGGTCCCCGCTGTCAATTCGTCAGATGGATGAGGCGCGTGCATTACGAACATCCTGCCATCTGATGGCCTGTAGAAGCGAACGCGCGATCCGGATGTCTTGCCTTTGCTGTCCATTTCAAAGCCATATGAAGCCATAACTTTAAGAAAGTCAGCAAATCTATACGTTGAAGGACAGCTAAGCAGCTGGGCGATGAGTTTATCGGATCGAGTCATCCCGCCTCACATTCTGCAACTATATTCTAGTTGCAATTTCAGTTCGATGCAAGCACCTCTACTATAGAACATGTGTGCGTATAGAACAAGTGTTCGAATCGCCACTGAGAAAGGGGACAGGCACCTTCGTGGTGGTCTGTGCTGTGATGGGCGTCTGCGGCGGTTTGTCTCGATCTGTAACAGTAACTTGGCAAAATTGGACTTAGATGTAACAGATTGAGACAAAGAGTTGGTGCCGTTCGGGAACGTCTCGATCTGTAACATCTGGAGCCGATATTGCCGTCTAGATGTTACAGATCGAGACAAACCGCCGCGGTGGGCTGCGCCGCCCCGCTCAGGCCGCAGAAAAAAGGTAGATTTTCGGGCATGTCCCAAAAATCTACCTTTAGTGCCTTAGCCCAACAGGTTGACGACGTTAAAGCCGGCGTTGCTCTTGGCGATGACGTCTCGGCCGCCAAAGACGCAGGTGGGCGACTCGGCTGCGATGCGCGTCACGTCGGCGCCGAGCGAGCGCAGCTTACCGGGCGTGGCGGCGAGCATCTGGGCGCGGCGCTCCTCGCGTGCATGTGGATCGAGCCCGGCCAGGTAGGTCGTGTTGCGGCGCTTGGTGAGCGCGTACGGCTTCACCGGCGCGTCCATGCCGCTCACGCAGCTCACGATAAAGCCCTCAAAGGCGGCCTCGTCGGGCTCAAAGCTGCCAAGCCATGCACCCGCGCGCTCCACGCGCTCAATCGAAGGATCGATCGCCGGGTCGCGGTAGGTGTAGAACGCCGTCTGGCGCTCGCCGGCTGCGCGGAATCCGCAGCCGTACGCACCGCCCTTCACGCGAATCTCGTTCCACAGGTAGTCGTAGGAGAGTGCGTTGGCGGCAACCGCCCAGGCACCCGTCACGTCAATGCCCAGGCGACGCGGGTCGCACGTGCTTGCCGCAAAGCAGATGTCGCTGGGGATGACAAAAGCCTCGTGGCGGTCGTACGGCGTCGGCACCACGAGCGCGTCGCGGCCGGCATCGGCGCCGTCGCCAGCTCCCAGTCCCAAGTCGCCCGCGGCGGCCCAGTACGCGTTAAAGTCCTCATCGCTGCCGGTAAAGCTCGCCAGGCAGCCGTCGGCCACAAAGATGCGGCCTGCCAGCTCGGCAAGCTTGGCACGCAGGCCGTCCAGGCGCTCGTCAAAGTGGTCGAGCAAATCGCGCAGGAACAGGTAGAAGTCTACGCCCGAGAGCTGCTCACGCACCACGGCCGAAGGCGAGCTGTAGCTCATCGCGCGACCGAGCGCCGCCGAGTGGCCGTTGTTGATAAAGCCCTGCTCAAGCCCAATACGAATCTGCGTGAGCACGTCGCGCACGCGGTCGGCATCGGCGTCCGCCAGCAATGTGCTCGACCACACCTCGCGCGGTAGGCTCGCCAGCGCGTCGATCTTTTCGGACAGGGCGCCGGTGCTCACCAGCAAGTAGGGGCGCACGCCGTCCACTTCGGGCTGCGTCATGACCTCGGTCGTAAAGCTCAAAAAGCCCAGTTTGCCGGCAAGTAAATTGTCGAGCTCCTCGGCCGAATGCTCGCGTGTGGGCAGCTGCTTGAGCAGGCGGCAGAGCAGCGTCACATAGGGCAGATCCTCAAACGCGACGCAGCTCAGGTCGAAATACTGCATGGCGTAGGCCAGACGGTTGGTGGGGATGCCGTGGCGCAGGCAGGGGATGGGCGCGGTCGTGTCCACGACTAGCGGCGGCTCGGGGCGCGCCTCGCCAATGTCGGACACGCGCAGACGCGGCAGTGTGGCCTTGGCCTCGGGTGTGTCTTCCGCCTCCTGTGCGGCACGCAGTGCTGCCGTGCGCTCGACCACGTCGGCCAGCTCGGCATCGGTCATGGCGTCCCGCTTGGCTGCCAGCTCGGCGGCCTCGGCACCCTCCGAACCCTCGGTGGCGTCCACCGGCACCAGCTCGACCAGTGCCATGTGATCGTTCTGCAGCACCAGTTCGCGCAGCAGGTCCTCAAAATAGCTGCCGTCCAGCTCGCCACGCAGCTCCTCGTACACCGGGCCGTACTTGAGCGCCAGCGTCGCGGCGTCGTCATCGTAGAGCCAGGTGCTCAGCGCGTCGCACGCAATGGCCACGCCGTCGGCGATACCGTAGTCGCGCTGGCGCAGGTCGTATTCGTTGCTGCTGATGATGGCTTCCAGGCGCTCGCGCGGAACGCCATGCTCGCATAGGTCGCGGCAGGCGTCCTGGAACACGCGGCGCAGCTCGCGCGCCACGCCGGGCTGCGCGTTTTGCAGCATGATGAGCTCGTAGGGCTGCAGGCTCTCGGCCGCGGTGTAGCTCGCCACGTTGCCGCCCAGGCCGGCGGACAGAATGGCCTTCTTAACCGGCGCTTCGTTGGAGCCCAGCAGCGCCTCGAACAGGATATCCGCTGCGATCGTGCGCTTGCGGTCGAGCGCGCTGCCCAGCACAAGGCCCAGGCCCACCAGGGCGTTCTCGGGCGTGGTAGCCATCTCGATGCGCTTGTACTCGCAGGTCACGGGCGCCTGCACGCCCAGCGGATTGGGCGCCAGCGTGGACGGGTCCTCGCCGGCGGCGACGGCAGCGTCCATGCGGCGGCTCGCGGCACTCGGCTGCGACAGATAGCGCTCGTCCAAAAAGGCCAGGGCGCGGTCCACGTCCAGGTCGCCGTAAAGCGTGATGTAGGAGTTGGAAGGATTGTAGTGGCGCGCGTGCGTGTCCAGGAACTGCTCGTAGGTGAGCGCGGGAATCGCGCGCGGGTCGCCACCGCTTTCGTGCGCATAGGCGGTGTCGGGATAGAGCGCGGCGTTGACGGCGTCGTCCAACACGCTCATGGGATCGGACAGCGCACCCTTCATCTCGTTGAACACCACGCCGTTATAGCGCAGCGTGCCCTCGCGCAGTCTGGCGGCGCTGCCGTCGCCCTCGCCTTCGGCGCCCTGCGGCAGGTCCAGCTCGTAGTGCCAGCCCTCCTGCTCAAAAATGGTCGGCTTGGTATAGATGGCCGGGTTGAACACCGCGTCCAGGTACACGTCCATCAGGTTGTACAGATCCTGCTCGTTGGTGGTGGCAACGGGGTAGATGGTCTTGTCGGGGTAGGTCATGGCGTTGAGAAACGTCTGCATGGAGCTCTTGATCAGGTCGACAAACGGCTCCTTGACGGGAAACTTGGCCGATCCGCACAGCACCGAATGCTCAAGAATATGGAACACGCCGGTGGAATCGGCCGGCGGCGTCTTAAAGCCAATGGCAAAGGCCTTGTTTTCGTCGTCGCACGCCAGGTACAGCAGGCGAGCGCCCGAGGCAGTGTGGCGCATCACGTAGGCGTCCGAGTCGAGCTCGGGCACGGTCTCGCGGCGCTCGACGGCAAAGCCGTGGCAGGTGGTGCCAGGCACCAGCAGTGCGGAGGCAGCGGCGCGCGGGTCGGTTGAGGTGGTGGGCATATGCAGTCTCCTTTGACGCCCCAGCGGGGGCGAATCGAGTCGAATCCTCGAGAGTATACCCATATGGGGCCCTCGACCAATCTGCCGCGCGAGCGTGGATTTTCGGACACACGAGCGTGGATTTTCAGACGCCCGCCGGATGAGCGTGGATTTTCGGACGAAATCGACCGCCAAAAGCCCAAAAACCGTCCAAATATCCACGCGCGGCATCTTTTATCTCTCGTCTTTCACTCATCTCTAATACAAGAAATGACAGATAACTGAGAGATAATTACGAGAGATAGCGGTGACGTATGGAGATGAACCGCAATGGTATTAGCTGATTGTTGATTGTTCTACCTGCAAAAAGATGTTTTAATGAAGCAAATGTTGAACAGTCCATCTCTCATCTCTCATTGATTTCTAAGACGAAAGATGAGTGAGAGACAAGAGATAATTACGAGAGATAACTGAGAGACGAAGGAAATTTATTCGCGGCATTCTCCGCAGAACCGAGTGAAAGGACGTGCAGATGAACGAAAACGAACTGACCGGTCTGCTCGAGTCTTTAAGGCGCATGGGCTCGGACGATTTTAACGTCGAGGTCAGGGAGAGCGCCACGACGCTTTCCCGCGACGTATGGGAAACGGTCAGCGCTTTCGCAAACACCGCCGGCGGCATCATCGTACTCGGAGTGAGCGAGCGCGCGGGTTTTGTCCCAGTTGCAAACTTTGAGACCGAGAAAGTGCTCAACCAATTCGTGGCGGGCATGGGCGATGCCGGCGGTCGCGGAAAGCTGGCCAATCCGCCCAAATACACCATTGAGCGCGTGGAGCTCCAGGGCACCGTGGTTCTGGTCATCACGATTGAGGAGCTCGACCCGTCGAGCAAGCCTTGCTATGTCATAGAGCGGGGCGCTCAAGGTGGCAGCTACAAACGCATCGATGACAAAGATGTTCCGCTTTCGTCGACCGAGGTTTTGGCACTGTCGTCATATGAACGGACGAGTCCTAGCGATCGCGATGCGGTGCCCGGCACGAGTGCGGGCGATCTCGACGAGTCGCTGGTCGACCGCACGATAGAGCGTGCCTATTCGTTGACGCCTCGAGCGATGCGCGGTGCGGCGGACAAGAAGACAAAGATGGAGCGTCTGAATTTCCTCGACTTCCGGGGCAATGTCACCAAGGCTGGACTCCTAGTTGTGGGCACCTACCCTCAGCAGTTCTATCCCAAGCTCTTCATTGACGTGGCTGTCCATGCGGGAACTCAGAAGGGCATGGCGGGGTTGCTGAGGTTCATGGACCGCACAATCTGTGAGGGAACGTTGGGCGAGATGATCTCGGATGCCGTCGCAGCCGTCGCCAAGAATTTGCGGCGAACCTCGACCGTCCAAGGCGTCTCGCGTGTCGACTCGCTTGAGATTCCCGAGGAGGTTCTGCGCGAAGCAATCGCCAACGCCGTAATCCATCGAGAATACGGGGATCGGTTCTGTGGACAATCGATTGCCGTCGACGTCTTTGATGATCGTGTCGAGGTGACGAATCCTGGCGGCCTTTACGGGGGAAAGACTCGCGAGAACTTGTTTGACGGCAGCTCCCGATGCCGTAACGCGACGCTTGTGAAGCTCATGTCGATTGTCCCGCTGCCGGATGGCGCAGGTTCGCCGGCTGAGGGCAATGGCTCGGGCATCCCGATGATGATCGATGCCATGCGCGCGCATGGTCTGGCCGAGCCCCTGTTCTGCCCGGGATTCGATCGGTTCAAGGTCGTATTTTACCGTTCAAAGATCGAGCCGGTCGATCATGGCGGGGGCTTAATTGTGACGGCACTCAAACACTACGGCGAGCTGGGGACGCGCGAGCTGGCAGAGCGCACAGGGCTCACAATTTCCCAGGTTAGGTCGCGCGTCAACGCGCTCATTGCTCAAGGCGAGCTTGAGCCCACGGCGCCGGCGACGAGCCGCAACCGCAAGTATCGACTGTCGGAGTGCGTGGGATAGATGCGTTAGTGGACGAGGCGACCCAATAATCGACCCTCGATTGGCGTCCATTAAGGTAAAGCGGTTGTTGCCCAGTCGACGGTGATGCTAAAGACTCGGCTTACGCCGGCATGGCCCCGAACCCGTCTGTCAAGAACAGCCTAAGAACCAGCTTGATGACATTTCCCGGTTTGACTTCTGCCGCGTCAAAGACGTGGCGCTCGGCGAGCTCGCTACAGTATGCATAGATGTCGCGGATAAGGTCCGCGCCCGAGAGCGTAAACATGTAGCCTGCGTCCGAAAGCGCATTGGGCGCGGCAGGCAACTTGGCCATGTGACAGAACGTTTGCAGGTCGGGCGCCATAACGTTCTGGTAGTCGAGGTGGCCGTTGGCATCCTGCGCGGCAAGCTCCAATTGGCGCACAAAATCCAGCGCCGCCGCTAACACAAAGCTCGGCGTAGGCGCATTGACGTCCTGAGTGGTCGCCACAAGCCTGCCCGCCGCCTGCGTGACAAGCCAAGCGACCTCGCGCTGGCAACGCACGGCCTTGCGCGTAACCGGCTTGATGGACGAAGAAGAAACGCTCCCCTTAGGCGGATTCGAGGCAGCCATAAGACCCTCCCATGAACGACCCGGCCCAACAAGTCCGGATGAAACACGTGTTACATCAGTATACGGGGAAGTGGGGTGGAAAAACGGAGTCGACAGCGTGAACTGCCGGCTCCGGATTGCTTGCCTTAGAGGCCGTACACTTCGACCATAGCTTCGCCAATGCGATGGGGCACGCCGGTGACGAGTGCGTTGCCCATGCAGAAGGCCCGATGGCCGTCGGTCATGCCCGTATCGGTCCAACCTTTCGGGAATCCCTGAAGCTGATCGAGCTCGTCGGGAACAAGACGGCGGAAACGGCCATCGGGACATTCGATGACGTGCTTGAAGCGGCTCGCTCCCGTGCCGCCTTCTCCTGTGAGGATGGTGCGGCTCGGCTTGTCGGTGGCATCCGGGAAGCTCATGGCTCCCTCGGAATACGTGTACGTAAAGCCTGTCTTTTTGTTAGTGCGCTCTTCGCGCTTGCTGCCCTTAAGGTAGCGCCAGTCGGGAAGCTTTTCGTCGGAGATGTAGAACTGCTCCGGGACATCAGCCTCGTCGACAAGCACGTCGCCAAGCACGTGGCGCTCACCGTGATAGTCCTCGGCAAAGTCGCAGGTCAGAACATGACAGCCCTGCATGACGCCAGCATTCTTGAATTGAGAGGTCTTTTGGCCGACGCCAAAACGAGTTGAGTTCTCGTAGGGGTCGGGCAAAACGTCGAGCTCGGACATCTCGTCGGGATAGATGGCGGGGAAGGCTTTAGCCATGACGCCGTTGTGCATGCGATTAACGAGATCAACCTTGCCAGCGTCCTTTTCGCAGAAGATATAAACACGCTTGCGACGCTGGGGGAAACCGTATTCGGCAGAGTTGACCACGCGCCATTCGACCGTGTAGTCGAGGTCGGCAAGACAGCTTAGGATGATGGCGAAATCGCGACCGCGCTGTGACGCGGGCGACTTGAGCAGACGGTCAACGTTCTCAAAGAGACCGAAGCGCGGCTTCTTCATCTCGAGAAAGTGATAGATGTCCCACCACAGGACACCCTTCTTGCCCTCGATGCCGTGCGCCTGATTGAGCGGGCGTGCAACAGAGTAGTCCTGGCAAGGGAAGCCGCCGACGACCATTTGCACGTCGGGGATTTTAATTTCGCCGGCTTCAGCCTGCTCCAAGACCTTATTGATATCTTCGTTGACAACGGAATCTTCGCCAAAGCGGTCCATGTAACAACGTGCCGCAAACTGACGCGCCTTGGTTCCGGGCGGTTCCCACTGGTTGGCCCAAATGGTGCGAAAGGGCCCGGCGGGCTTCATATAAAACTCGGGATGTCGAGGGTCGGCATAGCCCTCGAGACCCAAACGAAATCCACCGACGCCCGCAAAAAGCTCGGCAATATTAATCTCAGACACGTTTCTCCAATCGCTACTGTGTCCGTTTATGGTGCTCACAACAATAGCCGATCGAGCGGACAAGATCAAGACCTCAATTTCATGGAGGAATATGCTGCCCTGAACTACCATGAGGTTAACTGCGACGTTCGGAGGTACCCTATGTCCAAGAAGCACCTCGATTTCAAGCGCATGCTTGACGATACTGATTTTTCTGACCCCTCTAGCATCGAGCGGTATGCTGCCAATCTCGACGGGATGACGTTTCGCGATATTCTTGAGCTTGGTATTGCGCCGGAGGGGGAGAGCGCGCCCAAGGACTTTGGCTCCAAAAAGTACAAGGGCGGTATGGGGACCCTGATCGAGGAGCGTTACTTTGGCTACAAGGCCAACAGCGACGACCGGCCGGACTTTCCCGAGGCGGGTGTCGAGCTCAAGGCAACGTGTTTTGACGTACTTAAAGACGGTCGTAAATCTGCCGGTGAACGTCTTGTCCTGACCATGATTCCTTACGACCGTCCCGTTTCGCTCGACTATGACAATTCGCACCTCAAGACCAAGCTCAGCAATATCCTGTTGATTTACTATGGCCGCGATCGTTCCATCGATAAATACGACCAACGCATTGAGCGTGCGGTCATGGTTCGTCTGCCCGAAGAGGATATGAAGATCATCCGCGCTGACTACGAGAAAATCATTTCGTACATTCAGGATGGTCGCGCAGACGAGCTGTCGGAGGGCATGACCACCTACTTGGGCGCCTGCACAAAGGGCGCAACCGAAGCGACAATGTGGGTCGACCAGTACTACGAGTACTTCAATACCGATACGGGCGAGATCGAACGCCGTCGCGCGAAGCGCCGCGCCTTTTCTCTCAAACGCTCGTACATGGACTATGTGCTTCATGCCTATGTTCTCGGTGCCCCGCGTATCGGCGAGAGCATCGTTCGAGGCGACGACGAGTCCATTGATTTCGAAAGTTACGTAACTGGACTTATCGAGCAACACTATGGCGAAACTGATCGCCAGATTGCGGAGCAATACGGGTTGGAGTACACGGGCAATAAGGCGCAGTGGACAACGCTCGTCTATCGTATGCTCGGAATCAAAAACAATGCTGCCGAGGAATTCGTCAAGGCAGGCATTTCCGTCCGAACCGTTCGAGTTAACAACAGGGGGCACATCGAACAGGCTATGTCGTTCCCACCGTTTGAGTTCAAGCGTTTGATCGAGGAAGACTGGGAAACGTCGCCTTTTCATGCGTGCCTTGAGACCAATCGCTTCTTCTTCGTTGTGTTTCGCGAGGACCACGATGGCGTGCTGCGTCTCGACCGTTGTTTGTTCTGGGCGATGGGAGAAAACGAAATCGAAGGCCCTGCGAAAGCTTGTTGGGATGAGACGCGAAAGGTAATACGTGAGGGCGTTGAGCTCAACCCGTATCGGGATGCAAGCGGAAAGCTCAAAGTGACTAACAATCTGCCCGGTATGGCGGACAACCCAATTGTTCACGTTCGCCCGCATACGTCAAAAGCGGCTTACAAGTTTGCCGATGGAACAGAGATCGGTGACATCGCAAGGAATGCTTGCGAACTGCCCGATGGGCGCTGGATGACGAAGCAATCGTTCTGGTTCAACAAGGGCTATCTGGAGCACATTCTGGGGCTGTAGCGTTTTGGGATTGTTTAACGATCGAGCTCCTGCTCCTCAATGCCTCGATGTCATCTCTACAAATAAATCCCCTCACCGAGTTGCTTGTGGAACTCGGCGTGATGGTCGCGTGCCCAGGTAAAGAGTGCCTGGTCAAAGTCGGTGCGCGTGGCCGGGACGCCAAAGACGCCGGCAACTTCGACGCGCACAAACTCCAGTGCCGGCAGCTTGTTGATGGCAGTGAGGGCAAACGGGGACGAGGGCTCCTCGAACAGATAACGGCTGCCTTGCAGCGCGTCGCAGCTGGTGCACGTGTTGCCGAGCGACGGGGCTTTGGAGGCTCGCGCGCCTACGGGCTTGTAGCCGCAGCGCTTATGAAGGTAGTCGCGGATCTCGCCCGGCACGCAGCCAAGAGCGGGCACGATGGCGAGTGCGTTGGCGTTGGCCGTGTCGATGGCAATGTGCCCGGCTTCGTTGGGCGCGTGCGCGATGACGATGCTCTCGTCGTTATCGGTTCGATAGGGAATGCCGAAGGCCGCGACCGAGGTCTCTTTGTGACACTTCCAGCACTCGCGCTTGCCCAGTACTAGATATATATACGGCGCTGAGGGGTCGGATCGGTCAACACCGGGCAGCCACTCGGCAAAGGGCTCTGGGTTGACGCCGCTGGGCACATACCAGATCTTCTTGGTCCGGTCCCATTTGGCGCCCAGCGCCTTGGCTTCTTCTTTGTGCGAAAAGGGGACATCGAGCTCGGTGCGCATGGCGGCTCCTTGGTGCTGCAGGTGCAAGTGGCTCAAGGATACCGCAGGGCGCAGACATCGCGGCGTTTTGCTGAGAAGTTGCGGTGCGGACTGATTGGTTATGCCGATGGATAGATCGGCAAGTAGATGGTCGGCTTTTGGCTAGTTGAGCGGTTGGAGCTGCCAGTGGATTTGGCGACATAAAACAAAACAGCTCAGAGGCGAAGCCTCTGAGCTGCGAACATTTGGTGGGCGTTAGAAGATTTGAACTTCTGACCTCTTCCGTGTCAGGGAAGCGCTCTCCCCCTGAGCTAAACGCCCAATCAAGGGTGCGCAAGTGCGCAAGGGATAATATAACGGAGCCTGAACTCGGTGGCAAGAACATTTTTAAAAATCGCTTACATTGTGGAATTCGGGGACTTTGTCATATCCATTTCAAAAGAGCCTGCTGCCGCGATTTGGCTGTCGCATAATGCAAGGCCATTGCGGTATCGAGCTATGGAAAGACGCCTGCGGAATTGTCCTACCGATAAGCGGACAAGCCTCCAGCTGATGCCTTCGCCGTGGTAAGGTAAGCCGAATTGTTTCCAGGCTGTTTCGGGGGAGTGGAATGAGCAAAGAGTGTGCCGAGCAGGTCGAAGGCGCAGGGGCTTCGGTGCCGATGACCGATATATCGAACATTGATGTGCCCGAGGGCACCGACGAGCTCAGCCGCAGCACCCGCCGTGCATGGCGCAATCGCCTGAACAGCGCTTCGACACGCAAGTTGATCACGGGCGTCTTGGCTACGCTGGTGGGCGGTTCGTTTTGGGGCTTCTCGGGTACCAGCGCGAGCTTCCTGTTCGATACCTACCATGTCGATACGCTGTGGCTCATGAGCGTGCGCCAGATTCTTGCCGGCCTGCTCTTTATGGTCGTGGTCGTCGCGCGCGACCGTGCGCGCCTGGTCAAGCTTTGGACGACGCCGGCCGACCGCAAGCAGCTATTGCTCTTTACCGCCTTTGGCCTGCTGTTCAACCAGTTTTGCTATCTTTCGGCCGTGCGCCTGACCAACGCCGGAACCGCGACGGTCCTTCAGTGCCTGCAGCTGGTCATCATCATGGGCTACACCTGCGTGGTCGATCGCCGCATGCCGCGCGCTCGCGAGGCGATCGGCATTGGTCTGGCCCTTGGCGGCACGTTTTTGATCGCCACCGGCGGCGACCCCACGAGCCTGAGCATCTCGCCGCTCGGTCTGGTGGCGGGCCTTATGTGCGCGGTGAGCGCCACCTGCATGGCGGTGATTCCCGCCAAGATCCTGCCCGAATACGGCAGCCCCATCGTCACGGGCTCGGCAATGCTCACGGCGGGTGTGGTCTCATGTGTCTTCGTGCGGCCCTGGGCGCATATGCCGGCGCTCGACGCCGCCGGCGTCGAGGCGCTCGCGGTGTTCGTGGTTATCGGCTCGTTTTTTGCTTACATGCTCTATATGCAGGGCGTTAAGGATATCGGCTCGGTGCGTGCGAGCCTCATCGGAACTGTGGAGCCGGTTTCGGCGACCATCACCAGCGCCGTTATGCTGGGGACGGTGTTTTTGCCGACCGACCTTATCGGCTTTGCCATGATCATCGTGATGATGTTCCTCACGGTGTAGCTGGCGCCGCCGCCAAGACAGAAAAGGCGTTGTGCCGCATTTTCGCCAATTGATGTCCGTGTCTGGAGTTTAGCTGTCGATGTTCAAAATGCCATAAACTAGTAACGTTATGGACTTTTTCATTGCGACTCAATTGCGAGGATTTCTTTATGGCTGGTAATCACTTTAAGGGCAGCGATAGCGGCCGTCCTGCAGTTCCGCCGCGTCCGAACGGGGCTGGTAAGGCCGGCACGCCGGGCGGCGCTGGACAGGGCAGCTCCGGTAAGCGCACGTCTCCGGGCGAGACGGCGATGTTTACCGCTCTGTACGAGCAGTCTCAAAAGGCAAAAAAGACCGGTCGCGCAAGAGGGAATGTCTTTGCGGGCGGTGCGACTCCCACGTCGCAGCCGAGTGGGGCTCCTTCGACACCTGCGAACAACGTAGGCGCTGCCAACGCCGCGAATACCGCCGGCAACATTAATGCCGGCAATGCCGCCAACAATACTCCCTCTGCCGGTGGCGCGGGGCTTACGGGCAACCTTGGTACGATCTATACGGGTGCCTCCGAGACCGGCACGTTCGCCCGTTTGGAAGATAACGGTGCCGAGTTTAAGGGCTCCGGTTCCAAGGAAGATTATTACGATTTTGGCCTGAACTATGGCAACGACGCCTCGTCGAGCTCGACCTCGGACGGCCTGGTTCGTCATCGCCATCGCAAGGGCGAGCGCAAGAAGCGCCACACTGGCGCCATTGTCGCCGCCGTAGTCGTGGTGCTTCTCGTTGCGCTTGGCGCAAGTGGCTTTATGCTGCTTAACTCGGCTAAGACCGTAAAGGGTGAAGCAAAGGAAGCCGTCGAGATCGTCGGCAGCCTTAAGGACAAGGTCACGTCGGGCGATTTTTCGACGCTGCCTGACGACGCGAAGAAGATCGATGAGCTCTGCGACAGCATGAAGGCGGAGACTTCGAGCCCGCTGTGGACGGCGGCTTCGTTTATCCCGGTGTATGGCAGTGACATCAACGCAGCCCGCACCATGATTGATGCCCTGTCCGATGTCTCGAGCAACGCGCTGGTTCCCATGGCCGACAACCTTTCTCAGGCCACGCCCGGCAAGCTGTTCCAGGATGGCATGATTAACGTGTCCGCGCTGCAGGCGGTCGCCGATTCGCTTTCCAGCAGCTCGAAGGTGTTCAAGAGCGCCAACGAGAAGGTCCAGGGCATTGGCGATACTCATATTTCCCAGGTGACCGAGCTGGTCGATAAGGCAAAGGATGGCTTTGCCACCCTAAGCGGCGCGGTCGATGCAGCGGAGAAGGTCGCCCCTGTCCTTCCCCAGATGCTCGGCGCCAACGGCCAGACGCGCAACTATCTCATGTACGCCATGAACAACGTTGAGATTCGTGCTTGCGGCGGCTTTGGCGGCTCGCAGGGTCTGATTTCGGTTACCGACGGCCAGATGTCGATCGGCGACTTTGTTCCCCGTATTGGACTGAGCGAGGATGAAGCGGTCGAGAGCGTCGACGAAGAGGATGAGGCGCTGTTTGGCAATCACAGCAACCTGTACAACTCGGGTAACACCTATTCGCCCGACTGGCCGCGCAACTCGCAGCGTGTCGCCGCTCTGTGGAAGTCCGAGTATGGCCAAGACGTTGATGGCGTCATCGGTATCGACCCGGTGTTCCTGCAGTATCTGCTGGGCCTTGTCGGCAATGTCTCGCTGCCCGACGGCACGGTTGTCGACGGCACCAATGCGGCCAAAGTCCTCATGCACGACGTGTACTGGAACTATCCGGTCGAGGAGTCGGACGGCATCTTTGCAGCCGTTGCCAGCGCCGCCTTCGACAAGATTCTCGGCGGCATCGGTGATGTCGATGTTACGAAGCTCGTCAGCGCCGTTGAGCGTGGTGCCGAAGAGGGCCGCCTGATCGCGTGGATGAAAAACGACGACGAGCAGAACGCTATCAAGGAAATGAACATCGACGCCTCGCTGCCCGATCCGGACGACCCGAGCGAGGATCCCGTTGCCGGTGTCTACTTTAACAACCTGAGCTTCTCCAAGCTCGATTGGTACCTCAACGCCGATACGCAGATTGGCCAGGGCGTCAAGAATGGCGACGGCACGTGCTCCTATCGCATCACCGTCACCCTGACGAACATCATGACGCAGGAAGAGGCCGGCAAGCTGCCCGACTACGTTGCGGCGAGCGCACCCGATGCCGCGCGTGATAACGAGCGCCTGAATGTCTCGCTGTTCGCCCCGACTGGTGGCAACATTTCGGACCTTACCGTCGAGGGCACCCAGTTTGGGCTTGGCGCTGCCACGTGGCATGGCATTCCCTTCTATTCGGGAACCGTTGACCTGCATGCGGGCGAGACGACGACGATCACCTATACGCTGACCACGTCGGCCGAGGCGGGGGATAAGCCGCTTACGCTGCGCCAGACCCCCACGTGCCAGGCGGCTCGCGACAGCGCGTCGGCGTAGGGTTTTTCTGGTAGTCCAGATAATCGAGTACCATTTTGGGGTGGACAGATAATCTGTTCGCCCCATTTTTATAAGGAGAGCGCATGAAGTACTTTGGCACCGACGGCTTTCGCGGTGAGGCCAACGTTGGGCTGACGGTGGAGCACGCCTATAAGATCGGCCGTTTTGTGGGTTGGTATTACGGCGCCAATCGCAGTGCTAAGGCGCGCGTGATCGTGGGCAAGGACACGCGTCGTTCGAGCTATATGTTCGAGGCGGCGCTGGTGAGCGGCTTGGTCGCGAGCGGCGCGGACGCCTACATGCTGCACGTAATCCCGACGCCGGGCGTGGCGCATCAGACGGTCGAGGGCTGCTTCGACTGCGGCATCATGATCAGCGCGAGCCACAACCCGTTTTGCGATAACGGCATCAAGCTCGTCAACAGCGACGGCTTTAAGATGGACGAGGACGTGCTGGAGCTCATCGAGGACTACATCGATGGTAAGAGCGAGGTGCCGCTGGCCACGGGCAATCACATCGGCGCCACGGTGGACTACATGCAGGGCCGCAACCGCTACATTGCTTCGCTCATCGCCAGCGCGAACTTTTCGCTGCAGGGCGTCAAGATCGGTATTGACTGCGCCAACGGCTCGGCTTCCTCGGTGGCCAAGCCGGTGTTTGACGCGCTCGGCGCCGACGTGCGCGTGATCAATGCCGCGCCCGATGGTTTTAACATCAACGTCGACTGTGGCTCCACGCATATGGAGCGCCTGCAGCGCCACGTGGTGGAGCAGGGGCTGGACGTGGGCTTTGCCTACGACGGCGATGCCGACCGCTGCCTGGCCGTGGATGAGCGCGGTCGCGTGGTAGACGGCGACCAGATCCTGTACGTGTGCGGCGTGTATCTGAACAAGCACGGGCGACTCTCGGGCGGTACCGTGGTGCCGACGATTGCCAGCAACTTTGGCCTGGTCAAGTCGCTGGAGCTTGCCGGTCTGAGCGCCGTGACCAGCGGCGTGGGCGACCGTCACGTGTATGCCAAGATGCGCGAGGGCGGCTACAGCTTGGGCGGCGAGCAGACGGGCCATACGATCTTTGGCGATATCGAGCGCACGGGCGACGGCATTATGACTTCGCTGCGCGTGATGGAAGTGATTCGTGCCGAGCGCGAGACGCTCTCGCAGCTCACGGCTCCGTGCAAGCTGCTACCGCAGGCGCAGGTGGCCGTGCGCGTGGCGGACAAGGACGCCGCGCTCGAGAACATGGGCGTGCAGAACGCCATCGCCGAGGCCGAGGCTGCGCTGGCAGGCGAGGGCCGCGTGCTCGTACGCAAGAGCGGAACCGAGTCGGTTATCCGCGTGCTGGCCGAGGCGCCCGACCAAGCATCCGCCGATGCCGCCATGAAGCGCATCGCCAACGCGCTCGAGGCTCTGTAGTTACGCGGCCAATCTGGCACTTGGGGACGTTCCTTTTAATATGAGCAGGACATTGTCAAGAGGCAAAATCGGGCCTGGCCCCAAC
>UQHR01000042.1 GCA_900540905.1 uncultured Collinsella sp. | reverse complement strand
GCTCAGCATGGCGCGGTTTTGGGGGGTGGGGGGGGGGGGGGGGGAGCCGCATCGGCTCGCCGTCGAGCGTACGGCCGAGGTGCTCGGTCGTGGTGGCCTAGCTCTGATTCCGACCGAGACTGTCTATGGCGTCGCCGTGGCAGCCAACGTTTTCTCGGACGCCGTACCCCAAGATACAAGCGAATTCCCGTCGTGGCCGCGCGATCCGCAGACTGCAGTCAACGGCGCCAAGGTCCCTGCGCTCGGTACCGGCTACCGTCGCATCTTTACTCTCAAGCAGCGCGAGCTCACGCAAACTGTGGCTTGGCTGGTTGATGGTGCCGAAGTCCTCGACCGCTACGGCGAGGATATCCCCGAAGAGGCTCGCGTGCTTGCCCGACGATGCTGGCCGGGCGCCCTGACTATCGTGGTCAAGGCGGCTCCCTGCGTGCCGACCTTTATGCGCGCCGCAGACGGCACGGTGGCACTTCGCGCGTCGGCCTCGCCTGTGGTGCAGGCGCTCATCCACTCCTGCGGCAGTCCACTTGCCTGTACCAGCGCCAATACACATGGGGCGCCCTCGCCGGCAAGCTTCGCCGCCGTCGAGGGCCGCATCCTGGAGGGGGTCGATGTTGCCGTCGACGCCGGCGAGACCCCGTGTCGCGACGCCTCGACCATCGTGTCGTTCCAGCACGGCGGGCTCCAGATCCTGCGCCAAGGCGCACTTCCCGCATCAGAGATCGAGCGGGTCCTGTCTGACCCGATGCAATAGAAAGGTGTAAGCGATGTCGTTGAATCTGGGCAGCCTGGGCATGGAAGATGCCTCGTTTAACTTTGGCGGTTCCTACATCATGGCACTCGACTGCGGCACCACCTCGGTACTTGCGACCATCGTCGACGAGTACGGATGCATTGTCGCGCAGGCACGTCGCAGCGTCAAAACCAGCTTCCCGCGCCCCGGCTGGGTGGAGCAAGATCCCATGGCGGTCCTTGCCAGCCAGATCGCGGTCATGATGGAGGTCCAGTTTAAGAGCGGGATTCATTCCGACCGCATCGCCGCCATCGGTATCTCCAATCAGCGTGAGACCACGGTGGTCTGGGACCGCGTGAGCGGCCAGCCCATCTATAACGCCATCGTATGGCAGTGCCGTCGTACCGCGTCTCTGATCGATAATTTGGTTGAGCAGGGCGCAGAAGAGCTGGTGCGTTCCCGCACGGGGCTTACGCTCGACCCGTATTTCTCGGCCTCCAAGGTGCAGTGGATTCTCGATAACGTCGACGGCGCGCGCGAGAGCGCGGCGGCGGGCGACCTTATGTTTGGTACCATCGATACGTGGCTCATCTACAATCTCACCGGTGGTCAGGTCTTTGCTACCGACTATACCAATGCTAGCCGCACCGCACTCTTCAACATCCATACGCTCGAATGGGACGACGACCTGCTGGCGCTCTTCGACATCCCGCGCTCCATGATGCCTGAGGTTCGCTGGAGCTCGGGTGACTACGGCCGCGTCGCGAGCGATATTATGACCAACATGCCGCCCATCATGGGCGTGGCGGGCGACCAGCAGGCTTCGTTGTTTGGCCACTGCTGCTTCCATCCCGGTCAGACCAAGAATACCTATGGCACGGGCTGCTTTATGCTCATGAACACTGGCGACGAGATCGTCGAGTCCAAAAATGGCCTGGTTTCCACCATCGGTATCGCTGCGGACGGCAAGATCAGCTATGCGCTCGAAGGCTCCATTTTTGCCGCCGGCTCCACCATGAACTGGCTGCGCGACAACATGGGCATCATCTCCAACGTGACCGAGTCGGCGCAGCTTGCCGCCTCGATTAGCGACAACGAGGGCTGCTACTTCGTTCCCGCCTTTGCGGGCTTGGGTGCTCCCTGGTGGGATCCGCATGCCCGCGGTATCGTGTGCGGCCTGACTGGTGCCTCGAGCCGCTCAACCATCGTGCGTGCCGCCTGCGAGTCCATGGCCTATCAGAGCTACGATGTGCTGCGTGCCATGGAGCAGGACGTGGGTCTTTCGATTGAGCGCCTATCCGTCGATGGCGGCGCCTCGCGCAACGAGTTCATCATGCAGTTCCAGTCCGACCTGCTGAATATTCCCGTACTGCAATGCGAGTCGGTGGAGACTACGGCAATCGGTGCCGCGTATCTGGCGGGCCTCGCGGTTGGGTATTGGGAGGATCTGGAGGAGCTGGAGCAAAACGCCCAGATTGTTAAGACCTTCCATCCCCATATGTCCGTTGAGCGCCGCGAGCGCAACTTGGACGGTTGGCACGATGCGGTCAAGCGTTCGCTCAGTACTGAGCAGTAGGGCTGCGACGGGGCGCTCGATACAACAAACCGCTAAACTTATGCACGGCGCGTGGCAACAGCACCGCGGCGCGCCGTGTCAGCAAAGCCATCTTGCGGCCGCAATGAAAGGGGCAAGACCCATGACCGTTACCTACGATACGTCCCGTGTGACGCTTGTCGACCATCCGCTTGTTCAGCATAAGCTGTCGATTCTCCGCGACAAGAAGACCGGCACCAATCAGTTCCGCCAGCTCGTCCGCGAGCTTGCGTTTTTTGACGGTTACGAGGCAATGCGCGACCTGCCCATGGAAGACGTCGAAGTCGAGACTCCCATCACTACTGCCACGTTTAAGCAGCTTGCCGGCAAGAAGCTCGCCATCGTTCCCATTCTGCGTGCGGGTCTTGGCATGGTTGACGGTATTCTCGACCTGGTGCCTTCTGCCCGCGTGGGCCACATTGGCATGGAGCGTGACGAGGTTACCCATGAACCTCACGAGTATTACTGCAAGATGCCCAAGGATATCGACCAGCGTATCTGTCTGGTCGTCGACCCTATGCTCGCCACGGGCGGCTCGGCCGAGATGGCCATCAGCTATCTGCGCGAGCGCGGCGTCAAGGACATTCGCATGCTGTGCATCGTCGCGGCCCCCGAGGGCCTCAAGTCACTGACCGAGAAGGATCCCGACGTGCATATCTATACCTGCGCTATCGACGACCATCTCAACGAGGCCGCCTACATCGTTCCCGGCCTGGGCGACGCCGGCGACCGCATCTACGGCACGCTCTAGTCGCTGGGCTAAGACGGCCGCGGCTGCAAATACGAAGAAACGGTGCGCGCGGTCGAACAAAAGGCGACCGCGCGCACTCCTGTTAACGGACGTTTTGCCCTGCAGGGTTCGAGAAAAACGTATTACCGTACCTGCGGCATAAAGAAGGTCTTAAGAAAACGAACAGGTGCGTATTAACCGATGCTTTTTCGGTTGTACTTTAGCGATTGGCTCGTACAATAGTCACCAATGTTTGGCGGGAACTGTCCTGTGAGGCGATAAAAAAGGAAAGTGAGGACGCCAGTGTTTCAGATAGCCGATCTGCTCGCTATCGTTGCAGGTGCCATCGCGGGCGCGATTGCCTTCCTTCCCTTTGTCTTTACGCTCAAGCCGGTTCTTGACGATAAGCAGAATGCGGACATGCTCAAGGGTATGGTGAGTCTCGCGGTCTCGGCAATCGCGTTGCTTGTCTTTACCTTGGTTGTGTTTGTGTTGTTCGGAGAGGCATTTCGCATGTTCCTCCTGGGCGAGGCGATCGGCTTCGTGGCCTTTATGGCCGCCTGCGCGGTTCGCGTCGCCAAGGCGCTGCGAGATCCTCATGAGGTCGAAAGGTAAGTCGTGGAAATTTTTGAAAAGCTGCCTGATGAGATTAATCATCTGGTCAGCGAGTTCAGCTCCACCCCTGTCGTGGGCGATCTGAGCTGCGGCATCACGCAGTACTCGTTTTGGCTGATCGTCTCCACGATCGTGCTCCTGATCGTCCTGGCCGTGTTCAAGAAGAAGCAGACCCTGGTTCCCAAGGGCTTCTTCGTCAACGGTTTCGAGTACATCATCGAGTACGTCGAGAACGATATCGGCAAGGGTGTCGTGGGTGAGAACTGGAAGAAGCACTTCCCGTTCCTGTGCTCGCTTTTCCTGTTCATCCTGATCAATAACATGATCGGCCTGATCCCGGGAATGAAGCCCGGCACCGGCGCAATCGGCTCCACCGCCGCACTCGCCATTTTCGCCTTCGTGTACTTCATCTACTACGGATGCAAGGCTCACGGCGTGATCGGCTACATCAAGAGCCTCGCCCCGCAGGGCGTGAGCTTCCCGATGAACGTGCTCGTGTGGGTCGTCGAGCTTTTCTCGACCTTCCTGCGCCTCATCACGCTTGCCGTCCGTCTGTTCTGCAACATGTTCGCAGGACACGTGGTCATGGGCTCGTTCGCCATCATGGCGAGCATGTTCATGCAGCCGCTGCTTCAGCAGGTTTCCGCGGCCCACGCCGTCGGCGCCCTGCCTTCGCTGGCCTGGCTTGCCATCCTCATCCTGATCTATGCGATCGAGCTTGTGGTCGGCGCCATCCAGGCTTACGTCTTCACGGTCCTTACCGCCGTGTATGTCTCCGAGGCAGAGGAGGTCGCGGAGGAGGAGTAGTCTTCCGTTCGTGCCTTAAAGGTAAGGCAATTCGTTAAACCGCCGGTGCCCGTACCCATGGAGCCCGGCAGTTATAAAAAGGTTATCCTGCGTGAAATAAGACACGCACGACAAAGGAGGAATCGTGGGAGTTATCGGTTACGGTCTCGGTGTTATCGGCGCTGGTCTTGCTATCGGCCTGTCTGCTCTGGGTGCTACGGGTGCTATGGCCCGTCAGCCTGAGGTCCAGGGCCGCGTGTTCACCGTCTTCATCATGGGCTCCGCTTTCGGCGAGGCTCTGGCTCTGATCGGCTTCGTTGTCGCGCTGATCGTTAAATAGCACGGAGCGTCAAGTATGAATCTTTCATCCCAGAAGAGCGCGATCGCACTCTCCGCGTCCGCGGCCGCGCTGCTCATGCCGGTTTCCGCGTTCGCCGAGGACGGCGCCGCCGGTGCGGACATCCTCATCCCTAAGATGGCGGAGTTCATCCCGGCGCTTATCGCCTTCCTGATTATCTGGATCGTGCTGGCCAAGGTCGCCCTGCCGGGCATCATGAAAACCATGGAGGAGCGCGGCAAGAAGATCGAGGAGAGCCTCGACGAGGCCGAGAAGACCAAGCAGGAGGCTATCGCCAAGCGCGCTGAGTCCGACTCGATCGTCACCGACGCCCGTCGTCAGGCTGCCGACATCGTTCTCGAGGCCCGTAAGGACGCCGAGTCCGAGCGTGCCCGTATCATCGAGGCTGCTCACAAGGAGGCCGAGGAGATCATCGCCAAGGCCCATACGACCGTCGAGGACGAGCGCAAGTCCATCTACGCCGGTGCCGCGAGCTCCATCGCCGACCTGTCCGTTGCCGTCGCCACCAAGATCGTGGGCGAGGCACTCGAGGACGATGCCGAGCAGAAGAAGCTCATCGAGCGCTACATCCAGGAAGCAGGTAGCCTGAATGCCGACTAGCCGCTATCAGGACAAGGTGCTCGAGACCTACGCGCGTTCCCTTTTGGAAGCCGCCAAGGCCGAGAACCATGTGTTCGAGGACCTCGAGATGGTCGAGCGCCTGGCTTCTGCCAGCCCCGAGATCATCGCCGTGCTCGACACCATGTCCAAGCGCGACCAGCTCGACCTTCTTCCCAAGGTGGCAGCTGCCTTTAAGTATGTTGCCGAGGAAGACGAGGATGTAGTGGGCGTGACCGTCACCACGGCGATCCCGCTCGACGACGAGCTGCGTCAAACCATCACTAAGAAATGCGAGAAGGACTTCGGCCGCAAGGTATTCCTTATCGAGCAGGTCGACCCGTCTATCGTGGGCGGCCTGGTGCTCGAGGCCCGCGGCGAGCGTCGTGACATTTCCGTCAAGACGCAGCTGCGCATCGCGCAGGAGACCCTCGCAAACTCTGCTAATTCGTACGGAGGTGAAGCCTAATGTCCGAAACCCTCAATGCCCAGGATATCGCCAAGAAACTGCAGGAGCAGCTCACGAGCCTCTCCGCGACGGTCGATACGCATGAGGTTTCAACGGTCGACGAGGTAGGCGACGGCATCGCGCGCGTCTCCGGCCTCAAGAGCGCCATGGCAGGCGAGCTTCTGGAGTTCAAGAGCTCCGATACCGGTGAGACCGTCTTCGGCCTTGCCCAGAACCTTGACCGTGACGAGGTCGGCGCCGTTCTGTTCGGTGCCGTCGACTCCATCAAGGAAGGCGACGAGTGCCGCACCACTGGTCGCATTATGGATATCCCTGTGAGCCGCGCCATGCTCGGCCGCGTCGTCAATCCGCTCGGCCAGCCCATCGACGGCCTGGGCGACATCGTCGCCACGCACCGTCGCCCCATCGAGTTCAAGGCCCCCGGCGTTATCGACCGTACCCCGGTGTGTGAGCCGGTTCAGACCGGTCTGTTGGCCATCGACTCCATGGTGCCTATCGGCCGTGGTCAGCGTGAGCTCATCATTGGCGACCGTAAGACCGGTAAGACCGCCATCGCCATCGACGCTATCCTCAACCAGCGCGGCAAGGGCATGGTCTGCATCTATGTCGCCGTCGGCCAGAAGGCCTCCACGGTTGCCAACATCCGCGAGACCCTCGCTCAGCACGGTGCGCTCGACTACACCATCATCGTTTCGGCAACCGCTGCCGATTCCGCCCCTATGCAGTACATCGCGCCTATGGCCGGTGCCGCTATCGGCGAGTTCTTCATGTACAACGGCGAGGATGGCAAGCCCGCTAGCGAGACCAACCCCGGCGGCCACGTGCTCGTCATCTACGATGACCTGTCCAAGCAGGCCGTGGCCTACCGTCAGATGTCGCTGACGCTGCATCGTCCGCCCGGACGCGAGGCCTATCCTGGCGACATCTTCTACCTGCACTCTCGTCTGCTCGAGCGTGCCGTCAAGATGTCCAAGAAGAACGGCTACGGTTCCATGACGGCACTGCCGATCATCGAGACCCAGGACGGCGACGTCTCGGCCTACATTCCGACCAACGTCATTTCCATTACCGATGGTCAGATCTATCTGCAGTCCGAGCTCTTCTTCCAGGGTCAGCGCCCGGCAGTCGACGTGGGCATTTCCGTGTCCCGCGTCGGTGGCGACGCGCAGACCAAGGCTATGAAGCAGGTCGCCGGTAACCTCCGTCTGGACCTCGCTTCGTACCAGGAGCTCGCCGGCTTTACGCAGTTCGGCTCCGACCTCGACGAGGCTACTCAGAAGCAGCTGACCCATGGTGCCCGCATGACCGAGCTCCTGAAGCAGCCGCGCTACAAGCCGTTTGAGGTTGGCGAGCAGATCGTTACGCTGTTCGCTGGCAACGAGGGCTTCCTGGATGACCTGGAGATTGCCGACGTGCTGCCTTTCCGTGCCGAGCTCATCGAGTACATGGACAATGGCTTTGGCTCGCTGCTCGATAAGGTTCGCGCCAAGAAGATCGATGATGACACCAAGGCTGAGCTCTTGCGCGTCATCGGCGACTTCAAGCAGCAGTTCATGGCCAAGCACCATTCGGATGTTTCTGGATCAGAGGAGAACTAAGCCCCATGGCCAACCTTCGCGACATTAAGAAGCGAATCTCCTCGGTTACCACGACCAAGCAGATCACGCGCACGATGGAGATGGTCTCTACGGCCAAGATCCGTCGTGCCCTCGATCGCTCCAAGCAGGCCGAGCCCTATAAGGAGGCGCTGACCGACGTCATGTTGACGGTCGCCGGCGACGCCTCCTGTTCGGGCACCGATCCCATGCTGCAGAAGCATGAGAGCGTCAAGCATGGCCTGATTGTCGTTATTGCCTCGGACCGCGGCCTTGCCGGCGGTTTCAATACGACGGTGGAGCGCACGGCCGAAAAGCTCGCCGCTTCTTGGGCGAACGACGGCATCGAGTGCGAGATCATCGCGTGCGGGCGTAAGCCGGCCACGTATTTCCGTGACCGCGCAAACGTCGTCATGCACTTTGAGGGCAACTCCTCTGAGCCCGATTTCAACCAGGCCCGCATGATCTCCTCTCATATCTGCGATGCGTATCGTGCCGGTGAGCTTGACCGTGTCGAGCTTGTCTACCACCACGCCAAGAATCGCGTGGATCAGGAGCTTCGCGTCGAGCATCTGTTGCCGCTCGACCCCGAGATGATCGCTATGGCCCACGGTCCGCGTAAGAACGAGACCGACGCCCCTAAGCGCATCTCGTCCACGTTCGAGTTCGTGCCCTCTCCCGAGCATGTTCTCGGCAAGCTTGTGCCGTCTTATATCCTGACGGTCATCTACCAGGCCCTGATCGATTCGGCGGCTGCCGAGCAGGGTGCACGCCGCAAGGCCATGCACTCCGCGACGGAAAACGCCACCGCGATCATCTCGACCCTTACCCGCACGTATAGTCGCGTGCGCCAGGCTTCGATCACGACCGAGATTAACGAGATCGTCGGCGGAGCCTCAGCATTGGAGGAACAGTAATGGCTAATAACACCGTAAAGCTTGCGGTCGAGGAAGCCACCAAGAAGACGACTGCCGGTGATGGTCGCATCGTGCGAATCATCGGCCCTGTCGTCGACGTCAAGTTTGACGGCGCGGTGCCCCCGATCTACAACGCGCTCACGGTCGAGGCCGAGACCCCGATCGGTCATCTGAGCACGATCCTCGAGGTCGAGAGCCAGCTTCCGGGCGGCGTCGTCCGCACGGTCGCCATGTCCTCGACCGACGGCCTGCAGCGCGGCCTCATCGCCACCGATACCGGTGAGCCCATGAAGATGCCCGTTGGCCCCAAGACGCTCGGCCGCATTTGGAACGTCATGGGCAAGCCCGTCGACGGTAAGCCCATGCCCGAGGTGGAGGAGTTCTACCCCATCCACCATGCAGCGCCCCGTTTCGACGAGCTCACCACCAAGACCGAGATCTTCGAGACCGGCATCAAGGCCGTCGACCTGCTCGAGCCCTACATCCGTGGCGGCAAGACAGGCCTGTTCGGCGGCGCCGGCGTCGGCAAGACCGTTCTGATTCAGGAGCTCATCAACAACCTCGCCCAGGAGCACGGCGGCACCTCGGTGTTCACCGGCGTCGGCGAGCGTACCCGCGAGGGCACCGACCTGTTCCTCGAGATGAGCGAGTCTGGCGTTATCGACAAGACCTGCTTGGTCTATGGTCAGATGAACGAGCCGCCCGGAGCGCGTCTGCGCATCGGTCTGGCCGGCCTTACCACCGCTGAGTATTTCCGTGATCGTGGCCAGGACGTTCTGCTGTTCATCGACAACATCTTCCGCTTCTCCCAGGCAGGTTCCGAGGTTTCCGCACTGCTGGGCCGTATGCCGTCCGCCGTTGGTTACCAGCCCACGCTGGCAACCGAGATGGGCGACCTCCAGGAGCGCATTACCTCGACCAAGACGGGCTCCATTACCTCCGTCCAGGCTGTCTACGTCCCCGCAGACGACCTGACCGACCCGGCGCCTGCCACGACGTTTACGCACCTCGATGCCACCACGGTTCTTTCGCGTAGTATTTCGTCGCTCGGCCTGTTCCCGGCTATCGACCCGCTCGCGTCTTCCTCCGACGCTCTCGATCCCTCGATCGTCGGCGAGGAGCACTACCGTGTCGCCGTCAAGGTCCAGGAGCTCCTGCAGGAGTACTCCGACCTTCAGGACATCATCGCCATCCTGGGTATGGACGAGCTGTCCGAGGAGCAGCGCCTTACGGTCAACCGTGCCCGTAAGATCCAGCAGTTCCTCTCGCAGTCCTTCCACGTCGCCGAGAAGTTCACCGGCAACCCCGGTGTCTACGTCCGCGTCGAGGATACCGTCCGCTCCTTCGCCGAGATTGTCGACGGCAAGGCCGATGACCTGCCCGAGCAGGCTTTCCGCTATGCTTCCACGATTGAGGACGTGCGCGAGCGCGCCCGCAAGATGGGGGAGAAGTAGGTTATGCGTATCCGCATCGTGTGCCCCGTGAGCTGCGCCTATGAGGGCGACGCTGCGTTTGTGTCGATTCCGTCCACGGATGGCGAGTTTGGCGTTCTGCCTGCTCACTCCAGCGAGATCTGCACGATCGACCGCGGTTACGTTCGCGTTTCCGATAAGGCCATGGGCACTGTCGACCACACGTTTGCCGTGGCCGGCGGCTATGCCCAGGTTGCGGACGATGTCGTGACCGTTCTCGCCGAGCGCGCTTGCGATTTGGCGACCGTCGATGCCGACAAGCTTAAAGCTGATATTCAAGGTTTTGAAGAGAAGCTGGGTAATTTGTCGGAGGATGATGCACGCCGCGCCTACCTCTATAATGAAATCGCATGGTGTAAGCTCAAGCTTGCCCAATAGTCAAACGATTTAGCGTTCGACCATTTGCGAACACATCATGCCCGGGATGGCCCAGCCATCCCGGGCATGCTTTTTGAAAGGGTAGACCTTGGATATTATCCGCGTTGAGGGTGGCCACGCCATCGGAGGCTCCGTGCCCGTTTCGGGCGCCAAGAACTCCGCGCTCAAACTCATGGCGGCAACGCTTCTGGCGCCGGGCAAGACGACGCTGCAGAACGTGCCCGATATTTCCGATGTCCACGTGATGGGCAAGGTGCTCAAGGGTATGGGCGCCACAATCGATGTCCTTGACGAGCACACGCTCGAGATCGATACCTCTCAGGTCGATTCTTGGGAGGCCCCCTACGAGCTCGTTGCCAAGATGCGTGCTTCCACAGCCGTGATGGGACCCCTGCTGGGTCGCTTCCATCGCGCCAAGATCGCCATGCCGGGCGGCTGCAACCTGGGTGCTCGCAAGATCGATATGCACATTCTTGGTCTTGAGGCCCTGGGCGTTGAGTTCGATACCGCCCACGGCTACATCAACGCTAATGCGCCCCAAGGTCTGCGCGGTACCACCGTCACGCTCGAGTTCGCCAGCGTCGGTGCGACCGAGAACCTCATCATGGCATCCGTGCGCGCGCAGGGCACCACGGTTATCGACAATGCCGCCCGCGAGCCCGAGATCGTCGATCTCGCCAACATGCTCAACGAGATGGGCGCCAAGATTGTCGGCGCGGGTACGCCCGTCGTGACCATCGAGGGCGTGGAAGAGCTGCATCCTGTTACCCATCGCGTAGTGGGCGACCGCATCGAGGCCGGTACCTTTATCGTTGCTGGTGCGTTGATGGCCGACGATCGCGGTGTCGATGTCACGGGCTTTTGCCCCATTCACTTGGGCATGGTGCTCAAGAAGATGGAGCTCATGGGTATCGACTGCGAGCGCGTCGAGGATGGCGTCCATGTAAACCGTGCCGAGCGTATCAAGCCGGTCGACATCCAGACGCTTCCGTTCCCCGGCTTCCCGACGGACATGCAGGCGCAGATTATGGTGCTCTCCGCCCTTGCCGACGGCAGTTCCGTTATTACCGAGAACATCTTCGAGAATCGCTTTATGTTTGCCTCTGAGCTGGTGCGCATGGGTGCCGACATTCGTATCGAGAGCCATCATGCCATGATTCATGGCGTTAAGGGCTTCTCGGGTGCACAGGTTACCTCGCCCGATCTGCGTGGCGGAGCGGCCCTCGTCGTAGCGGGCTTGATCGCCGACGGGACGACCGAGGTTTCGGCCATCCATCACATCAAGCGCGGCTACGAGCAGTTTGTCGAAAAGCTGCAGGCGCTCGGCGCGCATGTCGAGCATGCTTCCGTCCCCGATCCCGTCATCTACTAATACAGGTTGCCTATGTTTAATAAAAAGCCCCTCGCGGATACCACCGCCCGAAGACCCTCAACTGGTGCGCAGGCCAAGATCTACAGTCGCGATAACGTGGCTCGCTATTCCGAGCGCGCTCGTCAACGTCGTCGTAGCCACACGATTCGTCACGTCGCGCTCATTGTCGTGCTTGGTGTGCTGCTGAGTGCCACTACCGCTGCCGGCCTGTGGTTTGCCACCATTATGGGCAAGCTCGGCGATTCTAATGTCATTACCGATAATCTGCGTCGGGTTCTGGTTGACGCCGATGAGGCAAAGGATCCGTTCTACGTGCTGCTTCTTGGCACCGACGGCCGTCCGGGCGAGGATACGTATCGCGCCGACTCGATTATCCTGGCACGCATCGACCCCACGCAAAAGCAGGCGACGCTCATTTCCGTTCCGCGCGACACCAAGGTCGAGTACAAGGGCGAGACCATGAAGATCAATGCCTGCCATACCGTTGGCGGCGCCGAGGCCATGGTCGAGGCGGTCAACGAGCTGTGCGGTGTTCAGATTTCCCACTATGCCGAGGTCAGCTTCGACGGTATGCAGGCGCTGATTGATTCGGTTGGCGGTATCGACATTAACGCAACCGATGATGTTGACGACCCCGAGCACCTGGATATTAAGATTACCGCTGGCCAGCAGCATATGGACGGTGCCACCGCCCTTACCTATGCCCGCTGCCGCTACACCTATGCCGACGGCGATTACACGCGCATGCGCCACCAGCGTCAGGTGCTTGGCGCCCTTGCCAACCAGATTCTCAATAACTTCGATGCCACGAAGATCTTTGGCCTGGTTAATTCGCTGTCCGATATGCTCGTAACCGATATGAGCGTTCAGGATATCGTGGCTACGGTCAACGCCATGCGCGGTATGGATGTCGACGGTATCTACTCGGCCAACCTGCCCTCGTACGCCGACGACAGCACCATGATCGACGGTGTGAGCTACGTCTTTGTCTACGAGGACGAGCTCAAGGAAATGATGGAGCGCGTCGATGCCGGCAAGGATCCCAAGGGTCCCAACACCATGGGTCTTTCCGACGGTTCCAGCTCTACGATCGGCGACCTGAACAACAACACGTCTGACGACTACGCAAACGGTACCGCAACCTCATCGGTCAGCTCTGACGATTCCGATGACTCAAGCGATTCGAGCGATTCGGACTACTACGAAGAGCCCACCGGCGACGGCAACGGCTACGAAGCCAACTACTAAGTTACGGCGTTTTACCAAACGCCGTAACGGCTCGACGCTGCGCGCCGCCCAAGGCGACAATTTGTCATTCAAAAGGCAGGGCATGACCAGAAGGTCAATGCCCTGCCTTTTTCATGCCAACTTGTTCGCCTTGGACGTCGCTCGCTGACGTTGGCTCAACCTGCGGTGCTGACTACTCCCCTTGCACCAAAAACCGCCCCGTTCTCGGTTTTTGAGGACGGGGCGGTTTTGCTTACCTAGATTGTTCGAGTTCCCTATGCAAAGCGGGCGACGAGCTCCTGGAGCACGTCGGTCATCTTGACGAGCGAACTGACCGGGACGAACTCGTTGACGCCGTGGTAGCAATAGCCGCCGGTGGAAAGGTTGGGGCAGGGCAGACCGCGGAACGACAGCTGGGCGCCGTCGGTGCCGCCACGAATTGGCAGCACTTGGGGCTCAACGCCGCAGGCAAGGTAGGCTTTCTTGGCAACATCAATAAGCTCGGGATAGTCACGAACGATCTCGGCCATATTTCGATACTGCTGCTTAATCTCGACCGTCACGCGCTCCTCACCCAGACGCTGGTTGAGCATCGAGGCAGCGGCATCAATAAGGTCGAGTTTCTGCTGGAACTTGGCGGCGTCATGGTCGCGGACGATATAGCGCGCTGTGGCGTGATCGACGGTCGCAGATACACCCTCAAGGTGATAAAAGCCCTCGTAGCCTTCCGTATACTCCGGGCGCTGTACGTAGGGGAGCAACGCGTTGAAGTCGCAGAACAGATTGCCTGCGTTGACCATACGGCCCTTAGCGTCGCCCGGGTGGATGGACTGGCTCTCAAAGCAGACGGTCGCCTCGGCGGCGTTAAAGCATTCCCACTCCAGTTCGCCGATGGGGCCGCCGTCGACCGTGTAGGCGTACTTGCAGCCAAAGGTATCGATATCCAACAGCTCGGCTCCGTGGCCGATCTCCTCGTCAGGGCAGAAGCAAATGCCGAGTGCGGGATGGGGCAGAGAAGGGTCCTGAGCGATACGCGCGACAAGCGACATGATCTCGGCGACGCCTGCCTTGTCGTCCGCGCCCAGCAGCGTGGTGCCATCGCTGCAGACAAGGTCCTCACCTGCGAGGTCGTTCAGGGCGGGAAGCTTGGCGGTACTCATGGCAACGGGCTTACCGTCAACCGTGCCGCAGACCAGGTCGCCGCCTTCGTAGTGTACGATGTGCGGTTTCACGCCGGCACCCGGTGCAACTTCGGTGGTGTCGAGATGGGCGATCAGGCCCAGGGCGGGCTTGTCCTCAGCGCCCGCACTTGCGGGGATATGCGCGCAGACATAGGCGTGCTCGGTCACGTGGGCATCTTCCGCACCAAGCTCGCGCAGCTCTTCAGCCAGCATGTTGGCAAGGTCAAACTGAACGGCGCTCGAGGGTACCTGGTCGCAGTTTGCATCCTCGGACTGCGTGTTGATCTGGACGTAGCGCAAAAAGCGCTCGAGGACATCGGGGTTCGTGGTGGTGTTTTCCATAAAGACCGCTCCAATCTTGGTCGTCGTGTGCAACAAGAACTCTAGCACGGTATGCCACGGCATACCGCGACGCTTGGATGGGGTAGAATCAGCCATTGAATGCAGAAGGGACGGAAGATCATGGATACGACAAATAGCTCGCGCGAACTACATCTGACGGTGGCGAACGAAGACTACTTGGAGTGCATGGTTCGCATTGAAAGCGAAGAGGGGGAAACCAACGGCGTTCGATCGGTCGACATCGCGCAGCGCCTTGGCGTCTCCAAGGCATCGGTCAATAAAGCGGTTTCGGCTCTCAAGGCATCCGAGCTTGTCGAGCAATCGCACTACGGCAAGGTGATCCTGACCGATCGCGGCCGCGAGGTTGGCACGGCTATCTGGTACCGTCATCGCCTCATCCGCACGTTTTTGGTTCAGGAGCTCGGTGTCGAATTTGAGCGAGCCGATTCCGAGGCCTGCATGATGGAGCATGCGCTATCCGAGGACACGATGAGCCGCTGGCTCGCCTATCTCGAAAAGCAGGGAATCAGCGTCGAGGAATAGCGGGATATATATGGATACGAGTTATTACAACCGCTTTGGTGCCGAGGAACTTACGCGCCGCTTGTCGAGCGAGACCTTGTTGGCGCAGGGCCCCATGGGCAGTGTTTTGTTGAGTGAGTACGATGCCGCCGACATTCCACCGGCGTTTTGGAATCTGGCAGAGCCGCAGACCGTTTCTCGTATCCATCGCTTGTATGTCGCCGCCGGCGCGCAGGTGCTCATTACCAATACCTTTCAGGCATCGAGCTATGCCCTCAAGCACGACCAGATTGCGCCGTCCGTGGCGGAGGTCAATCGCGGGGCCGTCGACGATGCCCGCCAGGCGCACCCTCAGCTACTGCTGGGCTCGATGGGCCCGATCGGTATTGAGTGGTTTGCCGAGGACTCTGTCGAGTATCGTGAAATCCGCGGCATTGCGCGCGAACAGGCGCACGCCTTGCTCAATGCTGGTGTTGACGGTCTGCTGATCGAGACGGTGACGTCTATCCGTAATCTGCAGCCCATGCTTGCCGGCGCCCGAGATGCCGCCGACGGCATGCCTGTTCTGGTGAGTTTTGTCGTTGACGATAAAGGCGACCTGCTGGGCGATGGCCTCAACATCGAGGCAGCCGTTTTGTACGCCGAAAAACACGGCGCAAACTCGGTTGGTGTTAATTGCTGTTCGCTTGCGGCCGCGAATGCGGCGGTGCCCAGGATGGTTGCATCGGCGACTACTCCCGTTACGGTGCGTCCCAACGTAGGCGATCCGGTCCAGACTCAGGATGGCCCCGTATGGCACGAGAATCCCGAAGCTTTCGCGCGCGCATGCATCGAATGGAGACATGCCGGCGCCGCAATGGTGGGCAGTTGCTGTGGAACCACGGCAATCACTACGGCAGCGATGGCCGAGGCGCTCGATATATAAAGGGCAAAACCGCTCCATACGGGGCGGTTTATTTTATTGCTTGCATGTCCTCGGCAGCATTTGCCCAAATGGTGAATGCTGGTGCCGGCAGGTTGCTGAGTGCGTGTTGCGGGTATACCTCACGCGTACCATGATCCAAACACTGTGAGGTGTCTGCGCGTGTGCGCGATAATTCATTTTGGAACTGACGGTTGGCGCGCTCGCGTCGATGAGGACTTCACTGCCGATAACGTTGCCCGTATCGCCGATGCCGTCGGCGAGTTGTGGCAAAAGACCAATCCGGGCAAAACGGTATATATAGGGTTCGACACCCGGCCCCTGGCGAGCGAGTTCGCTGAGCTTGCGGCGGGCGTGCTAGCAGCGCACGGGCTGGACGCCGTGCTCGCTTCGCGACCTGTTCCGACCCCTGCCCTTACGTGGGCGGCGGCTTATGACGGTGAGGCGTGCGGCGCGCTCATGGTGACGGGGTCCCATCATCCGCAGGGTTATCTGTGCCTCAAGATTCGCATGGGTGACGGCTCGACCGCCAACCAGGATGTCATCGAAGAGCTCGAAGAGACCATGGCTCCCGAGCCAATGGGGATCGAGGGGCAATATCGCACCGCGGATATCATTCCTGACTATATGCAGGCGGTGGCATCGTTTGTCGATGCCGAAGCCATCCGCGGCGCGCACCTGCGCGTGGTTGTCGATCCCATGGGCGGCGCAGCCCAGGGTTATCTAGCCGACTTGCTGCGCGAGCTTGGCGTTGAGGTGCACGAGATTCACGCCGGGCAGGCGTCTGACCAAGAAGATATCTGCCCCGACCCCGTTGAGCCTTGGGTGGACGCTTGCGAGCGCACGGTTATCGATGACGGAGCTTGCGCTGGTCTGGTGACCGACGGCGACGCCGACCGTATCGGTGCGGTTGACGAGCGCGGCAGATATATACATCCGCATCAGATCATGGCGCTCGTTTTGGGCGACTTGGTTCAATTTCGTAATTTGGAGGGGCGCGTCGTCGTCAATCTTTCATGCTCGACGCTCGTGCGTCGCATTGCCGAGGCGCTTGGCTGCCGCGTGACCGTCAAACCAGTCGGTTTCAAATATATAGCGGCGGAGATGAAAAAGGGCGGCGTCCTCATAGGCGGCGAAGAAGCCGGTGGTATCGGCATCGCCGCGCATATGCCCGAGCGCGATGGAATCCTCGCCTGTCTAATTCTGTGTGAGCTTATGGCAAAGACGGACGCGCCTTTGGGCGTTCTGGTCGACCAACTCGAGGACAGTTTTGGTAAGACGAGTTACGGTCGACGGGATTTGCGCCTTGAGGCCGAAGATGCCGAAACGTTACGAACCCTGCTGCCGGGCGTAAACCCCAAGTCGATTTGTGGCAAGGTGCCGCAAAACGTTAGTCATATGGATGGCTTGCGTTTGGCATTCGAGGATGACACGTGGCTGCTGGTCCGTCCTAGCGGGACCGAACCAGTGGTGCGCGTCTACGCCGAGGGGTTCTCGGTGGAAGAGCGTGATGAGTTGCTCGATGCTGGCTGTGCTTTAGCTAGGGGGACGTATCCGCTTTAACCATGAGTCTGCCTTATATAGAAGAGATGCTCGGCGAGCGGTAGGTAACGGCTGGCAAACGTTAGTCGGATCACAAAATGTGTAGGAAATGTGTACGCCCAGATTCCCGCCCACGGGGCCCCTCCGGTCTGGCAATATATCTCCTTGCCGCGCGGCCCGGTCGAACCGGATCAGCCGCGCAGGCGTGCACCTTGAGAACCGGATACTGCGAGGATGG
>UQHR01000041.1 GCA_900540905.1 uncultured Collinsella sp. | reverse complement strand
GCAGCAGGCCGCACCGCAGCCGGCACCCGCCCCGGCGCCCGCTCCGGCGCCTGCCGCCGCGCCCGCGGCCGGCACGTGGACCTGCAGCTGCGGCGCCACCAACACCGGCAAGTTCTGCCCCGAGTGCGGCAGCCCCGCACCCGCCCCGGCACCGGCCAAGTGGTTCTGCCCCAACTGCGGTAGCGAAAACGGCGGCAAGTTCTGCAGCAACTGCGGAACGCCCAGGCCCTAGTCCCTCTATCTGGTAATTGGCGGGGGATCCGCCGCCCCCGCTCCTGCTTCTATGGGTTTCGTTCGATTAAGGAGGACACCATGAAGACAACGTTCAAAAAGTCCGTGCTCGCATTCCTGACATGCGTCCTGGCGCTCGCCTTTGCCCTGACGGGCTGCAGCGGCGGCGCCAAAGACCCCAAGGCCGACTTCGTCGGCAGCTGGGAGCTCTCGGGTGGAACCGTGGATGGCGAAGAGCTGACCGATGAGTACATGAAGATGCTCGAGGATTGGGGTGTCCACTGCGTCCTGATTCTCGATGAGGACGGTACAGGCGCCCTCGACCTGTTCCTTGAGGTTGTCGACCTTAAATGGGAGGCAAAGGACGCCACCACCGTGACGATCACCGCCGAAGATGAGTCGCACGACATGAAGCTCAAGGACGGCAAACTCATCCTCGAAGAGGATGACGGCAACCTCGTCTTTACCAAGTCCGACAAGGATCTGTCCGGCACGGTGAAGAAGGATCGCGAGGCTGCCGAAAAGGAAGAGGAGATCGATGAGGCCGTCGATGACGGCGATGTCCAGAGCATCGAAATCTCCCCCGCCGTCACCGTCGCCGACGACGACCTGTGCACCATCACCATCACCGAGAAGTTCAAGGACGAGTGGGGCGACATCGGCTTTGTCGTCAACATCACCAACAAGAGCGACAAGGATCTGACCTTCTACGCTCCCAGCGGCAAGACCAACGTCAACGGCACCATGAAGGAGCCCTGGTTCTCGGCTCACCTGATGCCCGGCACCAACGCCACCGAGGAATTCACGTTCTCGAACGGCGAGCTTGACAGCCTTGACGACCTGGTCAACACGACCATCGGCATCGATGCCTACCTGACCGATTCCTACGAGGACGTCGCCTCTTACACCGCAACCATCGCGTAACGGCACGTAACATCAGCCGCGGATTGGCGGACACATCCGCGCACTTGCCAGGCGGGGCCGCAGGAGATAATCCTGCGGCCCCGCCGCTTTATGCCGATGCGTAACGAGCGCTAGCGCTCCATGTTGGGAACGATGCTGCCCTCGGTCACCGCATGCACGGCCAGGCGCATGATGTTGTCGTAGCCGGTCTTGCTCAGAATCTCCGAGATGCGGCGCTTGATGGTGTCCTCGCTCATAAACAGCTCGGCCGCGATCTCACGACGACTTTTGCCCTCGCAGGCAAGGCGCAAAATCGATAGCTCGACATCGTCGAGGGCTGCCGTGCCCGAAAAAATGCTCTCAGGCGGCTTGGGAAACGTGCAATAGCCCGCCAGCGTGGAGCGCATCACGGCGAACAGCTCGTCGATACCGACGTTCTTGTACACAAAGCTATCGACGCCCGCCTCGCGGGCCTGATCGACAAAGGTGATCTCGGGCATGCCGGTCATGATGATGACGCGACACTCGGGAAGCTGCTCTTTAATGCGCGCCGCCGCCACGATGCCATTGGAATCATGCTCGGTGCACACGTCCATCAAAATCATGTCGGGACGCTCCTTGAGCACAACGTCCAAGGCTTCGGAGGCATCGGCAATGGCGGCGACAACGGTCATATCGGGCTGGTCGCCAACGGAGCGTGCCAGGCTCTCGCGCAGGATGGCCTGGTCTTCGACGATCAAAACGCGGATCATGAGCTTCTCCTTTGAACCGTGGCGTTGGAACTCAGCGGAATGGATACCGCAAGCGTGAAGGGCGGAGTGGCGTGAACCTCCAGGCTGCCGCCCAAATCTTGTGCGACATGCCTCATGCCTGGGATACCCGTTCCCTCTCGATACGATACGGGAGCAGGCGCCCCGTCGTTGGATATCGTCATATGCGCAATGGCACCGGCGACCGGTCCCTCCTGCCACAGACGAACATGGACTTGGTGTGCCTGGGCGTGCTTGGTGGCATTGGTCGAGGCCTCGCGGATAATCTGCAAAAAGGCAGCCGCAACGCGCGTGTCCCGAGGGAGCACGCCCTCTACATCGATCTGCACGCTCACCAGACCAAAGGCATGAACGATATCGTCCAACTGCTCTTTGGGCTCGCTGGCACCATCGCTACGCAGATCGGCAGCGATTGAGCGAAGCAGCGGGTCGATTTGTTCGAGGGATTCGTCGTCCAGACGGCCTTCCTCCAAATAGCGATGGAGGATGGACAGACGCTGACCGATTACGTCGTGCACACGGGCGCGCATGCGCAGGTAGGCCGCATTGTCGGCAACCTTCTTCACTTCTTCGATCTGCGTCTGGAGCTCCCGGCCCGCAAGCTCGAGCAGGTGGTTAGCCTGTGCCAGGCGATCATAGGCGTGCGCGTATTCCGTCACGTCTAAGCCGATAACGCGCTCGAACGGACGACCCGAAACCATAACGGCATCGCGTGCAAACAGGCGGATTTCGGACGGGGATACCTCGACCACAGCGCGATCTTCGCCAAAGCGACCCAAGTCAATCAGGGCGCGGTCTTTGCTACTCTCGGGCGGCTGCATGCCCAGCTGGCGCAAGCTGCCCCACGTACCGCTCATATCGCGCAGGTCGGTGGGCATATGAAGCTCCAGCAGGTTTTTGCGCATGCAGCGATTCATGAGCAGCGGGCGACCCTTTGGGTCCAGATACAGAATGCCCACGGGAATCACGTTGATGGTCTCGATGGTCGAAAACGCGGTGATGTCCTCTTGGCGGTTGCGGACGTCCATCAAAAGCGCCGCGATGGAGCGGAATAGGAAGAACGCGGCCTCTGCGACAAGAACCGCCGTCCATGCCGGACCCATGGCGCGGACGGCAGGCGGCGTCGCGGCGGCAACGAGCAGCAGCTCGACTAACATGACGGGGCGACGATAGTGCACCATAAGCACCACGCCATAGATAACAATTGCAGCGTTGATCCACAGCAGCGCACCCGCCGCCTTGGCGACGACGTAGGGCGGCGCCACCAGATATGAGCCGCTCGATGCGAACAAGATAAGCGCCGAGATGATCAGGTGAAGCACCAGGCTCGCCTCGTAGGCACAGATTACCTTGCGGTTATAGGATGAGCGACGCGACACGATGAGCGGAACGTGAATCATCTGCAAGCACGCAGTCAGGGCAAAGACGACGTCGAGCGCGACAATCTGGGGAAGAATGAGCGGTATCTGCATGGTCACTCACCTGCCCGCGGCATTAAGACGATCATGCGCAGCTGGCCAGGCTCGCCCTCAAGACGATACGCCACGTTGCGACCCCGCAACTCGCGCTCGAGTTCATGCGCGGCAGGCGTCTGCGACAGGTCTTCCTCGTCGTCGGAGAAGAGCGTGGCACGCAGCTCAACACTGCACGAATCGTGATCGCTCAAGTGGTACATGAGCGCCGGATGATCGGTGGTGTAGGCGAAAAACGCAAAGTCGTACACGCAGTCATACAGCGCGCTTACCGCGCTGGCATGCATCGGGCGTCGTATGGCGATAATCGAGGCGCAATCAACATCGATGGTGCGCAGGTCACTTGCCAGCTCGTTAGCGATCAGCTGGATGCGGTCGCGATCAAAGCCGCTCTCCCCGTGCTGTGCCAAAGTAAGCGACCCCTTGCGCTTGCAATAGGCGACGAGCATTTTGGCGCATTGCAGCATGCGAAAGCGCTCGCGCGAAGACGCCTCGTCGGCCAGCGGCGGCAACGAGCTCAGCACGCCATACATCTCATCAAGCGCACGGGCAAGCGCTTTGTCCACGTCTTGCACCAGTAGGGTTTCGGCCTCCTGGTCCGCCAAGTGCGTCTTTAAGTCGTAGTCGGCCGCAAGCAGCTCGTTTTGACGCTGCAGATCCATGCGGCGATGGGCCAGCTCGCGGTTGAGCCCGTTGAGCTCCGACACATCCTGGGCAAGCAAGGCAGATCCGCCCAGCAGCGAAAAGGCTCGGTACATAACGTCGGGGGCAGACGGCACGGTAAAGGCATGGGCATGCCCGTGTTCTTGAGCCCGCAGCTCCTCGCGCACGCCCTCCGGCATCGGCTGCGACGCCGGCGTGGCGTAGACTTCCTGCAAGTCGCACGTCAACACTTTGAGGTCGAGCGGCAGGGTATCGAAGATGCCGGCAATACCGTGATACGACGGGATAACGCCACAATCGAGGCAGATTTCCATCGCCACCACGCACAAGACGCAGTAGACGAGTGAGAAGTTGAGTCTCCATGCCCACGGCACACGCAAGGCATACGAGATGGCAAAGAACGCACCGCCCATCAGCACGAACGCCGCCGTAAACGTAAAGCGCTGGATTCGAAAGGACGAGGAGCGCCCCACCAGAACAAAATACGCCACGAAGTTAAATGCCGTCCAAACCAGCACCACAGCGTAGCCCCAGCCATACGTATAATCGTTGCTCCAGGTTCCACTCGAACGATCAAAGTGAAAGACCTGCCGATGGAAGTCATTGGTAAGCACAAAGCCAATAAGCAGGATAGCCACGATCCAAAGCGCGGTACGGTACCGGTGTCCCACGCGATGCTGTTCCAAGCCCGCAAGACGAAGGCCGCACAGCTGGTAGAGTAGCGGAATGAGCGTCATGGGCACGTAGTACAGGTACCACAGGATTGTGGCGTAGATAGGCGTGAACGACTTGTACTTAAGAATGACCTCGATCATCCACAGGGTACAAATGGCGGCGATGGCAACAACGCGCCGGCGCAAGACGAAATCTAGGCAGCGCAGGTACGCCAGCACGCCCCAAATTGAGAATGCAATTGCGGCAATGAGCAGCGGGAGGGAGCTCGAATGGATGAGCCCATCTACGACCTCCTCGCACACCTTGCTGTTGACGGGCACGGTGTTGGAAAGACCGGGGTCCGAGGCAAACAGTGCCGGCAAGGCTGCAAAGAGTACGAGAAAGAGCGCCGCAATGACGCCGGCAACGGCAAGCACGCGATGACGATACGCATGGTGCGTTATGCCGACGAGGAATCGCGGCATGGCGAACAGCCTGCCGCCCCTGGGATCCACGACCGGCGCGGACCGGGCGGCCGCGTGGCCGATATGTCGCTCGCGGGTACCCATAGTGCTTTTAGTGTACCGACAGGCGGGCTCAAAAAACGGGCCGCATGTCCCAAAATCCGCGGACGGCAAAGCGCCCGGCAAGCACAAACTACTCGCCGGGCGCTTTGGTTAGGAGACTATGAGGTTGGGGGCTCGGTGCCCTTAGGACAGGTCCTCGCCATTCGAAGCAATGACGCGCTTGTACCAGTCGAAGCTCTTCTTCTTGGAGCGCTTGAGGGTACCGTTGCCGGCGTCGTCACGGTCGACGTAGATGAAGCCGTAGCGCTTGGACATCTCGCCCGTGCCGGCCGAGACCAGGTCGATCGGACCCCAGGTGGTGTAGCCCAGCAGGTCGACGCCGTCCTCAGTCACCGCGTCGCGCATCGCGGCAATGTGCTGGCGCAGGTAATCGATGCGGTAATCGTCGTTGATGGAGCCGTCCTCCTCGACAACGTCCTTGGCGCCCAGACCGTTCTCGACCACAAACAGAGGCTTCTGATAGCGGTCGTACAGGTCGTTGAGGGTAATGCGGAAGCCTAGCGGATCGATGGCCCAGCCCCACTGGCTCTGCTGCAGGTAGGGGTTCTTGGCACCGGCGAAGGCGTTGCCCTGGGTCTTCTCGACGTCGGGATTGTCAGCGCCCGCGGAGCAGCGGGTGCTGTAGTAGCTAAAGCTGATGAAGTCGACGGTGTTGTCGGCCAGGATCTCGCGGTCCTCGTCGGTCATGCCCACATCGATGCCCAAGCGCTCGAGCTTCTTGACGGCATAGGCCGGGTAATAGCCACGGCTCTGGACGTCGACGAAGAAGTAGTTGTCCTGGTTGTCGAGCTGGGCCTGGCGCACATCGCCCGGGCGACAGCTGTAGGGGTAGTAGGTGCCGGCAGCGAGCATGCAGCCAATCTTGACCTCGGGGTCGATCTCGTGGGCGATCTTGGTGGCCCAAGCGCTGGCGACGAGCTCGTTGTGGGCGGCCAGATACTCGACGGCCTCCCTGTTCTCGCCCTCCTCAAAAACCAGGCCGGCACCCATAAACGGCAGGTGCAGGATCATGTTGATCTCGTTAAAGGTGAGCCAATACTTCACCAGGCCCTTGTAGCGGGTGAAGATCGTAGTCGCAAGGTTCTTGTAGAAGTCGATGAGCTTGCGGTTGCGCCAGCCGCCGTATTCCTTGATGAGGTGAATCGGGCAGTCGAAGTGCGTGATGGTCACGAGCGGCTCGATGCCGTACTTTTGGCACTCGCGGAACACATCTTCATAGAAAGCCAGGCCGGCCTCGTTGGGCTCAGCCTCGTCACCGTTGGGGAAGATGCGGGTCCATGCCAGGCTCATGCGGAAGGTCTTAAAGCCCATCTCGGCGAAGAGGGCGATGTCCCCCTTGTAGTGATGGTAGAAATCGATGCCGGTCTGCGCGGGATAGTAGTAGCCATCCTCGAAGTCGAGCATCTTACGCTGGCCGGAGACCACCGCGTAGCGCTCGGAGCCGTGCGGGGCCACGTCCACGTTGGCCAGGCCGCGGCCGTCCACGTTGTAGGCGCCCTCGCACTGGTTGGCAGCCGTCGCGCCGCCCCACAGGAAGTCATTACGGAAAGCCATGCATCGATCCTTTCATACGCTGCTTGTCGTGGTTTCAGTATCCCCCACAAACAGCGCGCCGCTCAACGACAACGGCGCAGGTCGACACTTCTTTTCGCACGCAGGCGCCCAGCAGCCGCCCACGTCTGACACTTTCTGATACCCAGCCACCAAAAAGGGGACAGGCACCTTTGTGGCAGTTGGGGCCCGTTTGTCTCAATCTGTAACAGTTAGGCCGTCAAAACCAGGCCTGGTGTTACAGATTGAGATTGTCCGGGCGGCCCCCGCGGTTCGTCTTGATCTGTAACAGATAGAGACGATTTAGCGCGCCAACTGTTACAGACCGAGATGAAGGACCCTAATCCACGGTGATGTCGAGGTTCTTGCCGACGAGACCCACGTAGCCGCCCTCGGTTGGCAGGCCATTTGACTGAATAGGAAAAAAAGGGAAAAATAGGAAAGAAAGGAAAGGGGACTTATGACTGAAACCATCTTCTCCCCCTCATTTGGAAATCGCCCATCCTATCTCGTCGGGCGCGAAACTGTAATTTCGACATTCATATCCGGCCTTGAGCAGGAACCGGGCAATCGCGACCGAGCCATGCTCATGCTTGGACAGCGAGGCAGCGGCAAGACGGTTCTTCTGTGGGAACTTGCCGACCGCGCACGCAAGCTCGGCTTTGTTGTCGCCACGCCTACCGTAGCCTCCGAGGATATGCTCGAGCGCATTGTCGAGAAAATCCAAGAAGCAGGCAAGCCTTACGTCAACAAACGCTGCCTTCCCAAACTCGCGAGTGGCAGCCTAAGTGTTTTCGGCCTCTCGGCAGGCCTCGAGTTCACACGAGACGTACAGGAGACCAAGAGCTTTCAGTTCAAGCTCACGCAGCTCGCGCGCAAACTGACCGAGCAGGGGCACGGCATCCTCATCCTCATCGACGAGCTCCAAGCAAATTCACCCGAGATCAGACAGCTCGTCACCGCCTATCAAGAGCTGGTCGGCGAACGACTCAACGTCGCGCTCGTCATGGCGGGCCTTCCGGGAGCCGTCTGCGCAACACTCAATGACCGCGTGCTGACATTTCTCAACCGCGCTCGAAAGGTCACGCTCGAACCGCTTTCAGTCGGAGATGTCGATACCTATTACCAGCGGGCTTTCGATGAGCTCGGCCTTGATATTCCAAACGATCTTCGCCTCCGTGCCGCTCGCGCAACCCAAGGCTCGCCCTATATGCTACAACTCATCGGCTATAACATCGCCAATCGCTGCAGGACAGGCGAACGTGCGACGCAAGGGTTAATCGACGGAGCCATCGAAGCGTCGAAAGTCGATTTCGAAAACGATGTTTGCGAAACGACGCTCGCCGCGCTGTCAGACCAAGACGTCGCGTTTCTCTCCGCAATGACTGATGACGAAGACGCTGTGTCTCGCATTTCTGATGTTGCGAAGCGCATGTCAGTCACACCCGACTATGCGCAAAAGTATCGCCGGCGCCTCATCGACGCCGGCGTTATCGAGCAGGCCCGCCGCGGCTACGTGCGCTTCGCCGTCCCCTATATGGCTGACCACCTGCGCAGCAAGCTCTAGGCAACCCACCACAAAGGGGATAGGCACCTTTGTGGTTGCTGGGGCCGGTTTGTCTCGATCTGTAACAGTTAGGCCGTCAAAACCGGGCCTGGTGTTACAGATTGAGATTGTTCGGGCGGCCCCCGCGGTTTGTCTTGATCTGTAACAGATAGAGACGATTTAGCGCGCCAACTGTTACAGATCGAGACGGAAGACCCTAGTCCACGGTGATGTCGAGGTTCTTGCCGACGAGACCCACGTAGCCGCCCTCGGCAGCCTTGGGGCTATCGGCGTGGCAGAGAACCCACTTGTCGGCCTTCCAGTAGCAGTAGCTGTCGCCGGCCGCGGGCATGTCGGCCGCAGCCTCGGGGCGCGGGCCGTTGGTGCCGGCGGGCAGCGCCACCATCACCTGGAAGCCGCCGTCGTCGACCATGCACGGCGTGTAGTGCAGCGTGGTGGCGTAGACCTCAACGAGCGTGCCGGCAGGCGCGCGGAACGCCTTGACCTGCGCGGTGTCGAGCTTGCCGTCGACAATCTGCTCGCGCTTGGCCAGCAACAGGATAAAGTCGCGAGCACCCAGGTTGAACTCGCTCGCGCGGTGATACTCCAAGCAGTTGAGCTTCGTGTTGTGGCCGTTGCACCAGCCCAGCTGGAACGGACGGCCGCCATACATGAGCAGGCCGAGCGTGTCGGCGCCCTCGACCTGCTCCAGCTCGGGCGCGGAGGCCACGTACTTGCCGCCCTCGGGGACGGGCGTTGCGGAGAGCACCTCGACGAGCGGGGCGGTCAGGCTGGACGGAACGTCGTCCCACACGCGGCCATAGGGCTTGAATTCGGGGTCGGTAACAGAGTAGATTTGCATGTTCGCTCCTGTTCGTTTGTGTGACAGTATGAACATTCTAGAACAATTTCTTCCTGTTGTGAGCACTCGGTATGAAAAAGCGCCCCCACACGAGCGGGGGCGCTTCTGGTACGAACGATATTCCCGCGAGCAGCCTTACGCCTGCTGATAGTGCAGGTGCGCCTCGTCGATATCGATCAGATCGCGGTCGAGATAGCGACGCGCGAGCCAATTTGCCATAGGGAGATTCTGGTCCAGGTAGTTACCGCACTCTTCGGGAGCGGCACCGGGGACATCGCCCTCGAAGCCAGCAACAAACTCGAACAACTCGCGCACGAGCGGCAAGATCTCCTCACTCGTCACCTCGCCAAACACGACCAGGTAAAAGCCCGTGCGGCAGCCCATAGGCCCAAAGTAGACAATGCGGCTCGACCACTCGGCATGGTTGCGCAGGAACGTCGCACCCAGGTGCTCGATGGTGTGGCACTCCGCCGTGTTCATGACCGGTTCTTTGTTGGGCGTGGTCAAGCGCAGGTCAAACGTGGTAACGGCGGCGCCGGTCGCCGGATCGCGGTCGACGCGGCTCACATACACGCCTGGTTCAAGCAGCAGATGATCAACGGAAAAACTCGCGATACGCTCCATGGCAGATCCTCTCGGTAGTCAATTTGGGACGGGCTCTTTTAGTTGGTCGCAACAATCGCACCCATGATAGCAGTCAAAAAAGCCCCGTCCCAAATGACTACTTTGGGACGGGGCACCGCGCAGCCGATAATATCGAGCGTTCAGCATCTAGTTTTCTAACCCGGCAGCGACTGTAATCGCCACCGGGTCAATCGCAATAATCGCCACCAGACCAATCGATGGTCTGCACTTACAGCACTCGCAAACAAGTTGCAACGGCACCGTAGATATTGGCGTCGTTACCCAGCTGTGCCGGGACCACGTGCGGACGAGGCATATCTTTCAGAAAACCAGTGTAGTGCGCCATGACGTCATCCATCTTACGGTCGAGCGCCTCGAACAGCGCGGGATGACAGCTGATGCCACCACCAACCGCGAAGACCGCCGGGTCGATAACGCACTGCAGATTCACAAGCACACGATCAAACAGCTCAGCATAAGCATCCAATCCGCGCTGCACAGCGGAGACTTCGGACGCGCTCCCGTGCTCCAATAGCCCGAAGATCCGTCGGCCATCGAGGGCCTCCAGTTCAGCTTCATCCGAAATGCCAAGTTCGACTGCCACGAGATTCTGCAGGCCGTGCCATCCGCTCGAAGTCGCGAACGTATCGCAATGATCAAGCGGTTCGTTTACGTTGTTGGACAGGAAGCTGAACTCGCCCGCGAAACCGCCCGCACCCATCAGCACCCGGCCGTCAACCACGATACCTCCGCCGATGCCCGTACCGATTACCGCCACGCAACCCACGTCCACGCCGCGCAACGCACCAGCAGCGTACTCACCAAGCGCAAAGCTTTTGCCATCGTTGACAACGGTCACAGGCAACCCCAGTCGCTCACGCAGCACTCGACCAAGCGGAAACCCGTCCATGTACGGCAGCGCACCACCGCGATGGATCGTCCCGTCTGGATCGGCCTCGTAACCGAAGATGCCACCCGGGGCCGAGATGCCCACGCCTACGGCCTGTTCGCGATACGGCTCTACGAGTGCCACGAGCGTGTCGACCAGCTGATCGGCCGAAACGAACGCCGTCGGAACCGAACCACGGTCACCAAACTCGTAGTTCTCACTCACAATCGCCCATTTGACGCTCGTTCCGCCGATATCAATTCCAAACAGCTGCCTCATGGCCGCTCCCCTCTCGCTCAATGCGTCTACATGCTCGCAGGCTCTTCCATAAAGGCCATGAGCCTGCGGTTGAGCAGACGACCCCAAAACGTGCAGATACCGCCCGCCAGGAGCGCGGCGGCTACGGTGCCGATACCGATGCCCACCACAGCACCCGTACGCACAAGCCCGTAGACCAGTGCGATACATACACAGCTCCCGTCAAAGAAATACTTCGCCTTACCAAATTCACAGTGAAACACCTGGGAGAGCGCCTGCACCATGCCGTCGGGCGCAACGGGAACGAGCCGCGCGGAGACGATCGGCGTCACGCCGAGCGCTGTGAACGATACGGCAATGACCAGCATGACCAGGCCATCGATGAGTCCCGTTGCGGTAAATGGAAACAGCCAGATATCCAGCACGTCGATGAAAACGCTAAGCAGCAGACTGACGGGTATCTGCAAGAGAATCTTGACATCCGGGTAACGCACCAGGAGAAGCTGGGCAACCACGAATACGCAATACACCACAAACGATGCCGTACCGAAGCTCAAACCCTCGATGATATACATAAGGTACGGCACCGTACTCATGGGCGCAACACCAAGCCCCGTGCGCGCATTCATTACAACGCCGCAGCTCAGGAATAGAATCCCACATACGTAGACCATCATTCGACGCGTTGGACTCTACCGCATCACATCACCCTCTCGTCCGCATCTTTACCTATCGGCACGAATAGCGCTCCGTGATATCGCCCCAGGGCGTCACTCGTACGCAATCGTCACCTCGACGGCATGGCGCCAGCCGGCGATCTTTTTGGCTCGCTCGTCAGCGGGCATGGCAGGCTCCACGATGCCGCGGGCGCCGTAGACGTCGACGACATCGCGTGTGTACATGCCCAGTGCGATACCACAGGCCCAAGCCGCGCCCAGACCGCTCATCTCGTCATTGCTCGCAATGCGGATGGGCGAGCCAACCAAATCGCTCTCAAACTGCATCAGGTACGCATCGCGCGTGGGGCCGCCGTCAACACGAAGCTCGGCAAGCGCCGCGCCCGAATCCTCGACCATCGCATCAATGACGTCAAAAATCTGATAGGCGATCGACTCGTCGGCAGCCTTTACGAACTCCGCGCGGCCCGTGGTACGTGTCATGCCAAAAACGCATCCCTCGGCATCACTTGCCCAGTGCGGCGCACCCAGGCCGGTAAACGCCGGCACAAAGTAGACATGGCTCGCCGGGTTGGCGGCGTAGCACAGGTCGGTGACCTCCTCGGGGTTGTTGATGAGCTCCAGGTCGTCGCGCAGCCAGGTCTTGACGGCGCCGGCGTAGCTCACGTTACCCTCGAGTACATACTCGGTCACGCCGTTCATACGCCACGCAAGCGAGCTCGAAAGCCCGTGCGAGCTGGCGACAAACTCGTTGCCGACGTTCATCATGACCGAGCTGCCGGTGCCATAGGTCGCTTTGGCCATGCCGCGGCTGTGGCAACCCTGCGCAAACAGGGCCGCATGGCTGTCGCCCAGCACGCCGTGTACCGGCACGGGTGCGGGCAAAAAGCCATCCAGGTCCGTTGTGCCAAACAGACCGTCGGAATCGGTCACCTGCGGCAGGCAGGCCGGATCGATGCCAAAGGCCTCGCACACCGGCTCGCTCCAGCAGCCACGGCGCAGGTCGAAGAGCTGCGTGCGGCTGGCATTGGACCAGTCACAGCGAAACTCCGCGCCGCCCGTGAGCGTCCAGACCACCCAGGCATCGATGGTGCCCAGACATAGCTCACCCGACGCCGCGGCCTCGGCAGCCGCCGGAACGTTCGCGAGGATCCAAGCCATCTTGCCCGCCGGATAGTAGGGCGAGAGCACCAGGCCCGTTGTGTCACGCACCAGCTCTGCCACGCCTTCGCGCGCCGCAAGCTCGTCACACAGCTCGCGGGCGCGGGCACACTGCCACACCACGGCGTCGCACAGCGGCTCGCCCGTCGTGCGGTTCCAGGCAACGGTGGTCTCGCGCTGGTTGGAGATGCCAATACCGGCAATGTCGGCCGGATTGACCCCGGTCTCCTCCACCACGGCACGCGCCACGGCCAACACGTTGGCGGCGATCTCGACCGGATCATGGCTCACCCAGCCGGCATCATTGACAATCTGGCGATGCGAGCGGTCGGCACGATGAATCAGATGGCCGCCCTCGTCCACCAGCAGCGCCTTGGTGCCCTGCGTGGACTGATCGATTCCGATGATGTATTTGCTCATGTACTCTCCCATTCCTTCCGCCAAATCAAAGACAGCCTGGCGGACAAGGAGCGAGCGACCGCCAAGTGCCGCAGATTGCCGTGAAAGAGGAGCGCCGCGTACTTTGTGTACGCAAGCGACGGTTTGAACGGCAAGGTGCGGTGCTTGGCGGCCGCGCAGCGTCTGTGTCTACTAGTTGCCGAGGAACTCGGCGACCGTCTTGGCAATGCCTTCGCCGGTGAGGCCGTAGTGCGCAAAGACCTCGGGGCTCGTGCCGGTGATGACCGGCGCGTCGGGCAGACTCAGGCACTTGACCGGACGCGGGCAATGCTCGCCCACGACCTGCGCGACCATGGAGCCCAGGCCGCCAAAGGGACTGTGCTCCTCGACGGTCACGACGGCGCGCGTGGCACCGGCGGCCTCGATCACGGCCTCGGCATCGAGCGGCTTGACGCAGTACATGTCGAGCACGGTGGCGGAGATGCCCTGCTCGGCGAGCAGATTGGCGGCGTCCACGGCATGGCGGACCATCTCGCCGGTGGCGACAATCGTCACATCGGTGCCGCGACGCACCCAGGTAGCACGGTCCATCTGGAACGGGCACTCGCCCTCGGCATACACGTCCTCGACCGGGTTGCGGCCCACGCGGATATAGGCCGGCTTGTTGTCGGCAACCAGGGCGCGCACAAGCTCGGCAGTCTGAAAACGATCGCTCGGCAGATACACGCGCATGTTGGGAATCGCGCTCATGGCGGCGATATCCTGCGCGGAGTGATGGCTCATGCCCAGAGCGCCGTAGGACACGCCGCCCGAGATGCCGATGAGTTTGACGTTGGTGTTGGAGTACGAGACGTCGACCTTGCACTGCTCATACGAGCGCGTGGTCACAAAGGACGCCGGCGAGGCGGCCCAAGCCTTCTTGCCGCACGAAGCCATGCCGGCGGCGATACTCACCAGGTCCTGCTCGGCGATGCCGACCTCGACGGACTGCTGGGGATACTGATCGAAGAACGGCGTGAGCGATGCGGAGCCGCGGGAGTCGGAGCACAGGACGACGATGTCCTTATCGGTCTCGGCGGCCTCGAGCAGCGTGTCGCAGATAACCTTGCGGTTGGCGATCTTGTTAGCCATTGATGGCCTCCTTATGGGCAGCGAAATCGGCGATGATCTGGGCATATTCCTCATCGTTGGGCAGGTGGTGATGCCAGGCGGCTTTATCCTCCATGACAGGCGAGCCATAGCCCTTCACCGTGTTGAGAATGATGACCGTGGGCTTTCCGCTGGTCTCGGCCGCAAGCGTCAGCGCGGCATCGATGGCCTGGACGTCGTTGCCCGGAATGGAGAGCACATTCCAGCCGAAGGCAGCCCAGCGCTCCTCCTGCGAATCCTGCTTCATGACGTCCTCGGTGCTGCCGCTGATCTGCAGGCGGTTGCGGTCCACGAGCGCGCACAGGTTATCGAGCTGGTAGTTGCCACCGCTCATGGCGCCCTCCCAGACCGAGCCCTCGGCAAGCTCGCCATCGCCCATGATGGTGTAGACGCGGTAGTCGCGGCCGTCCATCTTGCCGGCAAGCGCCATGCCGACGGCCACGGGCAGGCCATGGCCCAGCGAACCGGAGTTCATCTCGATGCCCTTGAGCTTGTTGTTGGGATGCCCGATGTAGGGGCTGCCGAACTTGGAGAAGCGGGCTTTGACATCGTCGAGGTCCAGATAGCCCTCGTGGCACAGCACCGCGTAGTAGGCCTCCATGGCGTGGCCCTTGGAGAGCACGAAGCGATCGCGGTTGGGATCGTCGACGGTCTCGGGCGAAATGTTCAGATGGTTGGCGTAGAGGGTCATGAGGGCGTCGATCACCGACATGTCGCCGCCGATGTGGCCGCCGGCGCCGGCCATGATGATGTCGACGCAATCGCGGCGGAGGTCCCAGCGCAGGGACTCAAGCTCTTCGATAGTTGCCATTTCTACTCTCCTCGCAGGTAGGCTTTGACGTCTTCTTCGATGGGGTCGTACAGGTCGGGCTGGATGCCGATGTACTTGCATGCCTCGTAGAGCACCGGCACCACGTTGGCGTGGATGGCCACGCAGTGGTGGATGTAGGGGCCCTCGACGATCTTTGCCTCGAGGCGCTTGAGGTTCTCGACCTCGACCCACAGGTAGGTGCCCATACCGGCCGGGCCGTCGATGCCGCGGGCATTGCCCAGCAGCAGCGAGTACTCGCCGTTGTCGCCGTCAAAGCGGGCAAGGGTGAGGTCGCCGTGCTTGGCCTCGGCCGTCAGCGCGCCGGGGTGATCGAAGGCCAGCGGATAGGTGAGCTTGGGCTTGACGGCCGCACAGCTGCAGGGCCAGGGGCCACAGTGCTGCAGCAGCTCGCCGTTCTCGTTGTCGGGATGGCGGACGGTCCAGTCGGCGAACATGCCGCGGTGACGGCCAAGATCGGCGGCCTCGACCATGAGCGCGGTGATGGCGCCGTGGATGTCGGTCTCGCAGACGACGGGGATACCCATCTCGTTGAGGATGGCGTTGGCGGCGCAGGGCATAATGCCCAGCTCGTCCTGCAGGGCGTTCCAGCACTGGATGGCGCCGGCGTTGCAGCCGTACTTCTCGACCAGACGCTTCATGGCGATGGCGAGTCCTGCGACCGCGGGAACCTTGTCCTCGGGGATGCAGATCTCAAAGCTGTCGGCGATGTGGGCGAGCATGGCGGCCATGGCTTGCTCGTCGGCCTGGGCGTCGCGCACGGCCTGAACAAGCTCGGTCATGGGGATGGGCGAAAGCTGGATGTTGAACTTCTCGAGCAGCTCGCCCTCGTTGCACATGGTCGACCAGAAGTCGAACGGGCGGGTGGCCATCTGCAGGATGCGGGTGTGCTTGAAGGTCTTAACGACGTTGCACACGGCCAGGAAGTCCCAGACGCCGCGCTCGAACTCGGGATCAGTCAGGCGGCAGTTGGTCATGTAGGTGAAGGGGACCTGGAAGCGGCGCAGGACCTTGCCGGTGGCGAACAGGCCGCACTGGCTGTCGCGCAGGCGGGTGCCGTCGGGCTCGGGGCGCTCGTCGCGCGGGCCCCACAGCAGCACGGGCAGACCGAGCTCGCGGGCAAGGCGGGCGCAGACGTACTCGGTACCAAAGTTGGCGTGGCACAGCATGATGCCGTCGACGCCCTCGGCGCGGAACTTCTTGACGATAGGCTCGATATGGCTGTCGTCGAACAGCAGGCCCTCGTCGTTGATGTCGTCGATATCAACGATGTCGACGCCGATCTCGCGCAGACGGTCAGCCGTCAGACCACGATACTTGATCGCGTCCGGCGCGCTAAAGATGCTGCGGCGCGTAGGCACAAAACCGAGCTTGATCTTATCCATGTACGTCCTCCCCTAGTCACATGTTCAGTAAACAGACGCATGTTTCGTTTTGTTCTGTTTACTAAATGTTTTACTCTTTTGTTTATTAGTTTAGCGCGAAATACCTGTAAACGGTAGAGAAATCAGCCTAAACGGTATGTAAACGTTCTGAACATACAGGGGGAACAAAAAAGAGGGCCCCAAAGGACCCTCTCTGTCCACACAAGTATGTAAACGGAACCAATGCCGTCCATCGCCGCGAGAGCACCGCCCGCGGCGACAGCCCGGCAACAGGGCCAGCGGCTACGCGCCCATCTTGCGATAGACGTCCACGAACTCCTTGGCAAGGATGCCAAAGCCCTCGGCGCTCATCAGCTGATCCTCGGCATGGACGACCAAAAGATCGATGCTCAGGTTCTCGCCGGCGGCAGTCTGCTGGACAAGGCCACCATGGGCAGCGTGGCCCTCGGCATAGTGCTGCTGGCCTTCCGTGATCTTTGCCTCGGCCTCTTCGAACTTGCCGTCACGAGCTAGATGAATCGCATCGATATAGCAGCTGCGCGCGCAACCGACGCCTGCAATGATCTGAAAACTCTGAAGCTGAATCTCTTCTGCCGTCATACTTACAGCCCCATCAGTTCCTTGGCTTGAGCCAGAGCCTTGACGCCGTCCATCATGCCGTAGGTGGTCATGGGAATTACGCCGACCGGAACCCCGGGGCATGCGGCGCAGACCTCATCCTTGGCATAGCCAACCTGCGGCCCAAGCAGAATGCAGTCGGCATTGCGGCCAATGGTGGCAGCCTCGTTGACGGCGTGAGCGGACACCTCGCACTCCAGGCCCTCGGCGTCGGCGGCCTTCTTGATGTTCTTCATGATGATGCTCGTGGACATGCCGCCAGCGCACATAAGAACGATGTTTTTCATTGCAGTTCCTTTCCTGTAACCCCTCACAGGGACTTATATGTTTCGGCGATCAACGCGATCGGCCGAACCTTCGAACTTGTGGACAATGACCTACTCGGCAGAAGCCTTTGCAGCAGCTTCCTCGGCCAGTGCCTCCTTATCGGCCATCTTGACGAACGGGATAAACAGCAGTCCGACCAGCAGGATTGCGGCGAGGACGATTGCGACCAGGCCAATGCCGCCCGTAAAGAAGTTGCTGATGGGCAGCGGCACGACAAACGGCATGGAAATGGTCGGGTTAAATGCATTGCCCAGACCGAGCATCAGGCCGACGGCGGCAGCAATGCAGGCCACGGGCTTGAGCAGGATGTAGGGGATGAACATATAAGGGTTCATGGCAATGGGCGTACCGAAGATGATGGGCTCGGAGATGTTGAAGAGTGCGGGCACCAGGGCAATCTTGGAGAGGGCCTTGTAGCGCTCGGACTTGGCCGTGAGCAGCGCAAGCTCCATGCCAAGGGCGTCAACAGAACCGACAGAGAACATGATGATGAACGACAGGTACGGCAGTGGCTGGCCGGCAACGAATGCCTCGGTGTTGGCAAGAGCGCAGGCCTGGATAACCGGCATGTACACGCCCATCAGGACGCTGGGGTGGATACCAAAGAAGAACAACAGGTTGCACAGCGTAAAGTAAATGACAACGGCCCAGGGGCTGGAGCCCAGGAACATAACGGGAGTGGCAATGGTGCTGTTGATGAGGTTAAAGACATCGCCATAGCTCGTCAGGCCCATACCCCACTTAAGCAGCGCAGCCGTGGTGAAGATAACGATGGCGCAGAACATCGGAGATAGCGAATCGTTAACGAACTGAGGGACGGAATCGGGCATGGGGATGGCGATATGCTTCATAAGGAAGTTAAGCGCCTTCGGCACGATCAACGCCACGAGCAGCGCAACGAACAGGCCCGAGCTGCCCAGATAACGGGTCGCGATAAACGTCGAGCCGTCCTCGGCATGACCAAGAGGAATCAGCAGGAGCAAAACGCCAATAGCCGCAACCGTCGACGTAAGGCCTTTGTTCCCGAGCACCTTGCCGTAGGAGTACGAGACCGAGGCGCACATGTAGATGGCGCCGAGGTTCATGGTAACGACCAGTACGTCGGTAATCGTCGCCGACATGCCGGTGCTGGTAAGGAACGCCTGCAACGGCGGGATCGGCAGCCCGTTGATAATGGAGAGCAGCGCCACGCCCAGCGTAACGGGCATGGTCGCCATCATGCCGGACATAAGGCCCTTTACGACCTTAAAGCTACTCACTTTGTGGGCAATGGGACCCACGTGCTTCTCGAGGAAGCCCTGCATCGAATCGAGAACGCTCATTTTTGTGTTCACTGATCCTCTCTAAACGATTCATCTAGCTGTCAAACGGGAAATTGCGGCCGACTCTTTCCCGCCTATGACCAATGGAAATATGGTTACGCCTTGAGCTCGAGGACGAGGAGCCAATCCCCAACCCCGGGTTTGTCAGGCAGAATGATGCTGCCCGTGACGGCAAGGGCGTCCTCGCCGTCACGGTATGCGCCCGTGCGAGGGTTAAACCATCGGCTTGCATAGGCAGCGCCCGTCGGCACGCCCTCGATAGCAAGCTTTTGGCGCACGGTATCGCCAAAGTATGCGACGATGCGCGAAAGGTCCTGGTTGGCGGTTGCCAGCGGAGCCTTGTTGGCAAACAGGTTGCCCGCATCGGTCGTTTCGTAGGGAGCAAGCTCCCAGAAGTGATTGTCTTCGTAGAAGGAGCGCATGTAGCCCATCTGGACCGCACCTTCTCCGTCTACCGCCTGGGCCCAAGTAATGCCAAAGCGGTTGAAGATCGCCATAAAGGGGTCAAGCTCCTCAGGGCTTTCCCACACGTTGTCCCAGATTCCCTGGGCTCCGTAGGTATAGCCGGCGCCGCCGGCCTGCATGCAGATATACGCCACACGGCGCAGCATGTCTGCGGTGCACAGGCGCGTACCCATCTCCTCGAGCGTCGAGCAAAACTCGTAAAGCGCCTCGCCCTCAACGAAGGGTTTGTCGTCATGAGCTGCCAGATAGTCAAAGTAGTCGCTTGCCTTGATTATGTAAGGCTCTGTTAGACCAGGATTGACATACATGTGTCCCCACGGTGCCATATCTTTGACCCCGTAGACCGCGATGATGGGGGCAGCATGAACGCCGAAGACCTGGTCCTCAACTTCAAGAAGGGCATGG
>UQHR01000040.1 GCA_900540905.1 uncultured Collinsella sp. | reverse complement strand
TCGAGTCGTCCTCGCAGACGCTCAAGCGGGAATACCTCGATACATACGAGGGAGGTGAATGACATGATAGGCAAGAGCTATGCAAAGATAGCGATTGTTGGCTCTGTACTTTGTCTTGCAATGGTGTTATGTGCATCATTTGCGAGGTATAGGTCCGAGCAATCGTTTATCGATGGCGCTGAGAACGGTTTTGGCATAGACGGGATGTATGTCAACGATGGCGCGACCAGGCCGTCTATGGCGATTCTTGCAGGCGAAGACATGGAATGGCAAATCTGTAATGGCGATGGCTCTTGTCTGAGTGGTCGTTTGGCCGCAACGAGCGATCCGAATTCGTTCGATCTTCTCGACGATGATGGAGCGGATTGCGGTTCTGTTCACCTTTCATATGCATCGCGAGACGGGATGGACGGCATTCTCTACGTCTCCCACGAAACTGGCGATTTCAAGATGCGCAGGACTAACCGGGTGGCGGCTTTTATCGAGGAGTGAGAGTTCCCGGCGGCCTGCCGATCAGGCCGCCGGGCTATCGAGCCCCTCATTCATCCGTACACACACGGATGAATGAGGGAAGTGTCCGTATAAAGTTGATAATCAAGGAAACAAAGCCGTTCTGCCTGGGACGGCTTTGGCCTGGACTTTAACTACAACATCGCAATCGACACTTATCAGATCGCGCAACGCGCATGGCCAAATCTCGGACGCTGGTGCATGGAGGACCTTCGAGATTTACTGGACATCCAAAACGACGACGCACACCGCGTGCTCGCCGACAGCGAAGACGAGATGGCTGTCTACAATGCGATCAGAAACGGTGTGAAGTCCGGGAGCTTTCTGTGGAACCGCCGCGCCGTCGCGCGAGCCGACCGGGCAACCCGGGCAATCTGGTCCCGGCTCTCCCGGTCGTATTCCTACGATATCGCCCCTAGATCACCAATGTGTCAGATAAAGAATGAGGCAATGGCTATGATCACGCCTACGGCAGATGCAACGACTGCGCCTTTTTTCCTCTCCTTTAGTCCGACGAATAGGGTTGCCGTAAAGTAAAGGGCGGAAATGCAGGCTATGGCAAGCGAAACGAGTTCCTTGGGCGGTTTCAGCAAAAGGTCGCTAGCAAAGAGTAATGCAAGCAGGGCAAAGCCGATTGTGGTCAAGTATCTCGATTGATTTTGCGACTGCATGGCAACTGCCTTTCAGAACATGCAAGTGAAAAGTCGGTACGATGTCATTGCGGTTGCAAACAAGCCGCCGCCAGGACCGGTTGTCACGAGACCGGCGATAACTTCAGCGGTGTCAGCAAGGTAGGGATCGCGCAGGCAAGCCTCCTCCTTCGCGTTCAGCTTGACCTTGTGAGGGACGGTGCGGTTATTTGCAAATCCGTGAGAATCGCACCACGCCTTGGAATATGAATCCGTGCAGCGTCCGCGCTCAAAAAGGGATATATCGTAATTTTCGTCGTAGTTGTCTCCGACGTAGATCTCGCTGCTCTCGGCGGGAGATCCCTCGTCGGCATAGGCTGCCGCAACGGGCACAAATGGTGTCATGACAAGGGAGAGGCAAAGAGCTGCTGAGACGATGGAGGGCAGGCAGTTCTTCATGGCTGGCTCCTTAATCTGGCCTTTGATAGTTACTCGATGTCGCCTCCTTCCGCTTTATATCCGTTGTATTTGGCGTATTTCTTTAATAAGGCAAGAGGTTCTTCCAGTCAAAGGTGAAACCCGTCACAAAGACAACCGATAACGTTGGCGGTAACTGGGGCGGTGCCCCCTCAGCGACGACCGACAAGGTTTTTCTGCTCTCGGCAACCGAAGTATACGGGGATATGCAATCCGACGGCATCCAGTACGAGTGCTACAAATCCAAGGGCGTGACGGGGTCGAACTATTCCGGTGCATCAGGCTGTAGCCACTGGACTCGCTCCGTGAGACCGCGCAGCTCCACGTCCTTTCGCTATGTTCAAAGCGGCGGTATTTGCTACAGCTACAGCGCGACGGACTCGTTTTATGTTCTCCCCGCTTTCTGCTTCTGATCTATTTTAGCGCAAAGCCCTCGCAATCCTGCGAGGGCTTTTCTTTTGGCGATTACTCGAACAATTCTAGGTTCATAGCACAGGTAATCGGGTTGAGGAGAAATGGGGTCATACAGCGGCTCTCAGAGCGCCTGCCGCACTCCCCCGCCATTGCCTCTGCGGCGTCCTCGTATAGAGCCCATCCTGCTTGGCGTTTCGTTGCAACAGTCCACTTGTCCACAGATCAAGTGAACTGCTGGAATAAATACAGCGACACACTAGTTCGTTACAGTCGCCATATCTGCGTAAATCGCCGCGATAAATACAGCCTGTACTCGTCTGTATACCAGCTACGCGTATGTAGATTCATGTCGCGTTAATAAATCGGCTTAAGCGCGTGCAAAACGCGCAAGTAACCGCAAAAAGCGATTATCGCGCAGGTAGATTTTTGGCACCCTGTTGATTAATCAAATTTAAGCAATTACTTAAAACAAAAAAGGTCAGGCACTAGGTGCCTGACCTGCAAACTTCTGGTCGGGACGACTGGATTCGAACCAGCGACCCCTTGACCCCCAGTCAAGTGCGCTACCAAGCTGCGCCACGTCCCGAAGCTTTTGTTTGTTGCTCTGCTCTCGCTCGCAACAGGGAGTATATTAACCCGAAACTTTAGACTTGTGCAAGAACTTTTTTATAAATTTTGAAGCAAGTCCAAAATTGTATCTGCGAGCTGGGGTTTTGTTAGCACGGGAAGTTCTTGCGTGCCCGTTGTAGTCACAATCCAGGCCTTGTCGGTATCCGTTCCAAAGCCCGAATCGGCGCGCGAGACATCGTTGGCGATAATGGCATCGCAGCCCTTGCGTGCCAATTTGCGCTCGGCGTACTCGACAACGTTATCAGTCTCGGCCGCAAATCCGATCACGCATCGCTTGCCCTTCTGGCGCGAGAGCTCGGCCAAAATATCGACCGTTTCGACAAGCTCGATGTGATCCAAGCGCTCGTTGGACTTTTTGAGTTTATGGTCCGCAGGGGCTGCCGGTGTGTAGTCGGCGACGGCGGCCGCGCAAATGGCCGCATCGGCCGCCTGGAAGGCGCTCAGGGCCGTCTGGAGCATCTCTGCTGCGGTCTGCACGCGCACGCACTCCACGCCGCGGGGCACATCGAGCGATGTCGGTCCCAACACGAGCGTGACCGCAGCACCGCGGCGAGCAGCCTCCCCCGCCAGGGCGATGCCCATCTTGCCCGAAGAGCGGTTGCCAATGAATCGCACCGGGTCGATCGGCTCGTGCGTGGGGCCGGCGGTAATCACGATGCGCCTACCTGCTAGGTCCTGAGGCACGGGGTTGAGCACCTCACAGACAGTCTCGACGATGTCCTCAGGCTCGCTCATGCGTCCCGTGTCCACGTCACCGCAGGCAAGGTAGCCGCTGCCGGGTCCCACCACATGGACGCCGCGCTCGCGCAGCGTGGCCATGTTGGCCTGCGTCGCCGGCGCCTTCCACATGCCGTTGTTCATGGCGGGGGCAATCACGATGGGCCGCGGCGTGGCAAGCAGCGTGGTGGAGATGAGGTCGTCGGCGATGCCGTTGGCCATCTTAGCGATGATATTGGCCGTCGCGGGCGCCACGACCACCAGATCGGGCTCCTGCGCAAGCGAAATGTGGTGGATGGGGTCGAAGGGGTCGTCGAACAGGCCCACGGCGACGGGCTCGTTGGTGAGCGCACGGAAGGTGAGCGGCCCCACAAACTCTGTGGCATGCTCGCTCATAACGACCTTGACGCGCGCACCGCGCTTTTGCAGCAGGCGCACGATGTTGCACGACTTATAGGCGGCGATCCCGCCGGTAATGCCCAGCAGGATCGTTTTTTCCTCAAGTTGCATTGAATTGTTGGGTGCCGCCATCGTTTAAGCTTCCTTGCTCGGGAGCACCAGGAGGCGGTGGCAGTACGGGCAATGCGTAATCTCGCTACCGTCGTGGTTGAGGTCGCTCATGGACGATGCCTGCAGCGCGGTGTGGCAAACCGTGGGGATGTTGCCCTGGATGGTCTCGACGGCCAGGCCGCGGAACTGCTTGAGCAGGCGCTCGTAGTCGGTGAGCACGTCGGTCGGCAGCGTGGCGGCAAGGGCGGTGCGCTCCTTAGTGGCGGCGTCAATCTGTGCCTGGAGGTCGGCGGCCTTGGCGCGGGCGGCCTTGGTGTCGGCCTTCACGCCCTCCTCGAACTTGGCGATGATGGCCTGCGCGCGAGCCTCGCGGTCGAGCGCCTCCTTGTGGGCGACGACGACATCTTTGCGGGTGTGCTCGATCTTGTCCAAGCGCTTGGCCAGGGTGGCGAGCTCGTTCTCCAGGTCCTGAACCTCGCGGTAGTCAGAGCCATCAACGTGGCGCTTCTTGGCGGCCTCGATGGCGTTATTGGTCTGGATCTCGGTGGTGTTGAGATCGTCGAGCTCAATATCCAGGTCCTTGCGCTGGGCGTAGAGCTTGGTCATTTCGGACTTGAGCTTCACATAGGTCTTGCGCTTGGAAGCGAGCTCCTTGAGCTCCGGCATATTGGCAAGTTCGCTCTTGTTGCGGGCGAGCTCCAAATCGATCTGTTGCAGCTTGAGTAGCGTAGCGCCGGCGCTCATAAGTTCTCTCCTTTTGTCACAGTCCACCATTGGCAAGGGTTCAGTATTTTAATCGCATGACGGGGGTCGACCCCGGCATCAACTGCAGAGTTCATCAATATATCAACGAACGGCTCCTCGGAGCGGTCGTGGCCGAGCAGGATCGCCGGTAGCCCGCGCAAGGCAAGGTCTTGCGCCACGTGGTAGCCCGCCTCGCCCGTCACGACAACATCTGCGCCCGCGGCGATGGCGAGCTCTCCAAAGTCGCCCAGGGAGCCGCCCAAAATGGCGACGGTTCGGCACGGGTGCTCGGCTTCACCCCAAACGCGCGGGTTGCTGCCGAAGGCCGTGGCAGCACGGGTGGCAAGATCGCGCAGCGTGCACGGGTCGTTGAGCGTTGCAAGTGCGCCCAGGCCGGTGGCTTCGGGGTCGTCCACGTGCTCCAGTGAGCTCACGGGTGCGGCACCCAGCAGCTCGCTCAGGCAGGCGCGCGCTTCGTGCGAGCGGTCCAGGTTGGTGTGAAGCGAGATGATGCTCACGCCGCAACGAGCCGCCTCGTACAGCGCAGCGCTGCACTGGGGACGCGTGGAATCGGCCGGACAAAAGGCCTCGGGTGCCTTGATATAGATGGGATGATGCGTCAGGAGCACGTTGGCGCCGGCCTCGAGAGCGCGGTGTACGTTGGCCTTGGTCGCGTCGAGTGCGCAGGCCACGCTGGTAATCTCGGCGGCAGGGTCGCCCACAGATAGCCCAACATGATCCCAGCCCTCGGCGTCCGTCTTGGGATAACGTGCCAGCAGCGTACGTTCAAGCTCAGAGACGATCATGCGGCGCCTACGATCGAGAGCAGCGTCTGGGCAAAGTCGTCCAGATCGTCCGGATTCACGCGGTCATCGAACGAGATGCGCAGTGCGCCCAATGCCTGCTCGCGACCGATGCCCATCGCGCTCAAAACGTGGCTGGGGTCCATACTGCCGCTCGAGCATGCCGAGCCTGCCGATACCTCAAAGCCGGCGGCATCGAGCTTGACGATGAGCTCCTCGGAGTCCATGCCGTCAACGTAGATCGAAACCATGCCGGGCAGGCGATCGGCCTGCGCGTAGTCGCCCATCGTGGCGTGAATGCGAGGATGGGCCGTAAGCGTGGCGTAGAGCTTATCGGACAGGGTTTGCAGCGTCGCGCGCTCCTGAGCCACATGGGGCGCCAGCGTGCGGGCGGCAGCGGCAAAAGCCAGCTGCGTGCGCAGGTCCTGCGTGCCGGCGCGACGTCCGGCTTCCTGTCCGCCGCCAAAGATGCGGGGGCGCAGCGGCGTGCGGGTCTTAACGTAAAGCGCGCCGGATGCCACGGGACCGCCAATTTTGTGGGCGGCGACGGACATGGCATCTACGCCCAGCTCGGCGGCATCGAGCGGAATGTGCTGATAGCCCTGGATGGCATCGGTATGAAACAAGGCGCCGGCGGCATGTGTGGCGGCGGCCAGTTCGCGGATGGGCTGCACCACGCCGGTCTCGTTGTTGGCGACCATAATGCTCACGAGCGCCACGTCATCGCCGAGCAGCTCGACAAGCGCGGCAGGCTCAATGTAGCCTGCACGGCAGGGCTGCACCAGGTCGACGGTAAAGCCGGCGGCGCGCAGCAGCGGTAGGTTGTCCAGAATTGAATCGTGCTCGATGGCCGAAACGATGACACGATCGCGCTTGCGATCGCGCTGACGAGCGCCCTCGGCAAGACCGAGCAGCGCCAGCTGGTTGGCCTCGGTGCCGCCGTTGGTAAGGATGATCTCGGACGGGCGAACGCGCGCGCCAAAGCTGCGAGCAATCTCGCGACGTGCCACCTCCAGGCGCGCGGCGGCCTTGCGGCCGAGCGAATGCAGCGAGTTGGGGTTGACGCCGGCAAGCTCGCTGTCGTCATATTCGCGCTGCGCAAGGAGCGCCTCGGCGCGCATGGGCGTCGAGGCGGCATAGTCAAGATTCACGGGTATGCGGTTTTGACCTGCGGTCATAAGGGTTTATGCCTCCTGTGCAGCCTCGTTGCCCAGCTTCTGCAGCAGCGCAACCTCGGCGGCGGGATCTTCGGACTTAAATACGGCGGAGCCGGCAACGAGCACGTTGGCGCCAGCCTTAACGACCTCGGCGATGTTCTTGGAAGAAATGCCGCCGTCGACCTCGATCATGGGCGACACGCCGTGGCGCTCGCACATGGCCTTGAGCTCGTGCAGTTTGGCGATAGTGCCCGGGATAAAGCTCTGGCCGCCAAAGCCCGGGTTCACGCTCATGAGCAGCACCATATCGACGACGTCGATGATGCTCTCGAGCACGCACACGGGGGTGGCGGGGTTGAGCACCACGCCTGCCTTGACGCCGCGCTGCTGCAGATGGGTGAGCGTGCGGTGCAGGTGCGTGGAAGCCTCGTAGTGGACGGTGATCATATCGGCACCGGCGTCGGTGTACCAATCGACCGTCTCGTCGGGGTTCGACACCATCAGGTGCGCGTCGACCGGTACATCGGTGGAGCGCTTGACGGCCTTGAGGATGTCGACGCCAAAGGTGAGGTTGCCGGTAAAGTGACCGTCCATAACGTCGAAGTGGACGTAGTCGGCACCGGCGATCTTGTCGAGCTCGCCCTTGAGGTTGGCCATATCGGCCGAAAGGACGGACGGAGCGATTTTGATGGAACCCATGGTAGAAGCCTTTCTGCGCTAGTCGGTGAGTCCGTAGAACTCTTGAGAAGGGACGCGGTCGGTGAGAATCTCGAGCGCCCTATCCAAAGTAACACCGTTGTAGAGCGTTTGCTCCACGGCAAAGGTGAGCGGAATGTCTACGCCCAGCGAACGGGCGAGTTCGCTCACGCTGCGGGCGGCGACGGCGCCCTCGACAACCATATGCGTGCGCGTCTGGTACTCGTCGAGCGAAACGCCGTGGGCAAACTCGTAGCCAAAGGTGCGGTTGCGCGAATGCTCGGAGGTGCAGGTGGCAATGAGGTCACCCATGCCGGCAAGTCCCATGCAGGTCATAGCTTGACCGCCGCGGGCATGCACCAGACGGCTAATCTCGGCCAGGCCGCGCGTCATGATAAGGGCGAGCGTGTTGTCGCCGGCACCGGTGCCGGCGGAGATGCCGCACACGATGGCGATGACATTTTTCATGGCGCCGCAGACCTCGACACCGGTCATGTCTTGCGACAGATAGATGCGAAAGGCCGTGGACAGGAGCAGGTCCTTAAAGGTCTCCCCTATCTGCGGATCTTCGCTGGCGATGACGGCGGCAGAAAGTCCACCGCGGCAGATTTCCTCAGCATGGTTGGGGCCCGAGAGCGCCGCCACGCGCGACTCGTTGCCGATCTCGCTGGCGATGACCTCGCTCATGAGCAGGCCAGACTCGGGCTCAATGCCCTTGGTGAGGCAGAGCACCGGGGTGCCGGCGGCGATGAAGGGTGCTGCCTGATGACATACGCTGCGCAGGTGTGTGGAGGGCACGGCAAAGATAATGGAGTCGGCGCCGTCGAGCGCCTGCGACAGGTCCGTGGTGGCGACAACGTTGCCGGGCAGCTCGTAGTCCACCAGATACCGGGGATTGCGGTGCTCGCCATTGATGCCGGCGGCCGTCTGCTCGCTATGGGCCCACATGGTCACGCGCTCGGCTCGCGCTGCAGCAAGGCCCGCGACGGCGGTTCCCCAGGAGCCGGAGCCAATCAGCGCAACATTCATGACTCTCTCCTACTTATCGTCGGGCTCGGTGACGCGCTTGGTAAACGAGAGCTTGGACTCCTTACCCGTCATGAGCTTTTTGATGTTCGCACGATGGGCCCACACCACAGTAATGCCGATCAGCGCCATGCAAAACTTAAGTCCGAGGCTGCTGTACGGAAAGACCGCGCAGGCAGCGATGGGAAGACCGATGGCCGCGGCAAGCGAGCCCACCGACACAAACTTGGTGATGGCGACGGCCACGATAAACATGCCCAGCAGCGACAGGCCAATAGGCCAGTACCAGGCGAGGATGACGCCCAGACCAACTGCGATGCCCTTGCCGCCATGGAAGTTGAGGTAGGGCGAGAAGATATGGCCCCACACGGCTGCCAGGCAGATGACGCCGAGCATCCAGTCGCCGGCGGCACCGGGGGCCATAATGCTCACGGGGAAGCCATAGCCCAAGTCGGCAATGAGCGGACGCGCGATAAGGACGCAGATGGCGCCCTTAAGGCAGTCGAGCAGCAGCGTGAGCGCGGCCACCTTGGGGCCGGCCACGCGCAGAGCGTTGGTGGTGCCGATGTTGCCGGAGCCCGCCTTACGAATGTCCGTGTGGTTGAACACGCGGCCCAGGATCAGACCAAACGGAATCGCCCCGATAAAGAACGAGACCACGGCGCAGATGGCGGTCAGAAGAATCGGATTATGCATCCTTTTGCTCCTTCTTCCTAAAGAAGAGTCGAATGGGCGTGCCGGCAAAGTCGAAGGTCGAGCGCATGCGGTTCTCCACGTAGCGCTGGTAGGTGTCGTTAACCAGGTCGCTGTGGTTGACGAAGAACGTGAACGTTGGCGGGTTGACGCCCGTCTGGGTCACGTAGTGCATGCGCAGGCGGCGCTTGCCGTCCACCACGGTATGACCGAACTCGCGCAGGTCGGTGAGGAACGTGTTGAGGCGCGAGGTGCTAATCTTCTGCGAGCGCGTCTTCTCGGCGGCGTCGACCATGGCCCAGATCTTCTCGACGCTGCGGCCGGTCAGGGCAGAGATGCGCAGGTACTGGGCCCAGGGAGCCATGACGCCCAGACGGCGGTCGATGGTCTCCATGCAGGCCTCGCGCTTGCGGTCATCGTCGAGCAGGTCCCACTTGTTGAGCAGCACCACGATGGCGCAGCCGCGCTCGATGGCCAAGCCCATGACCTTCTGATCCTGCTCGGTAACGCCCACGGAGGCGTCGACGACGAGCAGCGCCACGTCGGCGCGGTCGATGGCGCGCAGGCCGCGGACCATGGAGTAGTACTCGATGTTCTCGTACACGGTGCTCTTCTTGCGAATGCCCGCGGTGTCGACCATGCGGTAATGCTTGCCGTTGCGCTCAACGACGGTGTCGATGGCGTCGCGCGTCGTGCCGGCAATGTTGGACACGATAGAGCGGTCGGCGCCCAGGATGCGGTTGAACAGCGACGACTTACCGGCATTGGGGCGGCCGATGATGGCGACGTTCAGCGCGTCGGGGAACTCATCGGCGACCTCGTCCTCTTCCTCAGGAAGCAGGGCCACGATGTCGTCGAGCAGGTCGCCGGTGCCGTGGCCGTGCAGCGCCGAGAGCGGCGTGGGCTCGCCGATACCGAGCGAATAGAACTCCCAGATGCTGTCGTTCTCGCGATCGGGGTTGTCGAGCTTGTTCACCAGCAGAAAGACCGGCTTGTCGCAGCGCTTGAGCATGCGAGCGACCGACTCGTCCTCCTCGGTGACGCCGGTGCGGCCGTCGACCACAAACAGGATGACGGCGGCTTCCTCGGCGGCGGCGAGCGCCTGGTCGCGGATGGACGTGGCAAACACGTCATCGCTCTTGAGCGGCTCGATGCCGCCCGTGTCGACGATGGTGAACTCGCGGCCGTTCCAATCGGCCGTGTGGTACGAGCGGTCGCGCGTGACGCCGCGGGACTCGTGGACGATGGCGTCCGAGGTCTGGGCCAGGCGGTTAACGAGCGTGGACTTGCCCACGTTGGGGCGTCCGACGACGGCGACGATAGGTTTCATCTGCTCTCCTTTAATGGGTAGGGTCAGTGGAAGTGTTAGAGTCTGCGGGCACAATGCCAAGGATGCGCTCCAGGGTATCGAGCAGCTCATGCGGCATGGTCGACACCACATGAACCTCGGCGCCGCGACTGGTAAGGCTTGCGAGTAAATCGTCACGATGATACTCGTCAAGCGTCATGCCGTCAGCGTTGAACATGAGCTTAGGCACAAAGAGCATAACCCCCGACAGGTCTTGGGGCAGCTGCTCCAGAATGTCACACGCGACGATGAGGCCGGTCACGTCTACGTTTCCGCCAAAGTAGCGGTTCTTGATGGCCGTGACAGTGCCGGCGAGTCCCTGGGGCGATTCCACAAAGCGGGCTACCGTGTCGCGTGCGCTGGCGCCGGAGAGGCACAGCAGGTGCTGGCTGCGGAGGGCGATGCCAGAGCGGACGTGGGCCAGACGCTCGGCGTCGGTTGCAAGCACGTCGTCGGTCTCGTCCAGATATGAGCGGATCATGCCGATGCCGTCGTAGTACTGCGGGTAACCGTCGTAAAAGTCTGCCTCTGGAGGATCGATGCCGGCGTCCAGATAGAACTCGTCGCTCATCTGGAAGGTGTGGCGGCCAAAGCGCTCATAGGCGCGGTCCTGGAACGGTCGGATCATGGCAATGGTCTCGCGCGCCAGTTCGGGCTTGTCGCTGTATGACCAGCTAAAGCGGTTTTGGTGTTTGGTAAAACCGAGCGGCACAATGCCCAGGCTTGTGATTTGCTCGTGCTCCTCGCAAAAGCGCAGGGTCTTTTCCAGCTCCTCGCCGTCGTTCATGCCGGGGCACAACACGATCTGCGCGTGAATCTCGATGCCGGCGGCCATGATGGTCTCGAGTACGTCCATGCCTCGCTGGGCGTTACGGCCCATCATACGACGGCGGACGTCGGGGCTCACAGCGTGGACCGACACGTTCATGGGACTCATGTTGCGCTGGATGACGTTTTGCACGTCCTCGTCGGTGAGGTTCGTAAGCGTGACAAAGTTGCCTTGCAAAAAGCTTAGGCGATAGTCGTCGTCGCGAATATAGAGCGTGGAGCGGCCGCCCTTGGGGAGCATGGTCATAAAGCAGAACACGCAGGCGTTGACGCAGGTACGCATGCCGTCGAAGATGGGGCCATCGAACTCCAAACCCCAATCCTCGCCGGGAAAGCGGTCGAGCTCGACGGGGGTGACGGTGCCGTCGCGCGGGTCGAAAACCTCGAGGTCGACGGTATCATCGTCGGCCTCCCAGAGCCACACGATCATGTCGGTGAGCGCCTCACCGTTGACCGTGAGCACGCGCATGCCCGGCTCGATACCCACATCCCACGCGGGCGATTCGGGACGCACGTTTTTAACGAGCGCGCCCTCACCCGGCTCGGGGTCGCGGCTGCGCCCGTAATCGGCCACCTCGGCGGCGTATGCGGGTACGGTCTGGTCCATGATTAGCGGCAAAGCTCCTTGATGCGCTCGACGGCGCGCTCGATGTGTTCTTGCGGGGTGGAGGCTCCGGCGGTGATGCCGATGTGGCGTGCGTTGACAAACCACGCGGCCTGTAGCTCGGAAGATTCCTCTATGTGATGTGTGCGCTCGCAGACATCGGCGCAAATCTGCGCCAGGCGGCGGGTGTTGCCCGAGTTCTTGCCGCCCACCACGACCATGCAGTCGCAGCGGTTGGCAAGTGCGGCTGCTGCCTGTTGACGCTCACTCGTGGCGGCGCAGATGGTGTTGATCACGCGCAGTTCCTGCACGCGCGGGGTGATGGAGGCCACAACCTCGGCCAGGTTCTGCGCGGTTTGGGTGGTCTGCACAACCAGGCCCACCTTGCCCTTGAGCGGCAGCGCGTCCGCATCGGCGGCGCAACTCACGACCTGCGCGTCATCGCCGGCATGGCCCAGAATGCCCTCAACCTCGGGATGGCCCGGCTCGCCCACGACGAGCACGCGATAGCCCTCGCGTACCAGGCGCTCGGCGGCCACGTGGACCTTCTTCACGTAGGGGCAGGTGGCATCGACCACGTCGAGGCCACGCTCGCGAGCGGCCTCGATCACCTGCGGCACCACACCGTGCGCGCGAATGATCACGGTGCCCGTTGCGGCATCGTCCAGGGTCTCGGCCAGACCGACGCCCGCCTCGGAAAGCTCGCGCACCACGATGGGGTTATGGATGAGCGGGCCCAGGGTGTGGACCTGAGCGTTCTCCCCCGCCTGTGGGGCTGCCGCCAGGGCCATATCGAGCGCACGCTGCACGCCGTAGCAGGTACCGGCGTGGGCGGCGATCTCGATCGTTGGGACGGTATCCTCAGCGGCGGCCGCGGCAGAGTTCTTCACGTTCTCACCCATAGCTAGAACCTGCCTGGATGCTCGTCGCACAGCTCGTCGCGCATGGTGTAGACACGGCCCATGGCCTCGGACTCAAACCAGGCCAGGCGCTCCGTGCGCTTGAGTCCGGCCGGCGCGTCGGAAAGCGAGACGGCCTTGCCGGCGCGGATCCAGCACTTTTTGGGACGCATGAGCTTTTTGCCCGCGGGCGTGATGTCGGACCAGCCGCAGATGGCGAGCGGGTTGACGGGCGCCTTGCCCATCTGAGCGATGAGCGCAAAACCGCCGTGGACCTCGGGCTTGATCTCGCGCGAGCGGATGCGCGTGCCCTCAGGGAAGATCAGGACGTCCTCGCCGCGCTGCAGCGCATGCTGAGCGGCGCGCAGGCACTTCATATCGGCAGTACCGCGCTCCACGGGGATGCCGCCAACGCGGGTAAAGGCCCAGCGCACAATTTTGCTCTTGGCGAACTCGGACTTAAAGATGGGGCGAATGCGGCGCCCCCCAAAGAACAGCGCCGTCTCCACGGCCAAGAGCTCGGCCATCGAGGTGTGGTTGCAGATGACCACGCTGCCGCGGCCTTCCTGGCGCTCAAACAGCAGATCGGCGTCCTCTACCTTCCAGCGCCACATGAGCTTAGAGAAAGCCCAGAGGATTGCCATGACCACGACGACGGTGCCGCGGATGAGCGCCGGAAACTCGGCGTAGGGGGCGCTGTAATAATCCTCGGGCGTCTGCTTAAACAGGCGCATGGGCTACCTCCTTTGGTTGATGAGGTCCTCGATGATGCGTACAACCTCGTCGATGGCGTGGGCGGTGGAGTCGACGTGCACGGCGTCCTCGGCGGGCACGAGCGGGGCGACCTCGCGGCTGCTGTCGAGCTTGTCGCGCTGCTTAAGGGCGTCGAGGGTCTCGTCGACCTCGGCTTCGAGCTGCTCGGACGTGAGCGGCTGGGCATCGTTTTGGTGACGCTGCAGCACGCGGCGGCGGGCGCGCTCACGCGGGTCGGCGGTCAGGAACACCTTGACCTGCGCGTTGGGGAACACGACTGTGCCGATGTCGCGACCCTCGGCCACGATATCGCGGTCCTCGGCGGCGCGGCGCTGGTGGATGAGCATGGCGGCGCGCACGCCCGGGTAGGCCGAGACCTTGGACACGTTGGCGTCAACCTGCGGGGTTCGAATGGCAGCCGAGGCGTCCTGGCCGTCAATGGTCAGGCGCGTGTCCTCGCCGGTGCCGTTGGTAAAGCGAATCTCGATCTGCTCGGCGAGGGCGTCGATGGCCGCCTCGTCGTCCAGGTCGATTTCGCGGTCGAGCGCGGCGAAGGTGACGGCGCGATACATGGCGCCCGTGTCGAGCTTGTTAAAGCCCAGCTGGCGGGCGATCTCCTTGGCGATGGTGGACTTGCCGGAACCGGCGGGGCCGTCGATGGCGACGATCATGCAATGCTTCCTTTCAATGTTTGACGTGCTGGTATGGTTCGCGGGCTTTGGGGCGCGGCGGGTTGCCTAGCCCGTGTAGCGCTCGCGATAGGTGTTGCGCTTGGGTGCGGAGCCGTGGCTGCCGTGGTGACGCGTGCGGCTGGCGGGCGTGTCTTGGGGTTTGTCGCCGTTGCGCTTGGCGCTCGCCTGCTTGGGCGGGATGCCGCCGGCCTTGAGGATCTGCACCTCGCGGTCGGTGAGCTCGCGCCACGAGCCCTTGGCCACGTCCTTGAGCTCCAGGCCGGCAAAGTTACAGCGATGCAGGCGGATTACCGGATGGTGGATCTTGCTCAGCATGCGCTTGACCTGGTTCTTGCGCCCCTCGCGGATGATGACCTCCACGGCGGTGGTGCCGGGCTTGACGCCTTGCGGTGCCACGGCCTCTGCCTCGCGCGCGTTGATGACGCGGCAGATCGCCGGCTGGCAGAGGCCGTCGTCGAGCTCGATGCCGCGACGCAGCGGTGTAAGATCGCGGTCGGACAAGTCTCCGTCCACGAGCGCCTGGTAGGTCTTGTAGACGTGCTTGCTGGGGTGCAGCAGGTCCTGCGACAGGTCGCCGTCGGTGGTAAAGAGCAAAAGGCCCGTGGTGTCGCGGTCCAGGCGGCCCACCGGGAATAGTCCTGGAAAGCGGTCGCGGGGAACCAGGTCCGCCACACAGGGGCGCTCCTGCGGGTCGCTCATGGTGGTGAGGTGGCCGGTCGGCTTGTAGAGCATCAGGTACACGGCGCCCTGGTTGAGCTTGACTGGCATGCCGTCGACCTCGATGTGATCGTGGTCGACATCGACCTTGGTGCCCAGCTCGGTCGCGACCTCGCCGTTGACGGTCACGCGGCCGGCGGTCATTAGGTCTTCCGAGCCGCGTCGGCTCGCCACGCCCGCGCGCGCCAAAAAGCGCTGCAGGCGCATGGTATGCGGGTAGACGGGCTGGGCGTCGGTTGCGGGTACTGCGCCCACGACGCGCGTCTCCCCTACTTCGTTAGTCCTCGTCATGCAAATCCTCCGAGGTCTCGTCGACGACCAGGGTCTCCAAGTCCTCGACTGCCTCAATATCTTCAACATCGGTATCGAGCAGTTCGCGCTCTTCGTCCAGGTCCTCGGCCTGCTCCTCGAGCGTGGACTGAATGTTGCGGCCGCTCAGGCGCTCGCGGATAAACTGACGCGACTGCTCGTCGGGGGCAAACTGCTCCAGGTCGGGCAGGTCGCGGGTGGAACGCAGACCGAACTTTTCCAAGAAGGCGTTGGTCGTGCCGTAAATGATGGCCTGACCGCGCTGGGGGTCACGACCGAGCTCGCGCACCAGGCCCTTGTCCACGAGCGACGCGATGACGCCGTCGGAGTTGACGCCGCGGATGCCCTTGACCACCTCGCGCGTGACGGGCTGGTGATAGGCGATGACGGCCAGGGTCTCGAGCGCCGCCTGCGACAGCTTTTGCGTGTCCCAGCTCAGCACATAGGCCTCGACCACGTCGTGGTAGGCGGGGTGCGTAAACAGGCGCCAGCCACCGGCGACCTCGCGCAGCTGAAAGCCGCGGTTGGCCTCCTCATACTCAACCTTGAGCTCGGCCAAAAGCGACGCGCACTCGCCTGGGGCGATATCCAGCGCACCTGCCAGCGCGGGTGCGCTCACGGGGTCGCTCGACACCAGCAGTAGCGCCTCGAGGGCACCTTTGAGGCTGTTTGCCTCTAGCGTGGAAAGGGTTGACATGGTTGCCGCTCCTATTCGGTGAGCTCGGGGCCCTCGCCGGGCACGTATGCCTCGGCGCCCTCGACTCGGTTGATGCAGATGGTTCCAAAGATCTCGTCCTGGCTCAGCGTAAGCGAGCCGCGCTTGGCGAGCTCGAGCATGGCCAGGAAGGTGACGACGAGCTGCTCAGTGGTGGCTTCGCCGTCCAACAGCTCGCGAAAGGTGCAGGTTTGGTGCGCCATGGTAAAGCGGTCGACTGAGGCCACGGTCAGGTCGAGCGGCACGCGATGCGGTGCCACGTGCTCGGCTTCCAGCAGGAAGGTCTGGCGCTTGCCGTCCAGGTCGGCACAGATGACGGCCAGGCCGCGCAGGGTGATGCCAGCCAGGTAGTCGGGCATGAGCCCCAAAAACTCAGGGTCGGGGCCGGCCACACGCGGGTGCATACGGCTCTCAGCCTGCATGCGGGCACCGAGGGCCGCAGCCGCGCCTTTAAACTGCTTGTAGGCAATCAGGCGCTGGATCAGGACCTCGCGCAGGGCGTCGCCGTCGAGCGTGCTGAGCTCCTCGAGGTCTTCGTCGAACTCGCCATCGTCGTCATCGGCTTTGCGCGGGACCTCCTGCGGCACAAGAGAGGCGGCCTTGATGTCCAAAAGGGTTGCTGCGACCAGCAAAAAGTCGCTCGCCACGTCCAGGTCCAGCGCCTCGATGCGTTCGGCCTCGGCAAGGTACTGCTCGGCCACCTCGCTGATGGAGATAGCGCCGATATCTACTTTTTGGCGGGTTACCAGCTGCAACAGCAGGTCGAACGGTCCGCTGTAGACCTGCGTCGACACGCGATACGACATCTTCGACCTCCTTTGACGGCGCCTTCGCGGCGCGGTTTGGGTGCATATTACGACCGTTTTGCACGGTCAACCTGTAAGTTTACCTTAGATGCCGGCGATTGCGAAGTTGAGCAGCTGCTCAGCAAGCGGATACACGGTAACGTCGAAATAGCGGCCGATCACGTCGATGCCGGTCCACATGGGCAGCAGATACAGCACGATGATGAGGATGGGCATGGCGTATTGCTGCAGGCGGTAGTAGTTGGCGAGCGCCTTGCCTTTGAGGAACGGCACGACAATCGACGAGCCGTCGAGCGGCGGGATCGGGATAAGGTTAAAGAACGCGAGTGACAGGTTGACCACGATAAACGTGGCGCCGAAGTTCATGATCTGTGACGCCAGGGCAAATGACATGCTGGTGTAGAGGCCGCCGTACGTTGCGTGCATGAGGGCGGCCGCGAGGCACGCGAGGGCGATGTTCGATGCGGGGCCGGCCACGCTCACCAGGACCTCGTCACGCTTGGGGTGCTTGAGGTTGTTGAGGTAAACGGGCACGGGCTTGGCAAAGGCGAATATCGGGCCGCCGGCGGCGAGCATAAGCAGCGGCAGGATGATGGTGCCAAACGGGTCGATATGGTTGAGCGGGTTGAGCGACACGCGGCCGCGCGAACGCGCCGTCTTATCGCCGAGTGCCCAGGCTGCGGCGGCGTGTGCGCTCTCGTGGATCACGATGCCGACGATAACGGCAACGGCGCTGGCAAGCAAGTTCATCAGGTAGCTGCTGGACATGGCGCTCCCCTAGCGGACGCGGCGCGAGGCGCGCGTAAGCAGGTAGTCGGCCACAAACAGGATGACGGCCACGATGGCGTAATCCAGGCGGAACACGCCACCAAAGGGCGATGTGATGATGCCGTAGCCGGCGATGGCGCTCGGCAGCGCGCGTGAAAGCTCAACGACAAAGCCCACGATCTGTAGTTTGGCGGTGAGGCCGCTAAAGCACAGCAGCACGGTCATCGCGCTCATAAAGATGCCGCAGATGCGACAGGCGATGGCGATGACGCTCATCGCCACGGCAGCGGCCTTACGAGAGTTCACGCGCGGTCTCCTCTTCGATCTGGGTGGAAAGCTCCAGCCATTCGTCCTCGAGCTTGGGCAGCTCTTGCTTAAGGCCGTTATATTCCCCGAGCGCGGCGTTGAACTTATCCTGATCGGCATAAAGCTCTTCACTTGCCATCAATTCCATAAGCTCGTCATAGCGGGCGCGCTTTTTGTCGAGCTCCGCCTCGATCTTCTTAAGCTGGTTGCGCACGCCCTTGAGTTTTTTGTTGAGTGCGGCACGGGCCTGGGCCTCGGCGCGCTTTTGCTCCTTGGTTTTTTTGCCTTCGGCCTGTTTAGGTGCCGCGGCGGGGGCGTCGATCTGGGCGGCGCTGGTTTTGGTAGGCTTGGATACGGCGGGCGTGCTCTCCCCTGCCGCCTCGGCGGCGGCGCGGGCTGCGAGGTCCTCGCGCTTGTAGAGGTAGTAGTCGTAGTCGCCGTCGTAGACCGTGACCTTGCCGTCACGGATGTCGATGATGCGGTTGGCCACGGCGCGCACCAGATGCTCGTCGTGACTGATGAGCACGATAGTGCCGGGGAAGTTTTGCAGGGCGTTCTCGAGCATGTCCACCGAGTCAATGTCCAGGTGGTTGGTGGGCTCGTCCAGGCACAGAAGTGCCTCGGGGGCCACGAGCATTTTGGCGAGCGCCAGGCGCGCCTTTTCGCCACCGGAGAGGACGCGTACCTGCTTTTCGATTGCATCGTTGTCGCTAAACAGGAAGGCGCCCAGTAGGCTACGCTGCTGCGGCACGGTCCACTTGGGCGTGACGGTGTCGATTTCTTGCAGGACGGTGTTGGACTCGGTCATGCCCTCGAGCGCGTGCTGGGCGTAGTAGGCCACGCCCACGTTGGTGCCCAGGTCCCGGGTGCCGGTGGTGGGCGGCTCCAGGCCGGCGAGGATCTTCATGAGCGTGGACTTGCCGGCTCCGTTGGGGCCGACGAGTGCCACATGCTCGCCGCGGTAGAGCTTGAGGTCGATGTCGCTGTAGATGTGCTTTTTGCCGTAGGACTTGGAGACGCCCTCGAGCCCCACGACCATGTCGCCGGAGCGCGGCGGGTCGGGGAACTTAAAGTCGATGTGCTTGTGGCCCTCGGGCAGGATGACGAGCTCCTTTTTGATCTGCTCGATCTTGCGGATGCGCTCCTGGGCCTGGGCTGCCTTGGTGGGCTTGTAGCGGAACTTGTCGACGAAGACCTGCATGTGGGCGATATCGCGCTCCTGGGCGGCGCGCTTGGCGCGCATCTGCTCCAGGTTGTCCTCGCGCTGCTTAAGGTAGCTGCTGTAGTTGCCGGTGTAGGTGGTCACGCGACGGTTTTCGAGTGCGGCGACGTGGTCGACGCAGGCGTCCATGAAGGCGCGGTCGTGGCTGACGATGAGGACGGCGCCGTCGTAGTTGGCGATAAAGCCGCGCAGCCACTGGACGCTCTCGAGGTCCAAGTGGTTGGTGGGCTCGTCCAGAAGCAGCAGGTCGGGGTGGCGCAGGAAGAGCTTGGCCAGCGCGATGCGCATCTGCCAGCCGCCCGAGAACTCGGAGCACGGGCGCTCAAAGTCGGTGACCTTAAAGCCCAGGCCGGACAGGATTTTGCGGGCGTTGCTTTCGAGCTCGTAGCCGCCTAGGTGCTCAAAGCGGTCCTGGACCTGGCCGTACTCGTTGAGGAGTGCGTCGACGTCCTTGCCCTGTTCGGAAAGCTCGGTGATCTGGGCCTGCAGCTCGTTGGCGCGCTCGCCCATGCGGCGGATTTCCTTGGCAGCGGCCATGACCTCGGCAAGGATGGTGGTGTCTTTGTGCTCCAGGTTGGTTTCCTGCTCTAGGTAGCCCACCTGGCAGTCCTTGGCGTACTGGACCTGGCCGGCATCGGGACTGTCGATGCCCATGATGATTTTGAGCATGGTGGTTTTGCCGGCGCCGTTGGGGCCCACGAGCGCGAAGCGCTCGCCGGGGTTGATCTGGAAGGACGCGCCGCTAAAGAGGACGCGTGCGCCGAAGCTTTTTTCGATCTTGTCGACCAGGAGGATCATGGTGCCGCCTTTGACCTTGTGTTCCTATATGAAAAAAGGCCCCAACTTGCGTTGGAGCCTCATTCAATGCTCGGGTGG
>UQHR01000039.1 GCA_900540905.1 uncultured Collinsella sp. | reverse complement strand
GGCAAGGCATGACCAGAAGGTCTATGCCTTGCCTTTTTCATGCCAACTTGTTCGCTCTGGACGTCGCTCGCTGTCCGTCCTCTACCTGCGGCGTTGCCTTGCTCCGGATGCGGTAGTCATTGGGGACGTTCTTAAATGACTAGTCGAAAGGGATGCTCTTGCGCCAAGTCTGTCGGCTCACACCGGGTTCGTTCTTTACTTTACCGAGATAAAGTGAACGTGCAGATTCATAACCCACTCGCAACCGTTCTATGGCACGATATTGAACGAATGTATGCTATGCGCCCAAATCTTTTGGGCAGAGTGGGAGACAGTATGGTCAAGCTGTACGAGGACGGCATCTACCTGCGCGGCGGCAGCGAGGTTGTGCCTGCGGCCGAGGCTGCCGAGCGCGGTATTACGCAGACGCCCGAGGATGCCAAGCGCGGCACCATCGCGTATTCGATCCTCCAGGCACATAACACGTCGGGTGACCCCGAGGCACTCAAGATTCGCTTTGACGCCATGGCGAGCCACGACATCACCTTCGTTGGCATCATCCAGACGGCGCGCGCCTCGGGCATGGAGCAGTTCCCGCTGCCCTACGTGCTCACCAACTGCCATAACTCGCTGTGCGCCGTGGGAGGCACCATCAATGAGGACGACCACGTCTTTGGCCTTTCCGCGGCCAAGAAGTACGGCGGCATCTTCGTCCCGCCGCACATCGCCGTCATCCACTCCTTTATGCGTGAGAACTTCGCCGGCTGTGGCAAGATGATCCTGGGCTCCGACTCGCACACCCGCTACGGCGCTCTGGGCACCATGGCCGTGGGCGAGGGCGGTGGCGAGCTGGCAAAGCAGCTGCTGCGCGACACCTACGACGTTGCCTATCCCGGCGTCGTTGCCATCTACCTCACGGGCGCCCCGCGCCCCGGCGTTGGCCCACACGATGTGGCGCTCGCCATCATCCGCGCCGTCTTTGCCAAGGGTTACGTTAAGAACAGGGTCATGGAGTTCGTAGGCCCCGGCATCGCGAGCATGACGACCGACTACCGCAACGGCGTCGATGTCATGACCACCGAGACCACCTGCCTCTCCTCCATTTGGGCTACCGACGAGGACACGCACGCGTTTTTGACCATGCACGGTCGCGGCGAGGACTACCGCGAGCTCAAGCCCGCCGATGTTGCCTACTACGACGGCTGCGTCGAAGTCGATCTGTCGAGTATCAAGCCCATGATCGCGTTGCCGTTCCATCCTTCTAACGGCTTTGAGATCGACGAGCTCAACGAGAACCTCGAGGACATCCTGCATGAGGTGGAGCTCGAGGCCGCCAAGATCGGCGAGGGCAAGACGCACTTTAGCCTGCTCGACAAGATCGTCGACGGCAAGCTGCACGTGCAGCAGGGCGTTATCGCCGGCTGCTCGGGCGGCAACTACGACTCCGTGGTCCAGGCTGCTCGCGTGCTCAAGGGCGCTAACACCGGCTGCGGCGAGTTTTCGCTGTCGGTCTATCCCACGAGCCAGCCCGTGGCACTCGAGCTTACACGCCGCGGCTACATCTACGACCTTATGGAGGCCGGCGCGATTGTGCGCACGGCATTCTGCGGCCCGTGCTTCGGCGCCGGCGACACGCCTGCCAACAACGGCCTTTCGATCCGCCACACCACGCGCAACTTCCCCAATCGCGAGGGTTCCAAGCCGGGCAACGGTCAGCTGAGCGCCGTGGCCCTGATGGACGCCCGCTCCATTGCGGCGACGGCTGCCAACGGCGGCGTCCTGACGCCGGCGACCGACCTGCCCGAGGAGACTTGGGACGAGGCCTGCGAGTACACCTTTGACGACGCGCCGTACAAGAAGCGCGTGTACTGGGGCTTTGGCAAGGCTGAGCCGGCCGACGAGCTGGTCGAGGGCCCCAACATCAAGCCGTGGCCCGCGATGGAGCCTCTCGGCGACGACATCCTGCTCAAGGTGTGCTCCAAGATCATGGACCCGGTCACTACGACCGACGAGCTCATTCCCTCGGGCGAGACGAGCTCCTTCCGCTCCAACCCGCTGGGTCTGGCCGAGTTTACGCTCAGCCGTCGCGACCCTGCCTACGTGGGCCGCTCCAAGGAGGTCGACGCGGTGGAAAAGCGCCGCATTGCCGGCGAGGCAGCGGGCGACCTGGTGGCACTCGATGCCGAGCTTGCCAGCGTGTTTGAGGCGCTGACCGGCGCGGGTGTCGCGGCCGATGCCAAGGCGACTGAGTACGGCTCCATGCTCTATGCCAAGAAGCCCGGTGACGGTTCTGCCCGCGAGCAGGCCGCGAGCTGCCAGCGCGTAATTGGCGGCCTGGCCAACATCGTCCACGAGTACGCCACCAAGCGCTATCGCTCCAACGTGATGAACTGGGGCATGGTGCCCTTCCAGATGGAGGCCGAGCCCAGCTTTGAGGTGGGCGACTACGTCTTTGTGCCGGGTATCCGCGCCGCGCTCGACGGCGACCTGAAGGACATCGCCGCTTACGTGGTTCGCGCCGATGGTGCGGTCGAGCAGATTGAGCTCTACATTGCCGATATGACGGCAGAGGAGCGTGCCATCGTCAAGGCCGGCTGCCTGATCAACTACAACAAGTTCAAGGCCGCTGCCGAGTAACGTTGCTGTGCGCCCCGGACACACCTTTCCCTCGTGCTCACGCGCTTCGCGAGGGTCGCCCGAGGGAAAGGTGTGTCCGGGGCTACCGCGACGTTCTCGTTGGGTCTTGTGGGACGCTAAAAATGGACCGGGGTTGGGGCCGCCTCTTTGATGGGGCGGTTAAAGTGTAGTTCTCTGGTCTCATTATTTGGATTTTTCTTATAATGGTGGTGACCGTATTTTGGGGGTTGCCATGAGACGACGTTCGTTTACCCTGTTGTTGGTGTTGGCTTTTGCCGTTGCCGGTGTGGGGGTTTGGCTGTTTGGGACCCTGATTGTCTCCGGCCCTAGCGGCGTTGAAGATGCGAAAAAAGTTGCCGACGTTGTTGCCTCGGTTCCCTTGCAGCTGGTCGAGGATGCTGCAAAACCCGACGAGCAAACGCTTGATATCAAAGAAACTCCGTCGATTTTGGGTATCGGCAACTATCCGATGATCGAGCTGGGTGCCATGCGATATGCCAAAGACCAAACCAAGATCCAACAGGCGATGCAGCTGCTGAATGGGCGATCGTTCAAGCGTTGGAACGGTCGGGCGGACTATGACCGAAAAAATGGCCAGATGATCGGCGGCTACTATACCGATTTGGAGTTGTTCTCATCCGATGGCAAGAAGTTGGTTGGCGTCCATTACAACCCCGGTTTTGCACGAGCGGACGGTGGTGACGGCGTTTATCTGCAGGACGGCGGTGTCACCTACATACTCGAAGGCGACCAAAAGCCGGTGATCGATTTTTTGGACCGGTGCACGGGCGAAGCGCGCGTCCAAACATGCCTCCCCGATCCGCAGGCCGCCCGGGACAGCGGTTCAGCGCGAAGTTGGCTCTTCGAAGACGAGGTTCCCGAACTATCGTCAAGCTAAGAACATGCCGAAACCACCACATTGGGGACAGGCACCTTTGTGGTGATGGGGCACAAGCCAAAAAGTTGCTGCACTTGTTGTGCGGCATTCTAATGAACATCTCTACAGGATTTCATCCAGTCTGGCGGGTTTGGTTGTTTTGGGGATGCCGAGTTTGGATGATGCGAAATCGTCAACATTTTCTTTGATCCCATCCTTGGTATAGACGGTGACCATATAGGTGCTGTGTCCGAATTCGCTCTTGTCGCGTATTGCCCAGGCCTGCCAGTAGGAGGCCCCGCCTTGCCCGTTGATTATTCCGATGCGGCGGAGCTCTGTTCGCTTTAACTTCTGGTCGTTATTGATGGTCCTGCCGGCCTCCTCGGTGAGCCCGCACTGCTCGAGTAGCTTGTCGAGGACTTGGTTCATGTGTTGCTCGCTAGCGTTTGGTGCGTAGTCATAGGCGAGGGTTGCGCAGGCAAGCGATTGGTCGTCGATGAGATAGTTCATCGACTGAGGTTCAAGGATGAAATAGGGGGAGCATCCGTCGACCTGACCGAGCAGCGGTAGCTTTGACCGCCAAATTCCGGTGGGAATTCCGTCTTCATAGAACATGCCTCGACAGATAAAGGAGAGCGAGGTGGCGCGCGAACCGACCTCGACCATCCCGCACAGATCGAAAGGCGAGGCGACGCCAAGGGAAAAGGGCGCGATGACGATGAGGATGAGCATCAAGATGGGTACGGCGAGAATGGCAATAACGTTACGGCCAATGGAACGAGACGGCTTCATATGCGCTCCTTGAGACAAAGAACAGACAATGCCAGTTTCAAATGAATACACGCAGATGACAATTAAAGTTTAATCACATGGCGCGAGATGGTCGAGCATTGGCGTTGAAAACCACCACCACAAAGGTGCCTGTCCCCAATGTGGTGGTATTTGTTTGTCTTGATCTGTAACATCTTGGCCGCCAAAAGTGGGTCTGGTGTTACAGATTGAGATTTTTAGTTCGAGCATACAGGTTTGTCTCGATTTGTAACAGGTAGACCCTTATTTGCCGAGTAGTTGTTACAGATCGAGACAAACGGAGAGCCGCTGGCAATCCATCTCGATTTGTAACATCTAGAGCCAAATATGGTCGCTAAGTGTTACAGATCGAGACAGTTGAGTTCCGGTGGCTGCGATGAGAGTGCAGGTCTGCGCCCTATCGCTCAACCACTCATAAAATCTTATATATAGAGACTTAGATTTATGTATAAGATCGTACAAAGCTGGCAACAATACTTCTCGAACAACGTGAAGCCGCCCCGTAGGGCGGCCGCCCCAAGAGAGGTGATTCCATGAGAATCGATAAGCTAGCAATGACGTCGCGCGAGGCGCTGCAGACCGCCATGAGCACGGCTGCCGACGCGCAGGCCGGCGCGGTGGAGCCGATTCACCTGCTGTCCGCCCTGCTTGGTGCCGGCGAGCGCAATATCTCCGTGATCATCGAGCGCATCGGCGCCGACCCGGCCCAGCTCGCACGCTCCACACAAGAAGCCATCGACCACGCGCCCAAGGTTTCGGGCGAGGGTCAGCAGATGGGCCTGTCCAACGAGCTCGTCCGCGTCATCGAAAAGGCCGAGAAGAAGGCCACCAAGATGGGCGACAGCTTTGTGGTGACCGAGCATCTGCTGATGGCGCTTGCCGAGGACAAGGGCGAGGCCGGCCGCGTTCTGCGCGACGCCGGCGTCACCAAGGAGCGCATCGAGCAAGTCTACGAGGAGCTGCGCGGCGATGACCGCGTGACGTCTGCCGAGGACAAGACGCAGTTTGAGGCACTGGAGCAGTACGGTCGCAACATCTGCGACCTTGCCCGCGCCGGCAAGCTCGACCCGGTCATCGGCCGTACCGATGAGATTCGCCGTACCATCCAGGTCCTGTCCCGCCGCACCAAGAACAACCCCGTGCTCATTGGTGAGCCGGGCGTCGGTAAAACGGCCATCGTCGAGGGCATCGCCCAGCGTATCGTGGCCGGCGACGTGCCGAGCACGCTGCGCGACCGCGACCTCATCGAGCTCGACATGAGCGCGCTGGTCGCCGGCGCCAAGTACCGCGGCGAGTTCGAGGACCGCTTGAAGGCCGTGCTCAAGGAGGTACAGAAGTCCGAGGGCAAGGTCATCCTGTTCATCGATGAGCTCCACACCATCGTGGGCGCGGGTGCCACCGAGGGCTCCATGGACGCCGGCAACATCCTGAAGCCGGCGCTTGCCCGTGGTGATCTGCACGCGATCGGCGCGACTACGCTCGACGAATACCGCAAGTACATCGAGAAGGATGCGGCGCTCGCCCGTCGTTTCCAGACCGTTATGGTGAGCGAGCCTACCGTCGAGGACACCATCTCGATCCTGCGTGGCCTCAAGGAGAAGTACGAGATCTTCCACGGCGTGCATATCACCGATAGCGCGCTCGTGGCCGCCGCCGACCTCTCCGATCGCTATATCGCCGATCGCTTCCTGCCCGACAAGGCCATCGACCTGGTCGATGAGGCCGCAAGCCGCCTTCGCATGGAGCTCGACAGCATGCCGGTCGAGATCGACGCCACCACGCGTCAGCTCACCCAGCTGCAGATCGAGGAACAGGCACTCATGAAGGAGACCGACGACGCCTCCAAGGAGCGTCTGGAGGCCCTGCGTCAGGAGATTGCCGAGGTCCAAGAAAAGCTCAACGTGCAAAAGGCTGGCTGGCTCAACCAAAAGAACGCCATCGACCACGTACAGGAGCTCAAGGGGCAGCTTGACGAGGCCAAGAGCGAAGAGGGGCGCGCGACGCGCAACGGCGATCTGGGCCGTGCGTCTGAGCTGCGCTATTCCGTGATTCCGGGTTTGCAACAGCAGATTCAGGATTCCGAGGCTGCGCTCGAGGCGCAAAAGCAGCAGGACGGCGAGGGTCTCAACGAACAGGTGACCTCCGATGAGATTGCCGAGGTCGTGAGCGCCTGGACCGGCGTGCCCGTTTCCAAGATGATGCAGGGCGAGCTCGACAAGCTCAAGGGCCTGGAGGGCGAGCTGCATAAGCGCGTCATCGGTCAGGACGAGGCGGTCTCCGCTGTCGCCGCGGCCGTGCGCCGCAGCCGCGCGGGCCTCTCCGATCCGGACAAGCCCATCGGCAGCTTCTTCTTCCTGGGCCCCACCGGCGTAGGCAAGACCGAGCTCGCCAAGGCGCTGGCCGAGTGCCTGTTCGACGACGAGCGCGCGCTCGTGCGTATCGACATGTCCGAGTACATGGAGAAGTTCAGCGTCCAGCGCCTGATCGGTGCGCCTCCGGGATACGTTGGCTACGACGAGGGCGGCCAGCTCACCGAGGCCGTGCGCCGTCGTCCGTACTCCGTGATCTTGCTCGACGAGATGGAGAAAGCTCACCCGGATGTCTTCAACGTGCTGCTGCAGGTGCTTGACGACGGTCGTCTGACCGATGGCCAGGGTCGCCAGGTGTCCTTCAAGAACACGATCATCATCATGACGTCTAACGTGGGCTCTAAGGCTATTGCCGAGCTTTCCGGCAAGGACGAGGAGGAGATGCGCCATCAGGTCGACGCGGCCATGGCTCAGACCTTCCGCCCCGAGTTCCTCAACCGTATCGACGACATCGTGGTGTTCCATCCGCTCGGCATGGCGCAGATCGAAAAGATCGTCGATATTCAGCTCGCCGACGTCCGCGCACGTCTGGCCAAGGAGCGCATGACGCTTGCCATCACCCCGGCGGCCAAGCAGATGCTCGCCGTGGGCGGCTTGGACCCGGTCTTTGGTGCCCGTCCGCTCAAGCGTCTGGTGCAGCGCGAAGTCGTGGACGCCATCGCGGCGGCCATCATTGACGGCACGGTGCGCGAGGGCGATCAGGTGACGGTCGATGTCGACAAGGACGGCGGCTTTACCGTCGTGTGCGACAACACGCCGGCGGCCACCTACGAGGTCCCCGACGCCGAGTAGATTTTGGGGCCGGCTTTAAATCGCCCCTCATCGCAAAACGCCAAGGGCGGCGGATCCAATTGGGTCCGCCGCCCTTTTTCGTGCGACAATCGATGATGTCGAACGTGAGTACATGGCAAGGAGCTATGCAGATGAAAGATGAGACCAAGACGAACAAGCCGGCGACCGATGCCGCGCCCGCCGCATCCAAACCTGCGCCTAAGCCGGCGCCAAAGCCGCGCGACCCTTTCATCCGTGCTGAGAACGAGGACGACGACGGCTACGATCCCTACAGCGATCGCCGCCCCGAGCGCGAGCCGATGTTCGAAGCCGACCCGTGGAACTAGGAAACGTCCTCTAGCTGACGGAGCCGCGCGTTTCTGTCGGCTAGAGGCGTTCGTGTTTGCCTCCTCAACCGCTCGACATCCTTCGGGACAGAAAGAGAAAAACTTGCTTAATCATTAATCAAGTTAAACGAAATCTTGCTTTCCAGCTAATCAAGAAACAGTATAATCTTGATTAGCCAGAGAGCAAGATTGGAGAATCATGGCATTCAACGACTTGATCGCCCAGAAAATAAAGGACTTTGAACAGCAGGGGGTTCCGCAGGTTTTTGAGCGAGACCTTGATCTAGGAAATCCACAGGAGCCAAAGCGCGACAACATCGTAAATGTGATTGTGGGGGCCCGCCGTTGTGGAAAGACGTATCGCCTGTATCAGGAGATGCGGCGGCTTCAGAGCCGGGGCGTCGAGCTTGACCGGATGCTTTACTTCAATTTTGAGGATGAGCGCTTGCGCCCGTATGAGCCATCGCTGCTGGCGGACGTGCTCGACACGTTCTATGCGCTGTATCCTGTTGCTCGAACCGAGGGCGCTTACATTTTCTTTGACGAGATCCAGGAAATTCCCGAATGGGGTGCGTTTCTGCGGCGTGTAGTCGATACGGAGAAAGCGACCGTCTATGTGACGGGATCTTCTTCTAAGATGCTGTCCTCAGAACTTAAGAGCGAGTTCAGGGGTCGTTCTCTTGTGCGAGAGCTTTTTCCGTTGAGTTTTTCGGAATACGTTCGATATAAGACGGGGAGCGTTCTCGAGCCAGATGCGACCTTTTCCCCGAGCGATGCAGCGCTGCTTCGACATCATCTGATCGGGTATCTTGAACGAGGGGGATTCATTGCGACACTTGAGCAGACGCCTGCAGACGCGATTCAGCTGCTACAGGAATATGCTTCGCGAACGGTCGCCATGGACGTCGTTGAACGTTATGACGTCAAGAACCCTCGCCTGGCATCGCTGTTCTTGACGCGGTGTATGGCATCTTCGGGACGAGAGCTGTCAGTGAACAAAGTGTACAACGAGTTCAAGAGCAGACAGATACCCGTCAGTCGTAATTCGCTTAGCGATTTACTTGAGTATTATGAGGACGCCTACCTGTTATTTTCTGTGCCGGAGTTCACGCGTTCACTGGCAAATAACATGCGGTCTGCGTCTAAGGTCTACGCTGTCGACCCTGCGATGTTTGGAGCATTCTCTCCCGCATCAGCATTGGACCAGGGCCAGAGGCTCGAGACCGCAGTGTTCAATGCGCTAAGAAGAAAGACTCCCGCGGTGAGGACCGGCTCGGTCTGCCGCCTGCTGATCAAAGAGAAGAGCAAAAGCCATGAGGTGGACTTTGTGGCTGGGGACGCGCTTCTCATGCGGGCTTATAGCCTGATTCAGGTGAGTGCGGATATGGCACGTGAGAAAACGCGCGAGCGCGAAATTGCCGCGCTTGATGCCTCGATGGCCCAGTTCGATCTTGGCGAGTCGGCAATCGTTACCATGGATGAACAGACCGATATTTCATGCGAGCACGGTGTGGTCCACGTTGTGCCCGCATGGAAGTGGCTCCTTGCCTAATCATCTATGGACCTGTGGGGTCAGGACCTCCTGGCTCCCTCATCACGGTTGGGGAGCACCTTGCTGCGCCAGGCTAGTCCTGGGCTTTGATACTCGGCAGGAGAATCTGGGCGAGGTAGTCGGTCTCGAGTTTGGCGGCGGCGTCGGCCTTGCCGTCTTTGCCGACCAGCACGTTCTTGATCTGGCTATAGGTATAGCGGTTGCCGGTCGTAAGCTCGACAAGCTCAATGGCCGCGTCCATGGGGTAGGTCGACACTGGATCCTGGGTGCGCCCGTTGATAGTCTGGGGCACCACGTACGGATAGACGGGGCCGCTGGCATAGACGGTATAACCGTTGCCCAGATTGGCCGCACCCAAAACCGTATCGCCCTCATCGGGCGTAAAGCTCTCGCCCTCGCGCACCGCGACGAGCGTCACGATCGGCGTATCGCTGTCGCCGTCCAGATAAATGCACAGCGTGTTGCCGTTTTGCCAGGTTGCGACCTTGCCATACCACTCAACCGGAATATCGAGCTGATACAGGTCCGTTGCCTTATGCCGAGCATCGGCATCGCGCGCGGCCTGCGCTTCGCTCGCGCTCACGGCATTGACGGCGGCGTCGCGCCGCGCGGTTGCCGCCTGCTGAAGTATCTTGGCGGCCGCGGCGGAGCTCGCACCGCCTTCCTCGGCATACTTGGCGGCGGCATCGATCTGGTCGTCAGTCACCGTGTCGGCCGAAGGCACCTTGAGCTTAAAGGTGGCCTGGGCACTTAAATCCTGTCCATCGCTCTTAACGGCGACCTGCGTCTTGGTGGTCGGGACGGTATAGATGGTGCCGTCGGCCGCGATGGGGGAGGCGGCGATGGAGAGCGTGTAATCGCCGGGCAGCAGTTTGATGCCGCGGCCGCGCTCGTCAACGTAGAGCGTTTCGCTCACGGAAGAACCGTCGGAATCTTGTCCGCTCACCTGCACGGGAATCTTGGAGCCAGTTGAGCAGTCGAGGCCCGCGGCATGCACGCCAATCTGCACCGACATCATGGTATGGGCGTTTGCGGCAAGCACGGCAGCCTGCTCTTGTTGATATCCGTTCCAGGCAGCATAGCCTGCGCCGCCGGCAACAAGCGCGACGGCTACGACACCGGCAACCATCAGATTGCGGCGCTTGGGCGACATTTTGCGATGGCGAACCTCGGCCTCGCGTGCCGAGGGAACGGACGGCAGGGGAATATCGCCCATGGCGATGGTCTCGTCCACGGCAGGCGCAGAGCCTAAGCCAGGAAGCTCGCGGGTCAGCGAATCCTCGGCCGGCAAGCTGTCGAGCAAGATGGTTTCCTCGCCCGTGTCGGATTCGGGCTGGTTGTCGGCCTCGCTTTCGGTGTCTTCGTGACCTGCCTCATCTTCGGCAGGCTCAACGTCGCCTGCATCCTGATCATCGGGCTGTGCCTCGATTTCCGGTTCATCCTGCACATCAACGCTCGAATCGTCAAACGCAACATCGTCAAGCGAAATCCGGTCTAGGCTCTCCAGGGCCTCGGCACACGCTTCTGCATCTTGGGCCGCATCCTCTTGGCCCATCGTCTCATCTTTCATATATCCCCCAAGCTCAATATCGGGACAACACTGTACCCAAAAACGGGACCCCATAGAGCCGCCGCATGATTTGAAATCCGATTTTATATATGCGTATGTTTTTGAATAGATGAATAGAGGCGCAACGACAAAAGCCCCCGAAAAGCGAGCGAAACGCTTTCCGGGGGCTCTGCGAGACATTGGATGAAAATCCTGACGGGCGGGCCTATGCCCAACTGCCAACAGCGACCAACACGTTACTCGGCGTGCGCGTAATCCACCTTGGCGCGGCGAGCGGTAGCCTTCTCCCAATCGCTGGTGCCCTCAAAGACATCCTGCTTGTAGGGGTTGCGGCCGAGCTTCTTGGCGCGGTAGGCGATGTAGATGATCGCGGCGACGTTGGCGACCAGAGCGGCGATCGAGACCGCGGTAGCGGCGCCGGGGTCGAGCGTGGAGTGGGTCACAAAGATGGACTCCTCCTGGAAGTACGGGAACACCTGGGCAAACATGCACCAAATGGCCAGCGTAAAGGCACGGTTCTGGATCCAGCCGCCCTTGTTCCAGATAAAGGCGGCGACGGTGGGCGCCAGAAGCAGCGCAAAGCCGCAGAACCAGGAGTGGGTGGGCAGGCAGTTGTAGGTGTAGCAGAAGTTCCAGATATCGTAGGCGATGATGTAGACCCAGGTCATATCGGGCCACAGCATGTCGGTCTGATCCTCGGAGGCGTAGACGCTCCACCAACCGGTCATGCAGAAGATGTTGATAATACCGGCGATGCCGTTGAACACGTTGTTCCAGCCGGCCAGCTGCGTAGCACCTTCGGAGGTGACCCAGGTGGACTCGCCCAGGACAAAGAAGTGATAGGCGCTCTCAAAGTCGGACACGACGGCGATCATGATGTTGATGGCGACGATCACAAACGGCCATGCGCGGAACCAATGCGCCTTGCCAATCTTGCCCCACTGGTACTTAATGGCAATGAAGCCCCAGCAACCGGCCAGCGCCGCGTATACCTTGGCGTAGTGGAACCAGCTGTTCTGGTACACATGGGTGGGGTTGGTGAGCGCCCACTCGGCACCCTGCGAGACGCCGATGGCGATGGCGACGCAGTAGATGGTCATGGCCAGCGGAGCCACGCCAAAGATGATTGCCGCGCCCAGCTTGGTGCGGCGGCCGACCTCGTTGAGCACGATCAGGCCAATAAAGACCATGGCCCAGCCGGCCCAGTGGATAAGGGTATCGCTACCCCAAACATCGAACAGCATGCTGCTCTCCTTTCACACGCCCGCGGCCCCTCTTCTGATCGCGGGCAGTTTGGCCAAATGTCGTCAGTTCTGGGGCTTGCGCTCCGGATACTTGGCGGTATAGCCCTCGATGTGGAGTGTCGAGGCGATGATTTCCTTGACCGTCTCGTCGGGCACATCGGGGTGCGTGCGGATATACATCAACAACCCCATGATGAGGGTGTAGAACGTCTCGTAGACATGGTCGATGCGTAGCTCATGATGGGCGGCAAAATCCACCACGGTGGTGTCGCAGATATACTGCGCCACACGCTGGACCACGTTGTGCAAAAAGCCGCCGTAGAGCGCGCCGCTGCTTGAGGTGAGCGTACTCGGCAGCTCGTGGCCGCTGACGACCAGGCGCTTAAAGAGCGGGGCGACGGTGTCGAGTGCGCCCTCGATATCACCGACGGTGCGGTTGGCATTCCACTGCTCGAGCTCGGAGATAAAACCGTCGATCGCCTCGTCCATGACGGCGGTGACAGCGGCGTCCATGTCGGCAAAGTAGTGGTAGAACAATGAGCGCGTGCAGCCGGCTCGCTTGGTCACGGCCGAGACGGATAGATGCGACACGCCTAGCTCAGAGCTCACGGTGCGCACGGCGGCGAGGATCTCGCGACGGCGTTCGTCGCCCGTCAAGCGCTTTGCCGCGCTATCGGATGCGGGGACGGCATCGACCACAGAGGTATCTGCTGTGTTGTTGCTCATGTTTTGCCGCCTTTCATCCTCTTTTGCCTGACCGTTCGCCTAACAGTCTTGAATATTGTTGACGGTTCGTCAATACTATTTTTGACACAATGTCAACTAATGGCGGGTGAACGGCATGGGGGCATGCCCGGCCTGCAAAAAAGAGGGGTGCCGCGGTCTCGCCGGGCTGTGGCAAGAGAAGGGACAACCATGATTCTCAACGGACCGGGGATTAGCTACACCGAGCCCGACATCGGTTCGGAGTTCGTGCCGCCGCTGCCGGAGCATCCGCGCGAGGCCATCGTCAAGCTGTGCGAGCACTGCACCAACCGTCTGCTGCATCGCGATGAGCTGCTGGGCTACGAGTACTGGTCGTTTGCCGAGGCCGCGACTGACGAGCAGGCCGAAGTGCTCTGCAAGATGAAGATGCGCCGTCCCTATACGCTGCCCGAGATGGTCAAGCTCACCGGCATGCCCGAAGCCGATATCGAGAAGATGCTCGACGATATGAGCTACACGGGCCTGCTCGAGTACAACTGGGAAAACCCCGAGCGCGCCAAGCAGTGGGTGCTGCCCATGCTGGTGCCGGGTTCCGCTGAGTTTCTCAACATGCGCGTGAGCCAGCTCGAGGAGCACCCGGTCTATGCCAAGTTCTTTGAGCAGGCGTCCAAGGGACCGCTGTCCAAGGCCACGCCGATGGTGCCGCCCGGTGGTGCCGGCATCGGCATGCATGTCATTCCGGTCGAGAAGGCTATCGATGCCGCGAGCACGTCGGTGCCGATCGAGCATATCGAGCATTGGCTCGACAAATACGATGGCAAATATGCCGCCAGCACCTGCAGCTGCCGCGCGAGCCGTCGCGTGATGGGTGAGGGCTGCGCCGACGACCCCGCCGATTGGTGCATTGCCGTGGGCGATATGGCCGACTATGTGGTTGAGACCGACCGCGGCCATTACGTGACGCGCGACGAGGTCTACGACATCCTGCGCCAGGCCGAGGACAACGGCTTTGTGCACCAGATCACCAATATCGACGGCGAGAACAAGATCTTCGCTATCTGCAACTGCAACGTCAACGTGTGTTATGCCCTGCGCACCTCTCAGCTGTTCAACACGCCCAACCTGTCGCGCTCGGCCTATGTCGCCAAGGTCGAGAAGGACAAGTGCGTTGCCTGCGGTCGCTGCGTTGAGGTGTGCCCGGCCGGCGCCGCCAAGCTCGGCCAGAAGCTCTGCAGCAAAAAGGCCGGCGGACAGGTGCCCGAGTATCCGCGCCAGGAGCTGCCCGACGCCACCAAATGGGATCACACCAAGTGGTCGCCCAACTACCGCAACGACAACCGTATCGAGACGCATGAGTCCGGCACCGCTCCCTGCAAGACGGCCTGCCCCGCGCACGTTGCCGTTCAGGGCTATTTGAAGCTCGCGGCGCAGGGTCGCTATGACGAGGCCCTAGCACTCATTAAGCGCGAGAACCCGCTGCCCGCTATCTGCGGCCGTGTGTGCAACCGCCGCTGTGAGGATGCCTGCACCCGCGGCCGTGTGGACGCCGCCGTGGCCATCGACGAGGTCAAGAAGTTCATCGCCCAGCGCGATCTGGATGCCGCGACCCGCTATGTCCCACCTGTGGTGACCCCAACGCGTGCCGGCGGCTTCGACCAGAAGATCGCCATCATCGGCGCCGGTCCGGCCGGTCTGTCCTGCGCCTTTTATCTGGCCGAGAAGGGCTACAGGCCCGTCGTGTTCGAGAAGAACGAGCACCCGGGCGGCATGCTTACCTACGGCATTCCCAGCTTTAAGCTGCAGAAGGATGTTATCGAGGCCGAGGTCGAGGTCATTCGCCTGATGGGTGCCGAGTTCCGCTATGGCGTGGAAGTCGGTCGCGACGTGACGCTCGACGAGCTGCGCGCACAGGGCTTTAAGGCCTTCTACGTTGCCATTGGCTGCCAGGGCGGCCGCCTTGCCGGCATTCCGGGTGAGGATGCCGAGGACGTGACCGTGGCCGTCGACTTTTTGCGCGAGGTCAACAGTGGCAAGATCGACGCGCTGCCCGGCCGTACCATCGTGGTGGGCGGTGGTAACGTGGCTATCGATGTCGCGCGCAACGCCTGCCGTCTGGGTTCCGAGCACGTTGAGATGTTCTGCCTGGAGAGCGAGGCCCAGATGCCCGCCAGCGAGGAAGAACGTCGCGAGGCCGTTGAGGACGGCGCTCACATCAGCTGCGGCTGGGGCCCCAAGGAGATTCACCTGGACGAGGCCGGTCGTGTGTGCGGTATCACCTTCAAGCGCTGCACGCGTGTCTTTGACGACGAGGGCCGTTTTGCGCTCGAGTACGACGAGAACGATCTGCGCCGTATCGATGCCGACCGTGTCGTCATGTCGATTGGCCAGTCCATTGTGTGGGGCGACCTGCTGGCTGGCTCCAAGGTGGAGCTCGGCCGCGGCCAGGGTGCCCTTGCCGATCCCCAGACCTACCAGACCGCCGAGCCAGACATCTTTGTGGGCGGCGACGTCTACACCGGCCCCAGCTTTGCCGTCGACGCTATCGCCGCCGGCCACGAGGCCGCGGTGTCCATCCATCGCTTTGTGCAGCCGGGCTCCACGCTCACCATCGGCCGCAATCAGCGCCGCTACACCGCGCTCGACCGCGACGACGTTGTGCTCGAGAGCTACGACAACGCGAGCCGCGAGGTTGCGCATGTGGACCGCGAACGCGAGAAGGCTGCGCCGTTTAGCGAGTATGTTGAGACCTTTACCGAGGAGCAGGTGCGCGCCGAGACCGCCCGCTGCCTGGGCTGCGGCGCCTCGATCGTCGACCCCAACAAGTGCATTGGCTGCGGCCTGTGCACCACCAAGTGCGCGTTTGACGCCATCCATCTGGATCGCGACCGCCCCGAGTGCTCCACGATGGTCAAATACGAGCAAAAGCTCCCAAGCCTCGGCAAGTACGCTCTAAAGCGTGCAATCAAAATCAAGTTCGGTCGTAAATAGGTAACCATGGCGGGTAAGGGGACGGCGCAGACTAGATTTCGCCGTTCCCTTGCTTTGAGTTTGCATCGAATCAACCTCTGCAGAAAGGGTTTCGACTTGCATGAATTAGGGATTGTGTATCACATCATTCGCGATGTTGAGAATGTGGCGCGCGCTCATGGCGTGCGTCGCGTTTCGAGCGTGACGTTGCTGCTGGGCGAAGTCTCGGGCGTCGTTCCCGACTTGCTGCTCGACACTTGGCGCTGGGCAGCAGATAAAAAGCCTATCACCGAGGGCGCGGAGCTTATCGTGGAGCCTGTCGAAGCCGTGACGCATTGCGGGGCGTGCGGCCTTGACTATGCGACAGTCGAGCACGGCAAGACCTGCCCCCATTGCGGTAGCGGCGAGACATACCTGCTGCAGGGCCAGGAGGTCATGATCAAACAGATCGAGACCCCCGACGAGGACCCGGCAGACGCTGCTCCTGACGGCCTCTCCGACGCCCCCGATGCCGTCGACGCCGCCAACCCACTCCACATCGCCTAACATCCAATGACTACATGGGCTAGAGTTCTAAACATATTTGCTTCGGTTAGTCAAGTCATGTCTGTTTAAACAAAATGGCGGCACGCAGACGCATTGGGATCCACCTAAAAGTGGTCTTAACGAACAGTGCACCTTTATATGTCTTTGAAAGCAATCAGCAAATCACGTTTTAGCAGGCAATAAGCTGTAAACCGGCAACGTAATCAACTTGTAACAAACTTAGACGTTTAAACAAATAATCCAACCTTTTGCGAATTTAGCTATAATTCCACAAACCAAACAGGTATACTTCCTTAATGTCGTGTAGGAAATACGTAGACAAAAAGGAGGTTATGTGATGGTAAGTATTGTTCTTGCTAGCCACGGGGACTTGGCTGCTGGAATCAAGCAGACGGGCTCGATGGTCTTTGGCGATCAGCCGTCTGTAGCCGTGGTCTCGCTCGAGCCGAGCATGGGCCCCGACGACTTCCGTGCCAAGGTCGAGGAAGCAGTCGCTTCCTTCGAGGACCAGGAGCAGGTGCTCTTCCTCGTTGATCTGTGGGGCGGCACGCCGTTCAACCAGATCAGCGGACTCATCGAGGGCCACGATTCCTGGGCTATCGTCACCGGTGTCAACCTGCCTATGCTCATCGAGGCATATTCGCAGCGCTTTGACGCAAAGAACACTGCACATGCGATCGCAAAACATCTCGTGACTGAGGCTAAGGCTGGCGTGCGCGTCAAGCCCGAGTCTCTGGAGCCCGAGGAGAAGAAGCCGGCTGCGGCCGCCGCTGCTCCTGCAGGCGCCATCCCTCCGGGAACGGTCATCGGCGACGGGCACATCAAGATTGCCCACGTCCGTATCGACACCCGTCTGCTGCATGGTCAGGTGGCCACCACGTGGACCAAGCAGATCAACCCCAACCGCATCATCGTGGTTTCCGACGGCGTTGCTCACGACGAGCTCCGCAAGACCATGATCGAGCAGGCTGCCCCTCCGGGAGTCCATGCCAACGTCGTTCCCATCAAGAAGATGGCCGAGGTCGTCAAGGACACGCGCTTTGGTGACACCAAGGCCATGCTGCTCTTCGAGAACCCGCAGGATCTGCTCAAGGCCATCGAGGCCGGCGTCGACATCAAGGAAGTCAACATCGGTTCCATGGCTCACTCCAAGGGCAAGGTCGTCGTCACCAACGCCGTCGCTATGGGCGATGACGACGTCAAGACTCTCGAGGCCCTCAAGGCCAAGGGCGTCAAGTTCGAGGTCCGCAAGGTTCCTTCGGATTCCTCCGAGGATCTCGACGCCATGTTGAAGAAAGCTAAGGCCGAACTGGCCGCTCAAGCATAGTAAAGGAGGGTCCGATACATGTCTGCAATCACTATTCTGCTTGTTGCGATTGTCGCGTTGCTTGCCGGTATGGAAGGCATTCTGGATGAGTTCCAGTTCCATCAGCCGCTCGTGGCATGCACGCTTATCGGTCTCGTAACCGGTCACCTTCAGGAGGGCATCCTCCTGGGCGGTTCGCTCCAGATGATGGCCCTTGGCTGGGCTAACGTCGGCGCCGCCGTCGCGCCTGATGCCGCTCTGGCTTCGGTCGCTTCTTCGATCATCATGGTGCTCGCCCTCAACGGCGGCGCCACCGATTCGGCCAAGGCTGTTACCGCCGCCATCGCCGTCGCCGTCCCGCTGTCGGTCGCTGGTCTGTTCCTGACCATGATTTGCCGTACCCTGGCTACCGCTATCGCTCACGCCATGGACGGTTGCGCCGAGAAGGGCGACTTCTCCGGCATCGAGCGCTGGCAGTACGCTGCCATCCTCATGCAGGGCCTTCGTATCGCCATCCCGGCAGTACTTCTGTGCATCATCCCGGCCGAGGCCGTTACCAACGCGCTTAACGCTATGCCCGACTGGCTGTCCGGCGGTATGGCTGTCGGCGGCGGCATGGTCGCTTCCGTCGGTTACGCCATGGTCATCAACATGATGGCCACCAAGGAGACCTGGCCGTTCTTCATCCTCGGCTTTGTCCTTGCTGCCATCCCTCAGCTCACGCTGATCGCCCTTGGCCTCATCGGCATCTCCCTTGCCCTCATCTACCTTGGCCTTAAGGATCTGGCCAAGCAGGGTGGCGGCATGGGCGGCGGCTCCGGTGACCCGCTCGGCGACATTCTGAACGATTACGAGTAGGAGGGGAGTGATACATATGGCAGAGAACAAGATTCAGCTCACCAAGGCTGACCGCAAGAAGGTTTGCTTCCGTCATCAGTTCCTTCAGGGCTCGTGGAACTACGAGCGTATGCAGAACGGCGGCTGGTGCTTCGCAATGATCCCTGCGATCAAGAAGCTCTACACCAGCAAGGATGACCAGATTGCCGCTCTTAAGCGCCACCTGGAGTTCTATAACACCCACCCCTATGTTTCCGCCCCCGTCATTGGCGTTACCCTCGCTCTCGAGGAGGAGCGCGCCAACGGTGCCCCGATTGACGACGTCGCCATTCAGGGCGTCAAGGTCGGTATGATGGGCCCGCTCGCCGGTGTCGGCGACCCCGCCTTCTGGTTCACCCTTCGCCCGATTCTGGGTGCTCTGGGCGCTTCCCTGGCCCTGTCCGGCAGCATCGCCGGTCCGCTGCTGTTCTTCTTCGCGTGGAACATCATCCGTTACGCCTTCCTGTGGTACACGCAGGAGTTTGGCTACAAGGTCGGCTCCTCCATCGCCAAGGACCTCTCCGGCGGTCTGATGGGCAAGGTCACCGAGGGTGCTTCCATCCTGGGTATGTTCATCATCGGCGCCCTGGTTGAGCGCTGGGTGTCCATCTCCTTCACCCCGGTCGTCTCCAAGGTCACGCAGTCTGCTGGCGCCTTTATCGACTGGGCTAACCTGCCCTCCGGTTCTGAGGGTGTCAAGGAAGCACTGACGATGTATAACTCCATCGGTGCTAACGCCCTTGATCAGGTGAAGGTCACCACGCTTCAGGCCAACCTCGATCAGCTCATCCCCGGCCTTGCCGCCGTGTGCCTGACCCTGCTGGTCTGCAAGCTCCTCAAGAAGAAGGTCAGCCCGATCGTCATCATCCTGGCTCTCTTCGCCATCGGCATCATCGGTCGCGTCTGCGGCTTCATGTAAGCACGTTTCGGCTTAAGACCGAGAATTGCTAGGCAAGGGCTTTTGAGCCATTGAAACGGACCGCACCCGGTGGGTACACTGGATGCGGTCCGATTGTTTTATTTGGAGGGCGAGGTGCGCATGGCGCAATCTCAGAACAGCACGGTCGATCTGGCAACGCCGGCAACCTGCCTGATGGGGCTTACCAGCCACGGTAACGTGATGGTGGGCAATAAGGCGTTCGAGTATTACAACGAGCGCAATCCCGAGGATTATATTCAAATCCCGTGGGACGAGGTCGACTATATTGCCGCCGAGGTTTTACGCGGCACCAAGAAGATCACGCGTTTTGCCATCTTCACCAAGGACAACGGTCACTTTACGTTTTCGACGCGCGACGACAAAGAGACGTTGCGCGCGGTCCGCAAGTACGTCGACGAGGATAAGCTCGTGCGTTCGCCCGACTTTATCGATGTGACGGCCAAGGGCGCCAAGAGCATCCCTTCCGTTATCAAAAACCTCTTCCACAAAGGCAACTAGCTCCTCATAAGTTGCGGTGAAATAGTTCCTAAATACGGCTTTAGATGCTTCAGACAGGAACTATTCCACCGCAAGGTTGATTTCCGATCTCAGCCGAACACATTGAGCAAATAGGCCATTCCCGCAGTTAGCCGAACGCCCCCGCGGCCCCTCCTGGGGTCCGGGGGCGCCGTTTTCCCAGTTGAAGGAACGGTGGAGATGTGTTTCGATGGGTC
>UQHR01000038.1 GCA_900540905.1 uncultured Collinsella sp. | reverse complement strand
GTCATGCCGAAATGGCGCGAAGCACGCGGTTGACAAAACTATAGAGACACGTCCCAAATTAGCTGCCCCGACCCATGCATCGGAATGAGCGTGGAAAATCTCCCACTTTTGGCTCGCACACGGGCTCAAAACGGGAGATCATCCACGCTCAAGTTATGACCGCTCCGTGCGGAACCCCTAGAGCAGCGTAACGCTAAAGCTGCGCTCGTCCGTCTCGCCCGGCGCCAAGGTGATGGTGTTGACCTTGTGCTCGAAGACGTCGTCCTCGGTATCCATGGTGGTGTGGCCGGTCCAGGGCTCGAGCGCCACAAACGGGGCATCGTTGGCGGCAGACCACACGCCAATGTACTCAAAGCCCTCAAAGTCGATCTTGACGCCGTGGCCCGACTTGCGGCCGCGCAGCGTGAGCGTGGAGCCCGGAGTATCGGTGAACATGATGGCATCGTTATCGAAGCTGCGGTGCGTGATGGGCAGCACGTCCGAGTTATCGGGAGCCTTGTAGCTGCCCTCGAACGTCATAAGACCGTCGGGCGTGATGATGGGAGCCTCGTTAGTCCAAGCCTCGGTAAACGCCAGCTCGTAATCCTCGAATGCCTCGTCCTCGGCACCGGGAGCCGGTACGTTAAACGCAGGGTGGCCGCCCACCGAGAACGGCAGGTCCACGTCGCCGGTATTGGTGACGGCAAAGGTCTGGGTGAGCGTGGCATCGCCGGTCAGGGCGTAGGTCATGTTGAGCTTAAAGCGGAAGGGGAAGGCCTTGAGCGACTCGGGTGTGTCGGTGATCTCATAGGTTACCGAGGAGCCGTCCTCGGAGACCTCGACCAGCTTGTGCTCGACGATACGTGCGATACCGTGGCGTGCCATCTCGCAGGTACCGGCGGCAGACGTTGCCGTGTTGTTGCGCAGCGAGCCCACGATGGGGAACAGAATGGGTGCGTGCTTGCCCCAAAAGGCGGGATCGCCCTGCCACAGATACTCGTTGCCGTTAAGGGCAAGGCTCGTGAGCTGGGCGCCCATGGAATCGATGGCCGCGGTGAGGCCGCCGCGCTTGATGGTGGTGACGGTGGACATGCTACCTCCTCCAAAAGTAAACAATAATACCGAGGGCTATTGTCCCACTCTTGGGAGCAGTGCGGGGCGGTGGCGCAGCTATTGAGTGATCACATAGAGATCAAACCCACCCTGCGGCGTGGAATCGACCCTATTGGGCGCCTGGGAGTTAAAGCTCACGGGCACCATGCGCTTTGAGGCGCGGAAGCGCGTGCCATCGGTGGCGACGGGAGGCTCATCGACGGTGAGCTCATAGTCTCCGGGCTTGAGCTCGATGCCGTCACCAGCGGAATTGACGTATTGATACTCGTCAATCGTCTGCCCTTTGAGCGTACGCCCCACGATGTGGATGAGCATTTGGCTGTCGCCACGCGCGGTGTCCCACATCGCGCCGTCCTTGACCTCGACCGACACATGTACCGAGCGCGTGCGGCTGAGCGATTGCTCGACAGACATCTCGACCTTGGCGGCGTCTTGACGCTGCTGCTCGACATGGCTCCAAACGCTACCGATTGCCGAGCAGGCGATAACGCCGGCCATGAAGGCGATGAGGATGGGGCCGAGCGGAGAACGGCGGCCCGCGTCTTCCTCACGAGCCAGGTCGGGGCGATGTGTGGGCGCAGGCGCCTGGGCGCCTTGCGCGGGCACGTCGAGAATGCTGAAGGATGCCGTGCTGTCGGGGTCGATGGTGTGACGCGGCTGCGGGATCTTTGCCGGCGAGATGGACATGTCCGCCGGCTCACCGAGTGTGGCCGTGGCATCGGCCTTAGCCTCATCGGCCTCGGCTTGGGCCCAAGCCTGCTCAAAGGTCAGGGGCTCGGCGGCATCGGAGGCGGCATCAGGCTCGACAGCGGCATCGTTGCCGGTCTCGTCCTCGTCGCTCGACACGTCACGCGACGCGGGCTCGTCCCACTCCTCGTCCGGAGCCTCGCCCTCGCTATACCACCATTCAAAGTTATCGATATCCATACGGGGCGCCCCTTAGGCCTCGCAAATAAACACTCGCTAGTCTTATACCCCCAGACGGCACCGAAGCTCACCCGCGCCGGACACGAAAACCGTCACAACATTCGACGTTTTTCCTCGTTTTCGAGATTTTCATCGAATGTTGTGACGGTTTAGGCGGCAGCCACGCCGCGAATGTGACAAAGAGACTGTCCCTTTGTCACATTCTGTTAGAGTTGCAGGGTTTGATCCCGCTTATTCACGCGACATTGGAGTGACAACCTTGACCGCCGCAACCACGCCAAAAAGTAAGTCAACCGCCGCCGCGCTCTCCCCCGCGCGCACCAAGCTCTGCCTGGCGCTGCTCGTGTTGTTAGGCTTTTCGCTCGGCTGTTCGGAGTTCGTGGTCATCGGCATCGAAAGTGACTTGGCGACGGAACTCGGCGTATCGCTTGCCACCGCAGGCCAACTTATTAGCGTGTTCGCACTGATCTACGCTATCGCGACGCCGGTGCTCGCGCTCAGCACGGGGCGCTTCCGTCGTTACCAACTGCTCGTGTGCTATAGCATCGTCTTTGTGCTCGGCAATCTGGTCATGGCGCTGGCACCCAACTTTCAAGTGCTGTTCGCCTCGCGCATCATCTTGGGCTCCGTCTCGGGCGCACTGCTCGCCGTGGGCGTGACGTATATCCCCGAGCTGCTGTCCCCGCAGCAGACCTCACTCGCCATCTCGGTGGTGTACGGCGCGTTTTCCGTGGCAATGGTCTTTGTCACTTCGATCGGCAAGTTTGTGGCCGACACGCTCGACTGGCACGTGGCCATGTACGGCACGCTGACCTTTGCCGTTCTGATCTGCGGAGCGCTCGTGATGTTTATGCCGCGCGCTGGGCAAACCGACGAGCCCGCCACCTTTCGCGAGCAGGCGGGTCTGCTACGCGAGCCGAGCATCGTCACCGGCATGCTCATCTTTTTGTTTGGCGTGGGGTCGGTCTACGTTTTCTATGGCTACGTGACGCCTTATCTTGAGCAGGTGCTGGGCATGGGCACGGTCGAAGCCAGTACCACGCTCATGGCCTACGGCGTGTTCTGCCTGATCTCGAACATCCTGGGCGGATGGATCGATGCGCGCTTTGGCATGAAGGCGCTGCTTGTGACGTTCGTGCTGCAGGCTGCGGCGTTACTCGGGCTGTTTGCTGTGGGCGGCACCATGCCGCTCGCGCTGGCCTTTGTCTTTAGCTTGGCGCTGCTCATGTACTTGTTCTCGGTGTCGTGCATCACGCACTTCATGGACGTGGCACGCAGCCGCCATCCCAAGTCGATGGTACTCGCAAGTTCGGTTGAGCCCATGGCGTTTAACGTCGGCATCTCGTTTGGCACCGCAGTGGGCGGCGCCGTGGTAAGCAGCATTGGCATTGCGCACGTAGGCGCAGTGGGTGCCGCGTTCTCGCTTGTGGCCTGGGTGCTTACGCTGGTGACGATTAAATTGGCTCACTGGGAGCGCAGGCGGGCAAGGGCGCAGGCGTAGATGCGATACTCGAGCTCGATGATGGCGATCGAAAGGAAACCGCATATGCAACGTGTACTGTTTATCTGCCATGGGAACATCTGTCGCTCGACGATGGCTGAGTCCGTGTTTACCGAGCTAGTGCGGCGCGCCGGGCGCGCGGGCGAGTTTGTCATTGATTCCGCTGCGACCTCGACCGAGGAGATCGGCAACCCGCCACACCACGGCACCATTGCCAAGCTACGCGAGGTCGGGATTCCCGTCGTCGCACATCGCGCACGTCAGGTGCGTCGCGCGGAGTATGGCGACTGGGACCACATTGTCTATATGGACGACGAGAACGCCCGCGCCCTGTACCGAATTTTTGGGAAGGACCCCGATGGCAAGATCTCGCGCCTGCTCGATTGGACCGATCGCCCCGGCGACGTGGCCGACCCCTGGTACACCGGCAATTTCGACGCCACCTACCGCGATGTACTCGCCGGTTGCACCGCCATGCTCGAGCAGCTGTAGGCGCTCGGGCGGCGCGGGCACACGGGCCACGCCATCGGCATAAAACGAGCGTGGATTTTCTCCCACTTTGAGCGTTCGAGTGCTCTCTAAACGGGAGAAAATCCACGCTCGTTATCTCGGTGGGAGAAAATCCACGCTCATGAATGTGACAAAGGGACTACCCCTTTGCCACATCCGGGACTGGCCCTAGACCGGCTTGACCTCCAGCTTTATCCCTTCGGCGCAGGAGTCGCCCAAAACATCCGAAAGGGCCCAGGTCGCATATAGCGGCAAATAGAGAACCGCTCCGTTGCGCTCAACGTTGCCTCTCGAGAAAACAATCCCGAGCCTTACGCCATATTCAGCCGTATCAAGCACATGACCGAGCGCAGCGTGCGCGTGGTAATAGGAGCCCAATTTAACCTCGATCGGAACAGCCGTCCCATCCGGTCCATCGACCACAAAGTCCACTTCGCCGCGCTTTTTTGTCTGATAGTAGTAAAGCTGGCGATTTTGGGCAGCTAGCTGCTGGGCCACCACGTTTTCGTAAATGCCGCCCAGATTGGGCTCTTTGCTATCAAGATACGCCGCTTGGGCGACTCCAACGGGGTAGCGCGCCATCAACATGCCCGTATCCGATTGATATAGCTTGAACTGCGATGGCCGTGCCGTCTTGAGCAGGGGCGATTTTGGCTCGGTTACGATATCGGCTTTGAGAGCAACGCCGGCATCGACAAGCCATACAAAATCTCGCTGATACTTCTCGTAGTGAGCCTTGGGGTCAATGGAATTGAGCACGAAGCGCTTGTTTTCGCCCTCGAGCATAATAGGGAGCTGATCGTAGATGCTCTGCACCTGCAGGGCTCGCCCGCTTGCATACTTGGAGATATCCCGCCGGTACTGTTCGTTGAGCTCTGACTGCAGCTGACGAACAGAGGCAAGGTCGCCCTGCGTGTCAAGGAAACGCTGCACGACCTCCGGCATTCCGCCGACAACGGTATAGGTCCTGAAGTTTGCCATCATCGCGTCATGAATGTAATCAGGAATGGGCCTCTCGCTGATACACGCGTCACGTATCGTTTGGCGAGCCCCCTCGCTCACCCCGGTTGCCCAGCAAAACTCCTCAAAATCGAGCGGGAACATCCTAAGCTCGTGGACATACCCCACGGGATAGGACCTGACGCCCTTGAACTGGGTCCCGAGCATTGACCCCGAAAACGCCCAGCGGCACCTCCCGTCCTCTACAAGGAACTTTGCCATCGTCATGATGTCGGGGGCCTCTTGGACCTCATCGATAAACACGAGCGTTTTGCCTGGTGCAATCGACTTTCCCGAAAGAAGCGTCACCCTGCTGATGAAATCATCGGCATTCCGCGCCTCGAGAAGAGCATCTTTTGCCTGGCGATTTTCCATGAGATTGAGCTCGATGTAGGTTGCATGGCTGGCTTTGCCAAATGCGCGAATCGAATAGCTTTTGCCGATCTGGCGAGAACCCGTGGTGAATAAGGCCTTTTGCTCGGCAGACTTCAGCCAACGCTCCAGCTCTGCCGCTATTTTCCTGCGCAGCATAGGCTCTCCCCTCAGTGTCATCAAATGAAATGCAAAGTTTTATGCGCTTAATTATCGATGAAATGTAGGATTTTTAGAACCTAAAATCGGATGAAATGCAGAGATTTAGGATTATAAGCAAAAAGAAGGGGCAGCCCCGGCGAATGTGACAAAGGGACTGTCCCTTTGTCACATTGCGCTCGACTACTCGTCGACGATCTCGGCAAGCCAGACGTTCAGCGTATCGACCTCGGGGCAGCAGGACTTTGCCGTACCAGGCTCGTTGCCAGGCACGGTTCCGCCATAGCGCAGGATATCGATATAGGGAAAGCCCACATGGCAGGCCATGGCGCACATCTTGCCGCGGTCGCGGTCGAAGTCGAAGACGTCACCCGGCTTGTGCCCGTGATGGCAGCGGCATGTGCCCAGCTGGTCCACGCAGCTAATACGAATACGTGGGCGCCTGCCGCGCGGGGCACCGAGCGGCTTGTTCTCGCCCGCCGCCTCGGTGCTGCTCTCGTCGGCGTTACTCATGGTCAATCACATCCAGGCAGGCCTCGATGGGAAGGCCAGCGGACTTATCCTCCTGGTCGGCATTGCGCTCGATGAGCTCCGCTACCACACGCATGGCATCGCTCGTCGCGCGCTGCAGGCTCCAACCGGCCATAACGCGGCCGACAAGCACCGCCGAGAACGTGTCGCCCGTGCCCGGGAAGTAGACCGGAATCAGCTCGAAGGGAATCGTGAAGTACTCCCCCGCCACATGGTCGTAACCGATGACGACATTCGCACCGTCGACCACAGCGCTCGTAATGACCACCGACTTGGCGCCCAGGGCACGCACGGCATCCACAAGAACGCGGCCCTCATCGGGCGTGATTTGCTCGGCAATGGGCGTATCGGTGAGCAGGCACGCCTCGGTGTAGTTTGGTACCGCATAGTCGGCGCACTCGAGTAGGCTGCGCATGAGACCGATCGTGGACTCGGGCACGCCGGCGTAAAGCTTGCCGTTGTCGCCCATGATGGGGTCGACGAACACCTTGGTGCCCTTTTGCGCACGGCGGTGGCAAAAGTCCGAGATGATGCGCGTCTCTTCCTCGGTCACGATAAAGCCGGTCGAGATAGCGTCGAACTCAAACCCGAGCTCCTCCCAGATAGCGAGGCTCTGGCGCACGTACTCGGTGGTGTCATGGATGTAGAACTTGGGATAGTTGAGCGTATCGGACACCAGCGCCGTCGGCAGGTTGTGGATGCGATAGCCCATGTGCGACAGCACCGGCAGCATGGCGGAGAGCGCGACCTTGCCGTAGCCGCACATATCGTTGATCAGCAGCAGCTGAGTGTTCTTCATGAGAGTCCCCCTTGGGTCGGGCGCGGCACGATGGCGCCATAGTGCAACTAAGTGTAGCGCAGGGGACGTTGTGAGCGGAGGCGAGCGGTACGAAGGGCAAATTGTTGCGGAAAGGTTTCGGAAATGGGGGCTGTTTGCTACATCGCGGCCCAGTGGATAGTCATTGGGGACGTTCTTAAATGACTAGCCAAACAAGAACGTCCCCAACGACTAACCCAACGACTATCAGTGCAAAGAGTGTCCCCAAGTGCCGGCACATAAGGAACGTCCCCAAGTGCCAAAAAGGGCAACGTCGATGTTTTGGCAACGACAGCGAGCGGGTCGCATTTGAGGCAAGATGACGTGAAACGAAAGGGCGCTGACCTTCTGGTCGCGCCCTTGGAGTTGAACGTCAGATTGTCCAAATGCGGCCCGCGCAGCGTCGAGCGGTTACGGCGTTTGGTAAAACGCCGTAACTTAATAAGTTTGGTACCTTGACATTGATTTCTCACGCTCCTAAATTGGTTAGGCACAAAACAATTTCACTACCTAACTAAAGAAAGGAGCGAAGATTAGATATGCGTGTTGAACCACTCGCCTATCCGCATGAACCCGGCGGCGACCCCTCACGGCCAGCAGACGAGCCCGAGACCCAGTCCGACAAAGACCGTCTCGCCAAGCGAATCCTCAATGGGCTGGGGTTTTGCGGCCATTACATGCATTTTCACGGCGGCGGCATATCTGGCAAGGCGCCTATTGTCTGCCTACTCGCCAAGCAGCCGACCGGCGAGCTGTCCCAACAGGAGCTCGGCATGCACTTCGACCTCAAGCCGGGGTCCCTTTCCGAGATTCTGTCCAAGCTCGAACTGGGCGGTCTTATCGAGCGCAGTCGCAATCCCAAAGACCGTCGGCAGCTCACCATCCGCCTGACCGATGCGGGATGGGAAAAGGCCCGCGTTGAGCAGGCAGCCCGCATTCGCTTTAGAGAGCAGGCCTTTAGTGCCCTCACCCACGACGAGCGTGAACAGCTCGCCGAGATGCTCGAGAAAATCCGCGTAACCTGGGAGGAACTGGATGATTAAAACCCTTATGGGCAGCATCCGCGATTACATGAAGGTCACGATCGCCACGCCGCTGCTGGTGCTTGGCGAGGTAATCTGCCAGATGATGATCCCGTTTATCACCGCCGACATGATCGACGCCATCAAGGACGGCACCGCCGTTACCGAGATGCTGCCCACCGCCGGCCTTCTCGTACTCATCGCGCTGACGTCACTCGCCTTTGGCGCCGCTGCGGGCATCACCTGCAGCCATGCCAGCTGCGGCTTTGCCAAGAACCTGCGTCGCGACCTGTTCTACAAGATCCAGACGTTCAGCTTCGCCAACATCGACGAGTTCTCGAGTTCCTCGCTCGTCACGCGCCTCACCACCGACATCAACAACGTGCAGCAGGCCTTTATGATGCTCATCCGCATCGCCGTGCGCTCGCCGCTGGTGCTGGTCTTTGCCTTTACCATGGCATACGCCATGGGCGGCAGCGTCGCCATGGTCTACCTGGTCATCATTCCGCTGCTGGGCTTTGGCCTGTTCTTTATCATCTATAAGGTGCGCCCGATCTTTACCCGCGTGTTCCGCAAGTACGACGCGCTCAACGAATCGGTCGAGGAAAACGTCACCGGCATGCGCGTGGTCAAGAGCTACGTGCGCCAGGACTACGAGAAGGAGAAGTTCGCCACCGCCGCGCGCGACGTCCAGATGGACTTCACCCGCGCCGAGAAGTTGCTCGCCTTCAACAACCCCATGATGAACATCTGCGTCAACGGCGCGTTCGTCGTCATCATCTACCTGGGCTCCAAGCTCATCATCACGAGCCAGGGCACCCTGTTCGATGTGGGCCAGCTCTCCTCCATCTTTACCTACGGCTTCCAGATTCTGATGAGCCTAATGCAGCTGTCGATGATCTTTGTCATGGTGACCATGGCAGATGAGTCGGCGCACCGCATTACCGAGGTGTTGGCCGCCGAGCCCACGATCGCTAACCCGACCGAGCCCGTGCACGAGGTTGCCGACGGCTCCATCGACTTCGATCACGTGAGCTTTAAGTATTCCGAGCATGCCCGCCGCCAGGCGCTCGACGATATCGACCTGCATATTAAGAGCGGCGAGACCATCGGCATTATCGGTGGCACCGGCTCGGCCAAGTCGACGCTCGTGAACCTGATCGCCCGTCTGTACGATGTCACGGAGGGCACCGTGCGCGTCGGCGGCGTGGACGTGCGCGACTACGACCTGGACGCGCTGCGCCACCAGGTAGCCATGGTCCTGCAGAAAAACGTGCTGTTTAGCGGCACCATCGCCGAGAACCTGCGCTGGGGCGACCCGAACGCCACCGACGAGGAAGTCCGCGAGGCCGCACATCTGGCCTGCGCCGACGAGTTTGTCGACGGCTTCCCCAAGGGCTACGACACCTGGATCGAGCAGGGCGGCTCCAACGTTTCCGGCGGCCAGAAGCAGCGCCTGTGCATCGCGCGTGCCCTGCTGCGTCGCCCCAAGATCTTGATCCTGGACGACTCCACGAGCGCCGTCGACACCAAGACCGACGCCAAGATCCGCGAGGGCCTGGCGAGCTATCTGCCCAACACGACCAAGCTCATCATCGCCCAGCGCATCAGCTCCGTGCAGGACGCCGACCGCATCATCGTCATGGAGGGCGGCCGCATCAAGGACATCGGCAACCACGATGAGCTGCTCAAGACGAGCGAGATCTACCGCGAGACCTTTACCTCGCAAAATAAGATGAGTGCCGAAGGCGAGGACGCGGGCGAGACCGCCGCAGCCGACACCGAGGCATCCGCACCGCAAGCTCAGACCCAGGAAGGAGGCGAGGCACATGAGTAAGGCCGCTACCGCCGAGCGCGCGCGCAACCGCAAGGGCGGCACCATGACGCGCCTGATCAAGATGCTCTTTGGCTTCTACCCGGTGCTTTTGCCCCTCGTCGTCGCCGGCGTTGTGCTCTGCGCCATCATCAACTCCATCGGCGCGACGTTTCTTCAGAGCGCGCTGCAGGTCATTAGCGAATCGTGGCAGTCGGGCGACTGGACGGCCGCGCAGCCCAAGATTCTGAAGCTCGTGACCACCCTCGGCTGCATCTACGCCGTGGGCGTCGTCTCCTCGCTCTTCTGGAACCGCGCCATGGCCGTCATCACGCAGGGCTCGCTCGAGAAGCTGCGCGAAAAGATGTTCAACCGCATGCAGGACCTGCCGATTCGCTACTTCGACACGCACCAGCGCGGCGACATTATGAGCCACTACACCAACGACATCGACACGCTGCGTCAGATGATCAGCCAGTCGCTGCCCAACCTGCTCATGACGATCATCGTCATCGTCACCGTGTTCTTCATCATGCTGTACTACAGCGCGTGGATGTGCCTGGTCATCATTGCCGGCGTCGCCTTTATGACCTTTATGACCAAGCTGCTCGGCTCCAACTCCGCGCGCTTCTTTATCGCGCAGCAGACCGAGCTCGGCGTGGTCGAGGGCCATATCGAGGAAGTCATGAACGGCCAGAAAGTCGTCAAGGCGTTCTGTCACGAGTCCGCCGCCGAGGCCGATTTTGACGAGCGCAACGAGAAGCTCTTCGAGGTCTCGCAGAAGGCCAACATGTACGCCAACATCCTCATGCCGATCCTCGGGAACCTGGGCGACTTGCTCTACGTGCTGGTCGCGCTGACCGGCGGCATCTTCCTGGCGCTGGGCGTGCCCAACCTGAGCCTCTCGGGCATGGCGCTCTCCATCGCCGTCGTGGTGCCGTTCCTCAACATGACCAAGCAGTTCTGCGGCCAGATCGGCCAGATCTCGCAGCAGATCAACGCCGTGGTCATGGGCCTTGCCGGCGCCGAGCGTATCTTTGAGCTACTCGACGAGGAGCCCGAGGCCGACGAGGGCTACGTGACGCTTGTCAACGCACAGGTGAATCCCGACACCTGGCAGCTCGAGGAGGCCGACCACCGCACCGGCATGTGGGCCTGGAAGCACCCGCACCGCGCGACCGGCGAGATCGAGTACGTGCCGCTGCGTGGTGACCTGGTCATGGATAACGTGGACTTTGGCTACACGCCCGACCACGAGGTGCTGCACGGCGTGTCTGTGTACGCCAAGCCGGGCCAGAAGGTCGCGTTTGTCGGTGCCACCGGTGCCGGTAAGACGACCATCACCAACCTCATCAACCGCTTCTACGACATTGCCGACGGCAAGATCCGCTACGACGGCATCAACGTCAACAAGATTCGCAAGTCCGACCTGCGTCGCTCGCTGGGCGTGGTGCTGCAGGACGTGAACCTGTTCACCGGCACCGTGATGGACAACATCCGCTACGGCAACCTGGACGCCACCGACGAGGAGTGCATCAAGGCGGCCAAGCTCGCGGGAGCGGACGACTTTATCACCCGCCTGCCCGACGGCTACGACACCATGCTCACCGGCAACGGCGCGCAGCTGTCGCAGGGCCAGCGCCAGCTGATCTCGATCGCGCGCGCCGCCGTCGCCGATCCGCCGGCGATGATTCTGGACGAGGCCACGAGCTCCATCGACTCCCGCACCGAGGCAATCGTGCAGGCGGGCATGGACAAGCTCATGGAGGGCCGCACGACGTTTGTCATCGCACACCGCCTGAGCACCGTGCGCAACTCCGACGCGATCATCTGCCTGGACCACGGCCGCATCATCGAGCGCGGCAACCACGACGAGCTGATCGCCAAGCGCGGGTATTACTACCAGCTCTACACCGGAGCGTTTGAGCTGGAGTAGATCTGGCAACCCGGAACTACGCCGCAACGCATAAGCCCCCGCAGTTCATATGAGCTGTGGGGGCTTTTTTCATGCCAGCCGGAAACCGTATCCCACTTTTCGGGCCCAGAATGGGATGCCGTTTCCCGCTGGACCCCCTCCGGGAAACGGCATCCCATTTCAAGGGAGTAAACCGGGATGTAGTTTCCCCTAACGGCACCTTTGGGAAGCCGCATCCCACTCTAGACGCACAAAACGGGATGAGCTTTCCCATGGTGATCCAAGACCAGAAGCATGTCCGATAGCGCAGCCAGGTCAAGAACAACAAGGCAAGCGTCACGCCAATTTGGACGAGCGACTGCTGCAGTTTGAGGCTGCTGGCCCATATGGTAGAGTTAACCACCCATGAATTTCAGCACACTGCGTGCTACCTGCTCTTTTGTCATTTAGGGGAGTGAACTTGTGAATACTTCTGTCGCCAAGAAGGCCAGCCAGGCGGTGCGCCTGCTCATGATGGTGCTCACGGCAGTTCTCATCTTCTTCTTCATCAATGTTATGCTGCTCGTCTCCGATATCCAGGGCACGGCGCGCGTGGTCAATTACGCCGGTCTGGTGCGCGGTACCACGCAGCGAATCGTTAAGCTCGAGGACGCGGGCCAGCCTCAAGATGACCTGCTCAAAGCCGTGGATTCATACATCAACGGCTTGCGTTACGGAAGTGACGACCTCAACCTCGTCCGTCTCGACGACGATGAGTATCAGGCAAAGATGACCGAGCTTGCAAATTATTATGATGAGCTTTGCGCCGAGATTAGCCGCGTGCGCGAAGTCGGCTACGAGAGCACCGACATCATCTCCATGAGCGAGGAGTTCTTTGGCATTTGCGACGATGCTACGCGACTCGCAGAGGACTACTCTCAGGAGAAGGCGTCGGCGCTCAACTATCTCGAGGGCTTGGTGATCATCGACATCGTGGGCTTGGTGGCGACCTTTGCGGTCGAACTTGTTCGCGCGGTGCGCACTGCCGCGCTCAACCGCGAGCTGCAGAGCAAAGTCTATCTCGACGAAGTCACAGGACTGCCCAATAAGAATAAGTGCGAGGAGATCTTGGGGCAGGAGCATCCCGTTTCCGCTGAACCGCCCGTTGCGCTGTGCGTCTTCGATCTTAACAATCTGCATATGGTCAATAACAACTTCGGCCATGAGAAGGGCGATGAATACATTCGCTCTTTTGCCCAACAACTGGGAAGTGTGGCGTCGGAGACGTGCTTTGTGGGTCGCGACGGCGGCGATGAGTTTATCGCGGTGCTGTGGGATGCCGACCGAGCCGCTGTGGAATCCTGTCTCGCTCGGGTTCGTGCGAACGTGAACGAGTATTCCGGGGCTCACCCCGACATGCCTATCAGCTATGCGGTGGGCTACGCGCTTTCCAGTGATTTTGATGAACCGCCTATGATGCGTGAGCTCCTTTCTCAGGCCGACAAAAACATGTACATCGACAAGAACCGCGTAAAGACAGCCGAGGCAGCCGGGCCGCAACGCGAGGACCGCTAAACCCGTAGCAAAGGGTAGCTAATTTGGGACGGGACTCTTTTGGCTATTTGAGAAGTTGGGCCATGGCGTTGACGAATTTTTGTACTTGGAGGGTGGGCTCGAGCGGATAGTGCAAAAAGACCGGCACCTCTCGCCCGCACAGGAACGGTACGCCCACAAAGGCCGGGTGCACGCCCGACCATGCGCCGCAGGTGAGCACCGTGTCGCCCTTTTCCTCCGCCTCGTTAAAGAGCGCAAAGTCAAAGCTGTCCACGTCGATCACGTCCACGCCGCCGTCGGCCAAAAGGTCGATGCGTAGGCTGTCCATGGCGTCGTTGCCGTGGCGCAGTACGCGCAGACGCATACCCTCCAGGTCGGCGACCGTAATGCGACTCTTGCGCGCCAGTGGGCTTGTGCGCGGCAGGTCGATATAAAACGGCACGTTGACAATGCGGAGCTTTTGGCAGGCATCACCCCAGCGTGGGGTAGAAAAACTCGACTGCACCACATCGACCTCGCGGCCCAAGCTGCGCATGACGGATTCGCGCTCGTCATAGAGGTCGCTCACCGGCACGATTTCAAATCGCAACGACGGTTCCAGATCGTGGATGCCCGACCACATCGACAGCGTTTGGCGCCCTGGGCACATCATCGACACGCCCAGGCGCACAGCACCGCCATCGCCCGCGGCGCGTCGAGCACGGCGCAACGCATCCTCGGACTGGCGCATGATCGAGCGCGCGTCGTCCACCAGCAGCGCGCCGGCCGGCGTCACCTTGACGCCCGAGTGCGAGCGTTCGAACAGCGTGATGCCGAACTCGGCCTCGAAACCCGACACCTGCTTGACGAGCGCCGGAGTCGACACGCGCAATTTTGCCGCCGCACGCGAGAAGCTTCCCAGCTCCGCGGCGGCCGATATGGCCTCAAGTCGTCGATCGTACACGTCAATCTCCCGTTTTCGCGCCCGTGGCCACATAGCGCCACAGGGAGTTGTTTTCGCAGGTCACGCGCTCAATTGAACATAAACTGCATCGCACAGTGTAAACCTACGGTTAACGCTATTCTAACAAATATGCAATTCACCTGCGCAAATGCAAAGCATACGATAACCAGCGAAAACCACGTGGGTCGGTTAATGGGAGCGACCCACCGGAAGGCACAAGAAGGGAAGTTCCTATGAGCAATTGGCTTAAGCTCGAGGGCGATGTCTGCGCCGTGACCGGCGCGCTCGGCGGTATGGGCGCCGAGATCTGCCGCGAGTTCGCCCGCAATGGCGCCAACGTCGTCATGCTCGACCTGGATGAGGAGAAGGTCAAGGCCGCTGCCGCCGACCTCGCTGCCGAGTTTGGCATCCACGCCGAGGGTTACAAGATGAACGCCACCGACGAGGCCGAGGTTCAGGCTGCCGTCGACGCCACCATCGCCGACTTCGGCCGCGTCGACGTTCTCGTCAACACCGCCGGCATCCTGCGCTTCGCCGCCATGGAGGACCTGCCGCTGAGCGACTGGGAGCAGGTGCTCAACGTCAACCTCACCGGTTACTTCATCACCTCGCAGCGCTTTGGTCGCGAGATGATCAAGGCCGGCCAGGGTCGCCTGGTGCACATCTCGACCGTCGCCAGTCACTCCCCCGAGACGTTCTCGGGCGTGTACAGCTCCACCAAGGCGGGCGTCAACATGATGTCCAAGATGCTGGCTGCCGAGTGGGGCCCCTACGGCGTCCGCTCCAACTGCGTCGAGCCTTGCTTCGTTAAGACCCCCATGTCGGCCAACTTCTACGCCGACCCCGAGGTCGAGAAGAGCCGCAGCCGTCTGATCGCCACGCGCCGCATCGGCGAGGTCAGCGATATCGCCAACGCCGTCATGTTCCTGGCGTCCAAGCGCTCGGACTTTACCACCGGCGACGCCATCAAAGTCGACGGTGGCTTCTCCAACATGATGGGCGACCTCACCGCCAAGCCCGGCGGCCGTCGCGCCTATGCCGACAACTACCTCAAGAACAAGGGTGTCGAGCTTTGGTCCGATGAGTCCGGCGTCGCCAAGCCGACTGACCAGTAAACCAACCTAACAGGGAGGCCCGCGAATACGCCCGCTCCTCCCCCGTATCGATTAGAAAGAGTCCAATGGCTTCCACCAACCCCAACAAGGGTCGCGCCGTCGTGCTTTCCGCCGCGTGCGTCACCATGTTCTTCATCAGCTCCATCGCGCTGTATTCCGTCGTGAGCAAGAACCTACTCGCCGTCTACCCCGAGTGGTCGAGCGCCCTTACCTGGGCTTTCCCGGTCTTTCAGACCATCATGGCCGTGACGGGCATCTTCGCCGGCCGCATCTCCGATAAGATCGGCCCGCGCAACGTCGTTATCGCCGCCGCCGTGTGCTACGGCCTGGGCTGGTTCATGTCCGGCACCGTCACCGAGCCGTGGCAGTTCTACCTGTGGTTCTCGCTCGTCGCCGCCATCGGCAACGGCCTGGGCTACAACCCGGCGCTCACCACCGGCCAAAAGTGGTTCATCGACAAGAAGGGTCTCGCCTCCGGCATCACCCTGGCCGCTTCGACCGCCGGTCCCGCCGTGCTGTCCCCGGTACTCGCCTCGCTGCTCATCCCGAGCCTGGGCATCTTTGGCGCCCTTAAGGCGCTCGGCGTCATCTTCTTTGTGATGATCGCCGCCTCCGCCCTGTTCCTGAAGGCCCCCGAGGCCGGTTGGCTGCCCGAGGGCTTCGAGGCCCCCAAGGGCGGCGCGCATGCCGGCACCTTCGGCGACCTCACCCCGGGCGAGATGGTCAAGACCCCGCGCTTCTGGGTCCTCATCGTCACCTTCGCCTTTGCCGCCACCGCGGGCACCCTGCTCGTGGGCAAGGTTGCCTCCATCGCCGCCGTCCAGCTCTTCGCCGACCCCACGAGCGCCGCGGCCGTCGCCCTCGGCGGCGTGGTCGTCTCCGTCAACACCTGCGCCAACCTGGTTGGCCGTCTGTCCTTTGGCCAGATCATCGACAAGCTCGGCGCCTATAAGTCGCTGCTCATCAGCCTTGTCGTCACCATCGTCGCACTCGTCATCATGTCGATGAGCTTTACGCAGGCCATGTTCTTTGTTGCGCTCGCCCTGCTCGGCTTTAGCTTTGGCGCCCTGCTCGTCATCTACCCGCCGCTCACCGGTGGCGCCTTTGGTACCAGCAACATCGGTGTCAACTACGGCATCATGTTTTTGGGTTATGCCGCTTCCACCTGGATCAGCCAGCCCATCACCGCCGTGCTGTATCACGCCGAGGCCGGCAGCGCCGCCTACCAGCAGTCCTTCTACGGCGCCATTGTGATCGCCGCCATCGCCGTCGTGCTCACCGTCTACATGATGGTCTCCGACAGCAAGAAGAAGTCCGCCTAGTTTTACCGATGCGACAAAGGGACGGCCCCTTTGTCGCATTCCACCGGTCACCAGTATTTAAGGAGTCGAAATGTCTGAGCTCAACCCCGTCCGCATTGCCGTTATCGGCGCCGGCGCCATGGGCCGCAACCACATCCGCTTTGTCACCGAGGAGCCCGAGGCCGAGCTCGTCGCCATCGCCGACGCCTTTGAGGGCGCCCGCGCCACGGCCGAGGCCGCCGGCGTGCCGTTCTTCACCGATCCCGCCCAGATGATGGACGAGATCAAGCCCGAGGCCGTCATCATCGCCACCCCCAACGACCTGCACCTGGGCGTTGCCCGCGAGGCCGTGAAGCGTAACATCGTGCCGCTGGTCGAAAAGCCGATCTCCAACGACCTGGAGGATGCCCAGGCCTTCGCCGCCGAGGCCGAAACCGCCGGCGTGCCCGTGCTCGTGGGTCAGCACCGTCGCCACAACCCCTTCGTCAACAAGGCCAAGGAGATCATCGAGTCCGGCGAGCTGGGCAAGCTCACCGTGTCGAGCTTCCACTACATGATCTATAAGAATGACGAGTATTTCGATGTCGAGTGGCGCCGCAAGAAGGGTGCCGGCCCGATCCTGGTCAACCTGGTGCACGACGTCGACCTGCTCCGCTACCTGCTGGGCGAGCCCGTTGCCGTCCAGGGTATGCAGTCCAGCGCCGCCCGCGGTTTTGAGACCGAGGACTCCGCCGTGGTCAACGTCCGTTTTTCCGATGGCGCGCTCGCAAGCATGACCATCTCCGACGCCACCGCCAGCCCCTGGAACTGGGAGGCCACCGCCCGCGAGGATCCGCAGTACCGCCCCTTCGACGCCGACGCCTACTTTATCGGCGGCACTAAGGGCGCCCTGTCGCTGCCCCGCCTGCACCAGTTCTCCTACGACGGCGCCTCCAACTGGCACAAGCCGCTGCAGATGGAGATTCCGGCCGTCGACCCGGCACTGCCGCACAAGATGCAGCTCAAGCACTTTGTGAAGGTTGTCCGCCGCGAGGTCGAGCCCGTCGTGACCCCCGCCGACAACGTTAAGACGCTCACGCTTCTCAACGCTATCAAGGAGGCCGCCGAGACCGGCCAGCTCGTCGAGCTGTAATGCCTTAAGAGCGACCGCGGCAGAAACCCCATGCCGAACCCTTCGGTCCGTCACCAACAAGCCCCTCTTCTTTGCCCCGCGAGCAGCCTCCTGCCCGCGGGGCCTTTTGCTACCTTGCCGACGATTTTTCTGGGGCGGGGGCTATTTTGCACCTCGGCTTGATTCGTTCGCCACGAAATGGGCCTATCTACTACGTTTAACCGACCGCCCTCAACCATGCCGAATTTCCTAAAATCAAAAGCGCAGGTAGACGGCTTGCGCATTCTCGGAAAACCGGGGGATGGTCGACCCATACGGTTCAAACGTAGTAGATAGGTCGTTTTCGTGGCGCGGGCCCAAAACAGTCTTTTGAAACGGGTGGTATCCTTGGTAGCCCTGTGCTGCAAACGCACCTTAAACGCAAGGAGTCCCATGGATCTTATCGCCCAGCTCGCCCACGAGCTCAACCTTAAGGCCGCCAACATCGAGGCAGCCGTCAAGCTCATCGACGAGGGCAACACCATCCCCTTTATCTCGCGCTACCGCAAGGAAGCCACAGGCGGAATGGACGACGTCGCCCTGCGCGCACTCGACGAGCGCCTGTCCTACCTGCGCAATCTTGAACAGCGCAAAGAGGACGTCATTCTGCTCATCGACGCCCAGGGCAAACTTACGCCCGAGCTCGAACAGCAAATTCGCGAGGCCACGCAGCTCCAGCGTGTCGAGGACCTCTACAAGCCCTACCGCAAAAAGCGCATGACCCGCGCACAGAAGGCCCGCGAGGCAGGCCTGGAGCCGCTTGCCAACATGATCATCATGCAGGCCTCGGCCAAGGGCAGCGCGCTCGACACCGCCGCGGCCTACGTCAACGAGGAAGCCGGCTTCGACACGCCCGAGAAGGCGCTCGCCGGCGCGGCGGACATCGTGGCCGAGACGGTGGCCGAAGACCCCGAGAACGTCGCCGACCTGCGCGCCTTTACGCAAAACACCGCCGACATCGTCGTCGAGGCCACCGACCCCGCCGAAAAGACTCCCTACGAGCCCTACTACAACTATGATGAGCCGCTGCGCCGTATACCCAACCACCGCGTGCTGGCTATCGACCGCGGCGAGCGCGAGGGCAAGCTTCGCGTGCGCGTGAACGTCGACGGCGCTGCCGCCACAGCGCGCCTCAGCAGCCGTTGGCCCCGCCGCCAGGGCGTCTTCGCGCCCGTCTTCGATGCCGCCATCGCCGACGGTTACAAGCGCCTCATGGCCCCCTCGCTGGAGCGCGAGGCCCGCGCCAAACTCACCGTTCGCGCCCAGACCGAGGCCATCAACGTCTTTGCCAAGAATCTCGAGGGCCTGCTCTCGGCACGCCCCGTGCGCGGCGCCCGCGTGCTCGCGCTCGATCCGGGCTACCGCACCGGCTGCAAGGTCGCCGTCATGGACGAGACCGGCAAGCTGCTCGACCACGGCGTGGTCTATCCCACCAAGCCGCGCCACGACGTCGCCGGCACCAAGCGCGAGCTCGCCCGCCTCGTCAAAAAGGACAGCGTCAACACCATCGTCATCGGCAACGGCACCGCCAGCCGCGAGACCGAGGAAGTCGTCTCGGAGTTCATTGCCGAGCAGGCGCCCAGCCTTCGCTACACCATCGTTAACGAAGCCGGCGCGTCGGTGTACTCCGCCTCCGAGCTCGCCAGCCAGGAATATCCCGACCTGGACGTCACCGTGCGTGGCGCCATGAGCCTGGGCCGTCGCCTGCAAGACCCGCTGGCAGAGCTCGTCAAGATTCCGCCCCAGTCTATCGGCGTGGGCCAGTACCAGCACGACCTTGACCAGGCCGAGCTCTCGCGCACTCTGGGCCACGTGGTGGAGGACGTCGTCAACCACGTAGGCGTCGACGTGAATACCGCGAGCGCGAGCCTACTGGGATACGTATCGGGCATCACGCCGAGCGTGGCCAAAAACATCGTGGCCTACCGCGAGGAAAACGGCGCCTTTACCGATCGCCGTCAGCTTAAGAAGGTCCCCAAGCTGGGACCCAAGGCATATCTCAACGCCGCGGGCTTTTTGCGCATCAGCGGTGGCAAGAACCCGCTCGACGCGACAAGCGTCCACCCCGAGAGCTACGAGGTGGCCACATCCGTCCTGGAGCGCGCCGGTGTGGCGGCCAGTGAACTCAGCCGCGGCGGCGTGCCCGACATCGAGCGCCGCCTGGGCAGTATCTCGGCGCTGGCAAGCGACCTGGACTGCGGCACCCTCACGCTCATCGACATCGTCAACGAGCTCAAAAAGCCCGGCCGCGACCCGCGAGACGACGCGCCCGAGGTGGTCTTTAGCCGCTCGGCGCTTTCCATCGATGACCTGGAGCCCGGCATGGAACTCAAGGGCACGGTGCGCAACGTTGTGGACTTTGGCGCCTTCGTCGACGTGGGCGTGCACCAGGACGGCCTCGTGCATATCTCAAAGCTGGCCAACCGCTTTGTCAAGCACCCGAGCGACGTGGTGCGCGTCGGTGACACGGTCAAGGTGTGGGTCGAAAAGGTCGATCGCGACCGCAAGAAGATCTCGCTCACCATGGTACAGGGGAAGTAAACCGCCAAAGCAGGGGTACCCCCTGTAGTGACGTGCAAAATCGCGAGTATTCTGCAAATTCCGCTGTTCCGGAGGTGGCGCGCGCAGACGTGGTGTAAGAGCGTCCTGAGGTCCGTCGCTGCAAGTCCCGAT
>UQHR01000037.1 GCA_900540905.1 uncultured Collinsella sp. | reverse complement strand
GCGTGACGGCTGCGGGGAAAAGTGGTCCGGCTGCCGCCCCGGCCGGCCAGGTCAACTACACCGTGTGCTGCGGCAGGTCCTGCAGGGCGATGACGTCCATGCCCATGTCGTTGGCGCTGCCGTGACCCTGCTGGTCCTCGCGCACCGCCTCGATGGCACTCACGTACGTGTTGGCGGCAGACATCGCGGTCACGCAGGTCACACCGCGTCGCACTGCCTCGGTGCGCAGCAGATAGCCGTCGCCGCGCGAGCCCGGACCGTACGGCGTGTTGATGATCACCGCGATCTTGCCATCGGCGATGAGGTCGCCGATGTTGGGGCGCTCGCCGTCGTGCGGGCCGCTAATCTTCTCCACGATCTCGCACGTCACGTTGCCTCCACGCAGCACGCGCGCCGTACCCTCGGTGGAGCAGATGTCAAAGCCCAGGTAACGCAGGATACGCGCGACCGAAAGGATGTGGCGCTTGTCGCGGTCGCACACGCTGATGAATACCTTGCCGGCGCTCGGGTCGGGCAGCTTGTAGTCGATCGCCAGCTGCGTCTTGGCGTATGCCTCGGGATAGCTCTTGGCGATACCCATGACCTCGCCCGTCGACTTCATCTCGGGCCCCAGGATAACGTCGGCGCCCGGGAAACGACCCCAGGGCATGACGGCTTCCTTCATGCAGAACCAGTCCAGCTGACGTTCGTCGCTCGGCAGGCCCAAGCTCGCGATGGAATCGCCTGCCATGATGCGCGCCGCGCATTTGGCCAGCGGCACACCGGTGGCCTTGGAGATAAACGGCACGGTACGGCTGGCGCGCGGGTTGGCCTCGATCACGTAGACGGTCTCGCCCTTGATGGCATATTGCACGTTGACCAGACCGCGGACTCCCAGCGCCATCGCGATGCGGCGCGTGGTCTCGCGGAGCTTCGCCTGTAGGCTCTCGCTAAAGCTGAACGGCGGGATGCAGGTCGCGGAGTCGCCGGAGTGAATACCGGCTTCCTCGATATGCTCCAGGATGCCGCCGATGTATACCTCTTCGCCATCGCACAGGGCGTCGACATCGGACTCGATTGCGCCCTCCAGGAAGCGGTCCAGATACACCGGGTAGTCGGGGCTGATGCGCGCAGCCTCTGCCATGTAATCGCGCAGATGCTCGGCATCGTAGGCGATCATCATGCCGCGGCCGCCCAGCACGTAGCTCGGACGCACCAACAGCGGGTAACCGATGTGCGCGGCCACGGCCTCGGCCTCCTCAAACGAGGTGGCCTGGCCCGCCGGCGGGTACATGATGCCCAGCTTGTCGAGCAGGGCGGCAAAGCGCTCGCGGTCCTCGGCAAAATCGATGGCGTCGGGCTTGGTACCCATAATGTTCACGCCGCTCTCCTCGAGCATGCGTGCCAGCTTAAGCGGGGTCTGGCCGCCGAGCGTCACCACGACGCCGTCGGGACGCTCAACGTCAATGACGTCCATGACGTCCTCGTAGGTGAGCGGCTCAAAGTACAAGCGGTCCGAGGTGTCGTAGTCAGTCGAAACGGTCTCGGGGTTGCAGTTGACCATGATGGTCTCGAAGCCGCGAGCCGCCAGCGCGTAGCTCGCGTGCACGCAGCAGTAATCGAACTCGATACCCTGGCCAATGCGGTTGGGGCCGGCGCCCAGGATCATCGCCTTGGGCTTGTCCGCCGGCGTGGTCTCGTCGGGAGCCACGCACTTCTTGGCATCCGGCCTCGTGCGGTAGATGTTCTCGTACGTCTTGTAGTGGTACTCCGTGGCGCTCGAGAACTCGGCCGCGCAGGTATCGACCGTCTTCATGCTGGGAACCACGCCCAGACCCTTGCGATAGGCGCGCACAAAGCGCTCGTCCGAGCCGGTCAGCGCGGCAATCTCGGCGTCGCTCGTGCCGTACTGCTTGAGCAGGCGCATCGCGTCGGCGTCGATATCCTCCACACGCAGGCCGCGGATGCTCTCCTGGACCTGCACCATGTCGTTGATACGGTTGAGGTACCACGGATCGATACCGCAGATGGCATGGATGTGGGCGATGTCCCAGCCACGGCGCAGGGCCTCGACCACAAAGAAGATGCGGTGCTCGGTCGGGGTTGCCACGGCCTGAGCGAGCTCATCGTCGCTCAGCTTGTCGGCACCCTCCTTGCCACCGGCGCAGATGCCCTGGTGACCGTCCTCCAGTGAGCGCATGGCCTTGCCGAAGGCCTCCTCAAAGGTGCGACCGATCGCCATGATCTCGCCCACGGCCTTCATGCGCGTGGTGAGTGTGGGGTCGGTACCCTTGAACTTTTCGAAGGCAAAGCGCGGCACCTTGACCACGCAGTAGTCGATTGTGGGCTCAAAGCAGGCGGGCGTGGCCTTGGTGATGTCGTTGACGATTTCGTCGAGCGTGTAGCCCACGGCCAGACGTGCGGCGGCCTTGGCGATGGGGAAACCCGTGGCCTTGGAAGCCAGCGCGGACGAACGGCTCACGCGCGGGTTCATCTCGATGACGATGAGGCGGCCGGTCTGCGGATTCACGGCAAACTGCACGTTGGAGCCGCCGGTCTCGACGCCAATCTTCTCCAGAATGGCGAGCGAGGCCACGCGCATGCGCTGGTACTCAAGATCGGAAAGGGTCTGCGCCGGCGCCACGGTAATGGAGTCGCCGGTGTGCACGCCCATGGGGTCGAGGTTCTCGATGGAGCACACGATGATGCCGTTACCGGCGTGGTCACGCATGACCTCCATCTCGTACTCTTTCCAGCCCTCGATGGACTCCTCGACCAGCACCTCGTGGGCGGGCGAAAGCTCAAGGCCCTGGCTCACGATGGAGACGAGCTCCTCGTGGGTGTGCGCGATGCCGCCGCCGGCGCCGCCGAGGGTAAAGCTCGGGCGCAGCACGCAGGGGTAGCCCACGCGCTCGGCAATGGCCTCGGCGTCTTCCACGCTGTAGGCATAGCCGGAGCGCGCGACCTCCAGGCCGATCTCGGCCATGGCCTCGTTAAAGAGCTTGCGGTCCTCGCCGCGCTCGATAGCGGCCAGGTCACAACCGATCATCTCGACGCCGTACTTGTCCAGCGTGCCGTCCTTTGCCAGCTCAACGGCGGCGTTGAGGCCGGTCTGGCCGCCCAGCGTGGGCAGCAGCGCATCCGGATGCTCTTTCTTGATCACGCGCTCGATAAACTCGGCGGTGATGGGCTCGACATAGGTGCGGTCGGCAAGGCCCGGGTCGGTCATGATGGTCGCCGGGTTGGAATTGACCAGGATGACCTCAAAGCCATCCTCCTTGAGCACCTTGCAGGCCTGGGCGCCGGAGTAATCGAACTCGCAGGCCTGACCAATAACGATGGGGCCCGAACCAATAACGAGGATGCGCTTGATGTCAGTACGTTTCGGCATGTTAGTTCTCCTCGGTCTCGGTCGCGGCAGTCTCGGACTCAGCAAAGTTCCACCCCTGCAGGCGGTCCTTCGCGGTGTCGATGTCCAGGTAGTTCTCCTCGCCGTCCATGAGTCGCGTAAAGGCGGTAAAGAGGTAGTGGGCATCGGTGGGGCCGGGCGAGGCCTCGGGGTGGTACTGGACCGAGAAGCACGGGGCGTCGAGCAGCTGGATGCCCTCGGCGGTGCCGTCGTTGAGGTTCACATGCGTCAGGCGAATGCGGCCGAAGCGCTCGTTCATCACGACCGGCGCGATGCCGCGGCGCACCCAGGCGCGCAGATCGCCGTCGGCCGCATGCTCGGTCTCGCCGCCAGAGAGCTCGGGAATCAGCTTGCCCAGGCTGGGGAACAGCAGGCCAAAGCCGTGGTTTTGCGCGGTAATCTCCACGCGGCGGCTCACCAGGTTCATAACCGGCTGGTTGCCACCGCGGTGACCGAACTTAAGCTTTTCCATCTGGGCGCCGCAGGCCAGGCTGATCATCTGGTGACCCAGGCAAATGCCAAAGACCGGCACCTTGCCGATCAGCTGCTGCACCTGCTCGTAGGTCTCTACCACGGCATCGGGGTCGCCGGGGCCGTTGGATAAAAAGACGCCGTCGGGATTCTTGTCGAGTACCTTACTCGCGGGCGTATCCCACGGCACGACGGTAAGGTCGCAGCCGACACGGACCAGGCCCTCCAGGATGCCGCGTTTGACGCCGCAGTCGTAGGCGACCACGTTGTGGCGGGCAGGAGCGGCAGGGGCAAGCGCAAAGTCATGCGTAGCGGGCAGGTCGCACGCGGCAAAAGCGTGGGGCTCAGGGCAGCTCACGGTCTTGACCAGGTTCTCGCCCACCAGCGTCGGCGCTGCGGCCAGACGCTCGGCAAGCTCGTCGACGTCGAAGATCTCGGTCGAGATGATGCCCATCTTGGAACCGTTGTCGCGCAGGTGGCGCACCAAGGCACGAGTGTCGACGCCCTCGATGGCAACGATACCGTGGGCACGCAGATACTCCGGCACGCTGACGGCCGAGCGCCAGTTAGAAGGCGTGGCGCACATGTCGCGCACGATCATGCCGCGCATGGCCGGAGCACTCGCGGGGCGAGCGGTATCGCCGGGGAAGGCCGACTGAACGTCGGTCTCGTCGATGCCGTAGTTGCCGATCTGCGGATAGGTCATGGTTACGATTTGGCCGGCATAACTCGGGTCGGTCATGACCTCAAAGTAGCCCTCGAGCGAGGTGTTGAAGCAGACTTCGCCGGTCGCGGTGCCCTCGGCGCCGCATGCACGTCCATAAAAAATGGTCCCATCCTCAAGATACAGGATGCAGGGACCGCAGGTGCCCTTGCTGGTTTTGGCCAGCATACGCTGGCAAAGCTCGCTGGGCGCGAAGGTGCGGGCGGCAGCGCCCGCGGTATGGTTGTTCGCCATAATTCTCCTTCCCGGTCTCACAGGACCGGCTTAAAGGTGTGTAGTTAGGCCTCGCGGTATTGTAACCGCAAGCATGCCTCATGGCGTTAATTTCATCGAAATGTTTACGAAATGATAATTATGACTTTCTATGCATAATGATTATTTAATCCCCGTCCTAGAAAAATTATCCCGCGTGGGCTTGTGGCTCACGCGGGATGATGGCGTCTTATTATTTCTTGTCCTGCTCCAGCAGTTCGAACGGTGTGCGATCGGGCTTGCCGCCGCGGAAAATCTCGCGGCCATGCAGACGATGCTCCAGGTCACGTTCGGCCTTCTCCTCGTCAATCTTGGTCTGGCTCACCACCGGGTCCTCGATCAGCGACGAGACCGAGTTCACCTGTTTTTGAATGCGCTCGGCAATGGTGTCGTCCATGCTTACGATGCGCATCTTCCAGTCGATACTCGTGGCGTTGGATGAGCTCTTGGTCCACACAAACGTCAAAATGGCGCTCTGATGACCCCGCGCGGGGAACATGCCAAAAAAGGAATCGTGCTGAATGTTGCTATCCTCGTCGATATAGGCGTGAACGTTATACACCACGCGGTCAATCTTGTCGTTGAGCAGGGCGTTGGTCGCAAGCGCCGCGGCCTGGATCTGCCCGTTGGACAGCAGCTCGAGCTCATTGGCAGACGATGTGTCCAACACCGTCACCTCAACCGTGCCCGTGCGCTCATCGGCCTCGTCGACGGTAAAATCGAGCGGAAACTGCGTAAAGCCGTTGCCCCATTCGAGTCCACCCTTGAGCGCGGTCGAGACGGTATCCACCGAAACGCTCTCGGACAGGTTAGCGGTATTCAGACGGCGCATCACGCCGTAGCCGATCTGCATGCCCACGATCAGCACCAGAATACCGATGACCACGGCCATCGCGGTCTTCGTAATGGTATGGCTCACCTGCGAGCCCGAAGGATCGTCCTCGGACAGCGGGTCGATATGTTTTGCCTGGCTCGCGCGGTCCTCGCTGCGCAGCTGCGCTAGCGCCGCTTTGTCACCGCGCTTGGCCGCAGCCTCCTTCTCACGCAAGCGCTCGGTTCGCTTTTTGGCAAGCGTGGGATCCAAGACACCGGATGCATCGATTTCGGAGAATAACTCCGTCACTTCTTCCGGAGTCAAAGGGTTCTTGTCAGCCATAAACTTCCTGTCATATCAATCAGTCGAGCTCGTGCGCACGCGCACCTTCGAACTGCATTCGATAGTAACGGGCATAGGTGCCGCCACGGGCGAGAAGCTCCTCGTGCGTGCCACGCTCCACAACGCGACCATGCTCAACGGTTGCAATCTCATCGGCATGCTTAATGGTCGAAAGACGATGGGCGATGATAATCGTGGTGCGGCCGCGCGCCAGTTCTTCGAGTGACTCCTGCACCGCCTCCTCGCTCTCGTTATCCAAAGCACTCGTCGCCTCATCCAAAATAAGGATCTTGGGGTTCTTGAGAAACACACGCGCGATGGCAACGCGCTGCTTCTGTCCGCCCGAAAGACGGCTGCCGCGCTCGCCCACCACGGTGTCATAGCCCTGCGGAAGCGACTCGATAAAGGCATCGATGTTGGCGCGACGGGCGGCCTCGGCGATCTCTTCAGCCGTAGCGCCCGGCTTGCCGTAGGCGATGTTCTCGCCAATCGTACCGTCAAATAGATAGACATCCTGCTGCACCAGGCCGATGGCACGACGCAGGCTCTGTTGCGTCACATCACGCACGTCCTGGCCGTCGATGCTAATGGATCCGGCAGCCACGTCATAAAAGCGCGGCAGCAGCGAACAGGTCGTGGACTTGCCGCCGCCCGAAGGGCCAACCAAAGCGATGGTCTGCCCGGGCTTGATGGACAGGTCCATATGGTCGATAACGGGACGTTCGTCGGCATCGCCCTCGCCCAGCTCAACATCCTCGTAGTTAAAGCACACGTCGTGATACTCCACGGCGCCGGCAGTCACCTGCAGATCCGTAGCGCCCGGCTTGTCCTGGATATCCGGCGCGGTCGAGAGCACCTCGTCCATACGCTTAAAGCCGGCGATGGCCTTCTGATACGTTTCGGCCGAATTGACGAGTGTCTCGAGCGGCGTGCAGAACAGCGAAATATAGAGTGCGAAGGTCGCCATATCGACCGCCTGCAGCTGTCCCTGGGCGACCAGCCAGCCGCCCAGCAGCACCACGATCACATAGAGCACACCCGAGAGCAGGCCATACGTCGCGGTATAGACGCCCATGGCGTGATACATGTTCTCCTTGGACAAAAGGTAGCGGTCGTTAGAGGCACGGAACTTGGCACGCTCGGTCTCCTCGTTGGCAAAGCTCTTGACCACGCGCATGCCCGCCAGAGAATCCTGCAGCTGTGCATTGATGCCGCTGATCTTTTTGCGGTTGTCGCTAAAGACCTCGCGCATGCGCATGTTCTGCCAAAACATGATGACCGCAAACGCCGCCGTCACCACGGCCATGGCAAGCGCCAGCACCGGGGCGATGGTAAAGAGGATCACAAACGAGCCGATGATCTCGATGCCGCAGATGATGATCCACTCGGGCACGTGGTGCGCCGCCTCGCAGATATCGAACAGGTCGTTGACCACGCGGCTCATCATGTCGCCCGAGCTGTTGCGGTCGAAGTATGCAAAGCTAAAGCGCTCATACTGGTCGAACAGGTCCTCGCGCATTTTGGACTCCATGCGCGCGCCCATCACGTGACCCCAATAGCTCACAAAGTAGCGGCAGGCGCAGCGGACGGCATACATCAGCACCAAGCCCACCGCGATCATGCCGAGCGCCTGCATAATGGCAGCCTGACCCTGAGTAAATAGCCCACCGGTCAAATTGCGCAGAATAATAGGAAAAGCAAGGTCAATGGCGGCAAGCACCAGAGCACAAACAGTATCAGCAACAAAAAGCCCCATCTGGGGCTCGTAGTAAGAAAGAAACCTCTTAAACATGCAGTCCTCGGAGATAAAACAATAACGTAAGACCCTGGGACAAAATAATCAGTAGTGTTTGCCCCAGGGTCGCCCTCGCTTTTAAAGCTCAGTTCCGCCTAGTCGGTGTGCGATGCTATCGCAGGCCAAGGCGCCCACGACGGTCTTGGCGTCTTCGATCTTGCCGTCGAGCACGGCGTCGATCAGCTCGTGCAGCGGCACCAGATCAACGTTGACAAACTCGTCATCATCGGGGTTGGGTGCATCGAACTCGAGCTTGGTGGCCAGGTAGATGTGAATGATCTCGTCACAGAAGCCGCAGGACGTGACGATCGACGTCAAAAAGCGAATGCGACCGGCCCTAAAGCCCGTCTCCTCATGCAGCTCGCGCTTGGCGCAATCGAGCGGGTCCTCGCCTGGATCGAGCTTGCCGGCGGGAATCTCGACCGTCACGCGGTCGATGGCGGTGCGGTACTGACGCACCAGTACGATCTTGCCGCTCTCGGTCAGTGCCACAACGGCCGCCGCACCCGGATGGCGAACGATATCGCGGGCGGAGCGGTGACCATTGGGCAGTTCAACCTCAAGACGGTGGACGTCGAGGATCTTGCCCTTCCAGGCGCACTCCTCCGAAAGAATCTTCTCGTGCAGCTCGGCATCGTGCGGGTCGTCGTCGCCCAGCACCAGCGCCGGCTCGTCAGCAACCTCGCCACCAGGCTCGCCCTCGGCGTGCCCATACATGCGGCTGTCCTCTTCGACGATTTGCGCATCCACGAGCTCTTCGTTCTTCTCGTCCATCCGTCTCATCCCTCTCGGACTTTAGGCATCCCAGGCGTCGCGGCCACGCAGCGCGCGCAGACCGATGTCATGACGCAAGATCTTGCCCTCAAAATCAATCTTTTCACAGGCCTCGTAGGCAAGGTTGCGGGCGTTCTCAAACGTATCGCCCAGCGCGGTCACGGCAAGCACACGGCCGCCGTTGGTCACGAGTTGACCGTCCACCACGGCGGTGCCGGCATGGTACACGGTCACGTTCTCCATAGCCTCGGCGTCGGCGATGCCGGTGATGACTTTGCCCTTCTCGTAGCTGCCGGGGTAGCCCGCGCTCGTCAGGACAACAGCCACGGCCCACTCGTCACGCCAATCGAGCTCAATCTGATCAAGCTCGCAGTTGGCGCAGGCGAGCATAACCTCGACCAGGTCGTTCTTGAGGCGCGGCAGCACGACCTGCGTCTCAGGGTCGCCAAAGCGGGCGTTGAACTCCAGCACCTTGGGGCCGGCGGAGGTGAGCATAAAGCCGCCGTACAGGCAGCCGCGGTAGTCGATGCCCTCGGCGGCGAGCTCGGCCACGGTCTGCTCCATGACCTTCACCATGGTGGCGTGCTCCTCGTCGGTCACGATGGGCACCGGGCTGTAGACGCCCATGCCACCGGTGTTGGGGCCAAGGTCGCCCTCGAGCGCACGCTTGTGGTCCTGCGAGGTGGCCATGGGGCGCACGGTCTTGCCGTCGGTAAAGGCCAGCAGCGAGCACTCGGGGCCGGTCAGCATTTCCTCAATGACAACGGTGTTGCCGGCATCGCCAAAGGTGCCGCCAAAGCACTCGCGCACGGCCTCCTCGGCCTGCGCAAGCTCAGTCGCCACGATAACGCCCTTGCCTGCAGCCAGGCCGTCAGCCTTCACGACCAGCGGGGCGCCCTGCTCGCGCACATAGGCAAGAGCCGACGCCTCGTCAGTAAACGAGCCGTAGGCGGCCGTCGGAATGCCGGCACGCTCCATGAGCTGCTTGGAGAATAACTTGGAACCCTCCATCTGAGCGCCCTCGGCACCCGGGCCAAAGCAGGGAATGCCCGCCGCACGCACGGCATCGGCAACGCCCGCCACGAGCGGAGCCTCGGGGCCAATCACCACGAGTCCGCATCCGTGGCTCTGGGCAAACGCCGCCACGGCCGCAGGATCGCAATCGTCGAGAACCACGTTCTCGCCGCAGCTCGCGGTGCCGCCGTTACCCGGCGCAATGTAGAGCTTGCCGGCGCGCGGTGATGCTGCGAGCTTTGCTGCCAGAGCATGCTCGCGGCCGCCGCTGCCCAACAACAGGATGTCGATGGTTTGAGTGTCCGCCTTCAAGGGTGCCTCCTCTATGGATGAACGGTCCGCCAACCATGCGGACCCATTACAAAGCAAATATACCCCTCGGCCGCCCGCCTGGGCTGCAAAGGGGTATATCGCAATAACCGAATAGTGCCGATTACTTCCAGAATCGGTTGATGATCTGCTCGCGACCGGCGCCGACGCCAATGAACGTCACGCGGGTGTGTGCCAGATCCTCGATAAATGCCACGTAGTCCTGAGCCTCCTGCGGCAGCTCCTCAAAGCTGCGGCAACCGGTGATGTCGCACTTCCAGCCCGGGAGCTCCTCGTAGATGGGCTTGGCATGCTCAAAGCGCACCTGGTGCTCAGGCACGCTCGTGTAACGCTCGCCGTCAACGTCGTAGGCAACGCACACCTTGATGGTGTCGAAGGCCGAAAGCACGTCGAGCTTGGTCATGGCGATATCGGTGAGGCCGTTGACGCGCGAGGCGTAGTTGGCGATGGGGCCGTCGAACCAGCCGCAGCGACGACGGCGACCGGTGGTCACGCCGTACTCATAGCCTTCCTCGGTCAGCGTATGGCCGGCCTCGGACTCATAGGAAAGCTCGGTGGGCATGGGGCCCGAACCGACGCGGGTGATATAGGCCTTCATGACGCCCAGCACGCGGTCGACATTCTTCATACCGACGCCGGAGCCGGTGATGGCGCCGCCGGCGGTGCAGTTAGAAGACGTCACGTACGGATAGGTGCCGTGGTCGATGTCGAGCAGCGTCGCCTGGGCGCCCTCGAACAGCAGGTCTTTGCCCTCGTCGATCATGTTGTTGAGCAGCAGGCTCGTCTCGGTGATGTAGGGACGCAGGCGCTCGGCCATGGGCAGGTACTCGTCGCAGATCTGGTCCACGGTGTAGGTGGGCAGGTGGTAGATGAGCTCGAGCTCGGGATTCACGCGGGCAAGAGCGGTCTCCAGCTTGTCGCGGAACAGCGTCTCGTCCAGCATGTCCTGCATGCGCAGACCGATGCGGGCCATCTTGTCCTGGTAGCACGGACCGATGCCGCGCTTGGTGGTACCGATGTTCTTCTTGCCGAGCTTCTGCTCAAAAGCACCATCCAGGTCGATGTGGTACGGCATGATGATGTGCGCGTTGCCACTGATCTTGAGGTTCTTGGTGGTGATGCCGTCGGCCTCGAACATGTCAATCTCCTCAAGGACAACCTTGGGGTTGACGACGCAGCCGTTACCGATCACCGACACATGGTCGGAATACATGATGCCGGAGGGCACCTGGTGCAGGCCGTACTTCTTGCCGTTGACGACGATGGTGTGGCCGGCGTTATTACCGCCCGAATAGCGCACGACGGCATCGAAGTCGCCGGCGACCAGGTCGCAAATCTTACCCTTGCCCTCATCGCCCCACTGGGCACCGACCAAAACGGTTGACGGCATGTTTACTCCTTACATTCATGGACTGTCTACGCGCCACGCTGGCACGCAGAAGCACAAAACATTCCCAGTATACCCGTGCAACGGGCGCCTGTCCTACTCCTCGGTATGCGCCCCATCAAGCTCATAGAACTTGGTGGATGCCGGCAGGAACATCAGGTCGACGTCACCGATCGGGCCCGAACGGTTCTTGGCCACGACGATACGTGTAACGCCCTCGTCGGGTCGATCGTCACGCGAGGCCTCGGCCTCATCGGCGGAGCGGTCCAAGAACATAACGATGTCGGCGTCCTGCTCGATGGAGCCCGATTCACGCAGGTCGGACAGCTGCGGGCGTTTGCCGGTACGGGACTCGACCTGACGCGACAGCTGCGACAGCGCGATCAACGGAATCTTGAGCTCCTTGGCCATGATCTTTAAGCCACGCGACATCTCGGAGACCTCGACGGTACGGCTCTCGGAGCGACGTCCCGGCGGAGGACTCACCAGCTGCAGGTAGTCCAGGATGATGATGGCCTTCTCCTTGTTGTGGAGCATGCGGCGGCTCTTGGCGCGGATCTCGGTCACCGTGGTGCCGGGCGTATCGTCAATCAAAATGTCGAGCTTAGACAAGGTCTGCGTGGCCTCGTTGATATTGGCCCACTGCTCGGGGCTAATGCGGCCCGTACGGAAGTCGCTGATCGAGATCATGGCGTAGGCGCAAATCAGGCGCTGGGCAATTTCCTTGCCCGACATCTCCAGCGAAAAGAAGCCGACGGTATAGCCCGCAGCGGCGGCGTTGAGCGCCAGGTTCAGAGCGAACGACGTCTTACCCACGGCAGGGCGGGCGCCGATAATGATGAGCTGGCCCTCGCGGAAACCCATAAGCATGCGGTCGAGTGACGGGAAGCCGGTGGGCACGCCCGCGGCCTGTCCGCCGGCCTTACACACTTCCTCGGCCTCGTTATAGGCCTCGACCATAAACTCGGTCAGCGTCTTATAGCTCGACTTGACCTCGCGCGCCGTGACCTTGAGCAGCTTGCTCTCGGCCAGCTCCACGACCTCTTTGGTGTCGGTAGGGGCGTTATAGGCCAGCGCGTTGATCTCGTTGGTGGCACCGATCAGCTCGCGCAGCATCGAGTCGCGACGGACGATGGCGGCATGGTGCTGCCAGTTCACGAGCGACAGGGTCTGACCCATCAGCTCCAAAATGTAGGCCTCGCCGCCCACGGCATCAAGCTTGTTGATACTACGCAGGTAATCGATCAGCGATATGGAGTCGATGGGAATGCGGCTGTTGTACATATCGACCATCGCGGTGTAGATGGTCTTATGGATGGGCCGGTAGAAGTCATCGGGCTGCAGCTCGACCTGGGCCTCCTCGACCACCTCGGGCGACAGCAGCATGGCGGCCAGTACATTGGCCTCTGCATCTTGGTTTTGAGGGAGACCCAACTTGGAGCCACGGTCCTCGACCGTCAGCCCCGCCTCCCTTTCGTCATATGCCATGAGCATCCTCATTCATATCGCTTGCGAGCATCCATAGTATCAGCCACAGCCCCAAAACGGGCCGCGCCCCGGCAATCATCACCGAACGAAACGGATGAACGGTCCCGCATGTGGGACTTCACCACAACGCCTGCCATGGCGCTCGCCGAGCGTAGAAAACAAAAGGGCGCCCTGGTCTCCCAGAGCGCCCTTCTTAGAACAAGATTGTTGCGTTGCAGCAAATGCTACTCGGCAGCAGCCTCAGTCTCGACCTCGGCGGTCTCGGCCTCGGCGACCTCAGCGGTCTCCTCAGCCTCAGCCTCGGCAGCGAGCTCCTCGGCGGTAACGCCAACGAGAACGACAACCTCGGCCTTGATCTCGCGGTACAGCGAGATGGCAACGGTGTGGGCACCGGCAACCTTGATGGGCTTACCGAGCTCGACGCGCTTGCGGTCGATGTCCATACCGAGCTGAGCCTTGATGGCGTCAGCGATCATAGCGGCGGTAACGGAGCCAAAGAGGATGCCCTCGTCGCCGACCTTGACGTCAACGGTGACCGTCTTGCCCTCGAAGGCAGCCTTGGTCTCGTTGGCGGTAGCCAGACGGACGGCCTCGCGCTTGGCGATGTTGTTGCGACGCTCGTCAAGCTGCTTGAGGTTGCCCTTGGTGGCGGCAACAGCGAGCTTCTTGGGGAACAGGAAGTTCTCAGCGTAACCCTGAGCGACCTCTACGACGTCACCCTCGCCGCCCTTGCCCTTGATCTCATCGAGAAGAATAACCTTCATGATGCGTCTCCCTTCTTAGCCGCGGTCGCGGTTGCCACGAGAGGAAACCACGGGGACGGTGTACGGCAGGAGAGCCATCTCGCGGGCGCGCTTGATGGCGTTGGCGATGTCATGCTGATGCTGCGTGCAAGCGCCAGTGACGCGACGGGGCTTGATCTTGCCACGGTCGGTCATGTACTTACGGAGAAGCTGAGTATCCTTATAGTCGATGAACTCAGTGTTCTCCTTGCAGAACTGGCAGTACTTACGACGCGGCTGACGTGCAGAAAAATCATTAGCCATGTCAAAATACCTTTCGTTTGGCAACTTCGGCGAACCGAAGCCGCCTCTCACTCAAAAATAGGTGAACAGCCCTTAGAACGGGATGTCCTCATCGTAGACGTCGACCGCGGGCGGCGTAGCCACCGGTGCGGCAGGACGCGGTGCGGGCGCTGCAGGGGCGTAACCGCCCTGATCGTAGGCACCCTGGCCACCACGGGAGCTCATAAACTCGATCTCATCGACGATGACCTCAAGCTTGCTCCGGCGCTGGCCGTCGCGCTCCCAAGAGCTGTAGCGCAGCTTGCCCTCGATCGCGACCTTGTTTCCCTTTGCCAGGAAACGGCTCACGGCCTCGGCGCGCGTGCCGAACATAGTGCAGTCAACAAAGTTGGGATAGTCCTCCCACTCGCCAGTCTGCGGGTTGCGGCGACGATCGTTCACGGCGACGCCAAAGGACAGAACCTGGGTTCCGCCGGCGGTGGCGCGCAGCTCGGGATCACGCGTGAGGTTACCGGTGATGTTCACTCGATTGATGCTCATAACTCACTACTTCCTCTTGGGGCACAAGCCCAGTCCAAAACGACAGTCTTACTCCTGGTCGTCGCGGCGGACGATCATGTGGCGGACCACAGCGTCGGTGATGCGCAGGACGCGATCAAGCTCGGCGATCTGGGTAGGATCTGCGTGGAAGTTGATGAGGGTGTAGTCACCATCGGTGAGGTCGTTGATCTCGTAGGCGAGCTTGCGCTTGCCCCACTCGTCAACGGAGTCGACCTTGCCAGCGCCCTCAGCGATCGTGGTATCGATACGCTTCATAACAGCGAGACGAGTCTCGGGGTCGAGCGACGGGTCAACAAAGAACAGCAGTTCATAAGCCTTCATATTGTCACCTCCTCTGGGCAAATGTGGCTTCAGGTCGTGAAGGTGCGCCTGAAGCAGGAAAAGACTTGGTAATAATATCTTTCAACCTCCCAGGCTGCAAGAATGTGCAGCTACAACCTCATGACCTCCACATATGTCCATACTCACACGGCACTTCATGCGTCTTCCAACCAAATGCTGACCAAATGCTTGACGGATCTGTGGACAAGATACGGCGCTGCGGGGACAAACCAAATCGAACCGCAGGTCAGCAAGTGCAAGGCTGTGGTCGCGAAATGCATACCAGTGGCTCACAACACCGTTCAAAGATTTTTAAAATTGCTGACACGTCGTCTATAAATACCTATTTTGAACAATTTGCTGCATGCAGCCATGCTGGTCAGAGCCCGTTTTTGGCCTTCTAGATCCCGTCACGAAGCCAAGCGTTTCAAAAAATGCCAACTTTTCTGTTTGCACTTTGCGATTCCTCGTGTATACTGACTTTCGCATTTAACGGAGAGTTGTCCGAGTGGCCGAAGGAGCACGATTGGAAATCGTGTAGGCGTCAAAAGCGTCTCCAGGGTTCAAATCCCTGACTCTCCGCCAGTTAATTCCAAAGCAGGCCTTTGAGCCTGCTTTGTTTTTACCCCACGCGGAGGGGTGGCAGAGTGGTTGAATGCGGCGGTCTCGAAAACCGTTTGGCCTGTATAAGGTCACGAGGGTTCGAATCCCTCCTCCTCCGCCATTTTGGTTGAGAAAGCTCCCAGCAACGGGAGCTTTTTTGTTATCGGATCCCCTCTCGGCCGCACATCCCAACCAAACATGTACATCACCCTCCAAAAACGACATTTTCTGACATCTTTGGAGGCTAATGTACATGTTTTGGACCCCTGGCATTCCAACAACGCCACGCCCGCGCCCAGTCCCGACCGTTTGCCGAGCAATGGGGTCGCGAGACCCGCCAACCATGTACTATGTACGGGCATTGTCTAAACTCGCAACTCAAAGGACCCCATCTTGCCCGTCGTCGCCGCTATAACCGTTACCTCACATGCCTCGGATGCCATGGTCGCTATCCCATTTTGGCTCGAGATGTTCGCCGTTGTCGCGGCATCGATCTCGGGTGTGCTGGTTGCGCGCGAGCACAAGCTCGACCTGGTGGGCGCGGTCGCACTCGCCGTGGTCTGCGGTCTGGGCGGCGGTCTTTTACGCGACATGACGCTGCAGGTGGGCAACGTCTACATCCTCAACCAGCCGATGGCACTCCCGCTTTCCATCGCCACGGCGGCCATCATCTACATCTTCCCGGCAATCGTCGATAAACCCGAGAAACTCATCCCATTGCTCGACATCATCTCGGTCGGCATCTACGCCGCCACCGGAGCGGACAAGGCACTGGTTTATGGCTTTGCGCCGGCCGTATGCATCATGATGGGCTTCTTCACCGCGGTGGGTGGCGGCATGTTGCGCGACGGCTTTATGGGCGTGGTCCCAGGCATTTTCCAACGCACTAACTTTTATGCCATCGCGGCCATCGCCGGATCGGCAAGCTATGTAAGCCTCGTCATGAGTGGCTTGGTCAGCAATGTCGCTGCGCTAGTCGTATGCGTTGCGGTGACCATGGGCCTGCGCTGGCTCTCGCTGCGCTTTGACATCAAAAGCCCCACCGAGGAAGACATCGCGCGCTTCTTGCATCGCAAAAAGTAGACAGCGCGGCACGACCCTTCGAAATGCAACCGAGAGGTTCTTTTAGAGCGCCCGCGCGTTGGGTACCCTGTTAGATACATGTCGAGTATCTAACGAAGGATTCATTATGCCTTGCAACCTAGAACCGTCGTCCCGGCGCCGTAAAGCGCAGGCCCGCACCGCCCTCCTATTCGCACTGATAGCGCTTGCGCTGATCGCGCTTCCCACAACGTCGTTCGCCGGCACAGACACCGCCGGCAACGTGCTCGCAACCGAAGTTGACTCAAATCCGTCTGGCGTCGAAGGCGACCTGTACTGGGCCGGCCAAAGCCTTAACCTAGACGACGCTTCCATCGGCCGCGATATTATCGCGGCAGGCGAGAGCCTGTCGATTCGCGACTGCACCGTAGGCGGCGCCGTTCGCCTGGCGGCGCGCACCATCGATATCTCCAAAACCGCAATCGATGGCAGCGTGACGGTAGCCGGTCAGCATGTCGTGCTCAACACTGGTAGCACCGCCAACTGTTTTTACGCAATGAGCGAGACGGTTGCCCTGCGCGGCTCTGCCAAGTCGGCAGCGCTCGCAGGCGACACCGTGACAATCGATGGCACCGTCGACGGCGATGTCGAGGTTTGGGCCGATAAGCTCGTCTTGGGCAAGAATGCCCGCATTACCGGCACCGTGAACGCACACGTCTCCGAGGACCCCGAGCGCGCCGCAGGAGCCGAGGTCGGCGCGCTCAAGATCGACCGCACCGAGAACGAAGATACTTCCACCATTAACGATGTCGTCGGCGGCATCGTGGCCGCGGCGCTCTCGACCTGCTTTGTCGCTCTGCTGCTCGAGCTCGTCTTTCCGCGTGCGACCGCCAGTGCCGCCGGAATGCTCCACCAGCACCCCACGCCCCTGTGGGTGAGCGGTCTTCTGGGCACGATCGCTATCGTCCCCGCCGTCCTACTGCTGATTATCTCCATCGCTGGCCTGTCGCTTGCCGGAACCCTCTTGTGCGGCGTTATCGGCATCGCGCTGGTCTCCACCGCTTTTGCGGGCTGCGCAATCGCCCGCATGGTCGGACATAACCAGAACCGCTACGCCATGGCAGCCGTCGGCGGTATCGCCGCAGGTGCCCTCACGGGACTTCCCCTCATCGGCGACTTCATCAGCGGCGTGGCCTTTGTCTTTATGCTCGGCTACGTTATCCAAATCATCTGGCGCAACGCCCGCCTCAAGCCCCAGCAAGCCGCCAACACGCCAGGCCTTCCCTCCGCCTAGCCGCCAACCACCACAAAAGGGCCAGGCATATTTATGGTGTTGCAAAGCAACCTGACCCCATTGCACCAAAAAGGGCGCCGACGGTGCGGTCGACGCCCTTTCTTATTGGCGGTTATAAGCCCCAGCGATTATTTGTTGACCTGGCCGGCGCGGACGGCAGCCTTCTTGCGGTCGGTGGCGTTGAGCAGACGCTTGCGCAGGCGGATGTTCTTGGGAGTAATCTCCACCAGCTCGTCGTCGGCGATATACTCCAGCGCCTCTTCCAGCGAGAAGGTGCGAGGCGGCACCAGCTGGACGGAGATGTCGGAGGTCGAGGAACGCTGGTTGCCCAGGTTCTTGGTACGGGCGATGTTGACGACCATGTCGCCGGCCTTGCTGCGCTCGCCCACGATCATGCCCTCGTAGCACTCGGTACCCGGCTCGACAAACAGCTGGCCGCGCTCCTGCAGCGTACCCAGAGCGTAGGCAACGGCCTTCTCGGTGGTCATGGAGATCATGGCGCCGTTCTGGCGGTTGCCAATCTCGCCAGCGTAGGGGCCGTACTCCAGGAAGGTGTGGTAGAACACGCCCTCGCCGTGGGTGACGTTCATAATGCGGTTCTTAAGACCCATGATGCCGCGCGTCGGGATCTTGAACTCGAGGTGCGTCACGATGCCCGAGGTGTCCATGCTCGTCATGATGCCGCCGGAGGTGCCGAAGACCTCGACGACCTTGCCCGAGTACTCGTCCGGGCACTCGACGACGGCCTGCTCGACAGGCTCCAGCTTGTTACCGTTCTCGTCCTTCTTAAACAGAACGCGGGGACGACCGACCTGGAACTCAAAGCCCTCGCGGCGCATGGACTCCATCAGGACGGACAGGTGCAGAATGCCGCGGCCAGAGACCTCGACGCCGCTCTTGTCCTCGAGCTCCTCGATCTTCATGGTCACGTTGTTCTCGGCCTCGTTGAACAGGCGCTCCTTAAGCTGGCGGGCGCCCACGATGTCGCCGTCACGGCCGACGAGCGGGGAGGTCGAAGCCTCAAAGACGATGGACAGAGTCGGCGGGTCGATCTCGATGGGCTCGAGCTCAACGGGGTTCTCGGGATCGGTGTAGACATCGCCGATATCGGTGCGGTCGATGCCCACGACGGCGGCGATGTCGCCGGCGCCGACTTCCTGGCATTCGGTGCGGCCCAGGTAGTCGAAGGTAAAGAGCTGCTTGACGGTAGCGGTGGCGCTGGAGCCATCGTTCTTGACAACCAGGATCTGATCGCCCTGGTGAATGGCGCCGGAATACACGCGACCGATGCCGATGCGGCCGACGAAGTTGGAGTGGTCGATAGTCACGCACTGCATGGCCAGCGGGGCGTTCTCGTCAACCTCGGGCGCGGGCATGTCGTCGATAATCATATCGAGCAGCGGATACATGTCCATGTTGCCGTCGTTGGGGTCAAGGCGGGCAAAGCCATTCATGGCGCTGGCGTAGACCACGTGCTCCATGGCAAACTCGAGCTGGTCGTCGGTGGCACCCAGGTCGGCCATGAGGTCCAGGCAGTCGTTGTAGGCCTTCTCGGGGTTGGCGCCCGGACGATCGATCTTGTTGATAACGATCATGATCTTGAGGCCGGTGTCGATAGCGTGACGCAGCACGAAGCGGGTCTGGGGCATGGGGCCCTCAAAGGCGTCGACCAGCAGCAGGGCGCCGTCAGCCATGCGCAGCACGCGCTCGACCTCGCCGCCAAAGTCGGCGTGGCCCGGGGTGTCGATGACGTTGATCTTGACGTCCTTGTACTCGATAGAGATGTTCTTGGCGAGGATCGTGATGCCGCGCTCGCGCTCCTGGTCGTTAGAATCCAGGACGCGGTCCTCGACCTGCTGGTTGGCACGGAAGGCGTCCGTGGCACGCAGGAGCTTGTCGACCATCGTCGTCTTGCCGTGGTCGACGTGGGCGATGATGGCGATGTTCCTCAGATTGTCTACGCGCATGTAGTTCCCCTATCTTCTATCCATATACAAACGGCACGCGTATGCGGCCCGCCCAGCAATGCAACGCTCAGCGGGAATATTGAGCCTTTTACCGAAAACTCGTTTATTTTAGCGATTTTAGATAAGAGGGGTTTCCTCACCTGCAGGTTCAGGGTCGCTCCACATAAAACCATCGCCGGCACCCATGCCCTCATACAGCACATATGCCGAAAAACCGCTCTCGAGCGTGGTTTCGAAGAAGCTCACGAGCAGGGCATCGTGATAGCCGCCGTCAATTTCGACGCAGCCGGTATAGCCGATGGCGTAGCGGGCGATGCGGCCCAGCCCCTCGTCCTTAAGACCCATCTTATGCTCGGAGATAAAGTTAGTGGCGGCCTCGAGGCACGCCTCTTCGCCATCCTCGTCGAGCGCCGCCAGATAGCGGTTGGAAGCAGCGTCCTCAATTGCCACGACCACGCCCGGGTTCTCGCCCGCGGCAAGGTCGTCCAAGAAGGCGCCAATCAGATCGCACACCATGGCGTCGAGCTCGGCGGAGACGTTACCGGCGTCCTGCATATCCTGTGCCATCTTTAGACCTTCCCATCGAGTCCGGCGTCGTTACAGTTCTTGCGCCTCGGCAGCGATCTTGGCGGCAGCGTCGCGGGCGCGCATCATATCCATCGCGCGCTTGTCGAGCACCTTGATCTGGTTGGCCAGCATTACCGCATCGACCACGCCCCAGATCACCAAGCCTGTTGAAATCGAAAACCCAAGCGCACCAACTGTACCACGAAGACGAGAGCAGATTGCCGCGACAAGGGCGGAGACGACAACCATCTTGATATAGGAGCCACGGCGCTCGCGAAGCGTGCGGGCCTGCGTCACATAGGCGATGCGAGCCGCTTCGGATGCCTCCGAGCGCATCTGGGCTTCACGCACAATGGCAGCCGCCTCGGCCGACATGCTGCCGGCCATCAGCGAACGCTCCGCAACCTGGCCGTCCCGCATTTAGAAATCATCGGGGGAGAGCGTATGGACGAACTCGTCGAACTTCTCGAACTCCTGCTCGTCGTCAACTTCCTCGGCGTGGGTAGAAACGGTACCCAGACGATTCATGATGTCGTCCTCCACAAACATGGGGGCGTTGCTGCGCACGGCGAGAGCGATGGCGTCGCTGGGACGGGCGTCGATTTTGCGTTCGTCACCATTGGCAAGCACGACAACCGTCGCATAGAACACCGGCGGCTCGGCACGCACAATCTCGATGCGCTCGAGCTTGGCCCCCAGAGCGTCAACGGTATCGAGCAGCAGGTCATGGGTGATCGGGCGCTCGGCGCGGCCGCTATCGATGCCGCGGCTGATGGCAGCGGCCTCAAACGAACCAGTCTGAATGGAAAGGGAACGCAGCGGCGCGAGCGAGTCCGATTTGCTGCTGCGCTCGCGAAGCACGATGAGCGATGGCACGGGACCGGCGGCCATGACGATGGTCTCTATGTCGACACGAACCATGGAACACCTCCGGTACGTAGCGGTTAACGTGCGGCGGGGCTGCCGCATTGAATAGCTATACTACCCAATCTTTCGCCCAGCACACAAAACCAAAATGAGATTTATCGCAGACAAGAAAAAAGCCCCGAGGCAATTGCCCCGAGGCTCTTCACAGTTTTGATGGTGGACCTGACAAGATTCGAACTTGTGACCTCCCGGTTATCAGCCGGACGCTCTAACCAACTGAGCTACAGGTCCATCATGGTGGAGGTTAGGGGGATCGAACCCCTGACCTCAGGCTTGCAAAGCCCGCGCTCTCCCAGCTGAGCTAAACCCCCACGGAGACAGTAATAAACACCCCAGCGGCGACTCGGCTCTCGCTGGGGTGTTTATTGCGAAAGAAAGTGGTGGACCTGACAAGATTCGAACTTGTGACCTCCCGGTTATCAGCCGGACGCTCTAACCAACTGAGCTACAGGTCCATCGCGCAAGGGATATATTAGACGAGTCGTTACGCGCGCGTCAACAACTTTTTTGAAAATCTTTGAGGGGCGTCGGCCCCGGCTGCCCGGCGGCATGCGAAGTCGCCTGCTCGGACAGTCCTGCTCGCACGGAGAGCACATTAAGTGCTCTCCGGC
>UQHR01000036.1 GCA_900540905.1 uncultured Collinsella sp. | reverse complement strand
TATTGTGCAATTGCAAAACGATTGGGCTGAATGTCAATCTTGGTCTAACAGAGCCAAGAATAATGGATAAATCAAAAAAGAAAGAACTCGTGTCCGAATGGAAAGAACGTCATCCAGTGATGGGTGTATTTTGTGTTAAGTGCATTGCAACTGGAGAGCAATTCTTTGATAGCTCTCGTGATGGTAGTACATGGTTTAACCGTCATGGCTTTGAGTTAAAAAGCGGCAATCATAGAAATAAGAGATTGCAAGAACTTTGGAATACCTATGGTGAAAAAGAGTTCGAATTTTTCACTGTCTGTGAACTGGAATACGAAAATATGTCGGATGTAAAAGCGAGCGATTTAAAGGATTTACTGGAGCTGTGTTTCCTTGAAAATCCATCAGCAAGAAAATTGTAAGAAGTGACCAATAGGGTATTAACGGCCCCGTCAACAGCGTCTACAGCGCGCCCAACCCATCAGCCAAAGTTCCAATGGTGATACGTAAGGCGAAGGCCCGACACCTATTTACTTTCGAACGACTCTGCCGTGCAGTCGGAGTGAGAAAGCAAATAGGTGCCGGGCCTTCGCCGATGGGACGCGTATCCCCAATTAACTGTTCTTCATGACAATCGAATCCACGACATCGGCCACATTCTCACAGCAGTCAGCGCAGTACTCCAGGAAGGCGTACACGTCACGCCAGGCGATGACCTCGAGCGGGTCCTTGCCGTTAACGTGCAGGTTGCGCATGGCGTTGATATAGAGCTCGTCGGCTTCGGACTCGATGGTGTTGATCTGGATGACGAGTTCGCGCAGGGTCTTGGACTTGCGGTAGTTGGGCAGCTCGACCATCAGGTCTTTCATGGCGCGGCAGGCGTCAGTCACCTTGTGGGCGATGACGATGGCGTCGGGATGGATGCTCTGGATGTTGGTGAAGTAGACGCGCTGCACTACGCCCTCGATACGGTCGAGCACGGTGTCGAGTGAGCAGCTCATCAGGTCCAGGTCCTCGCGCTCGAGCGGGGTGATAAAGGCCGTGAGCAGGGCGTCTTCAAGCTCATGGTGCTTCTTGTCGGCCGCATGCTCGATTGAGTGCATCTTGTCGAGCATATCGTGAATCTTCGCGGGATTGAAGTTCTCGAAAATCTTGGTGAGCAGCTCGGCAGCCTGTACGGCTAGGTCGGCGCAGGCAACGTAGTTGTCAAAGTAGAACGAATCGGGTTTCTTTGCCATGGGTGGGTCCTTTCGAGGCGAAGACGGGTGGGCGAAGCATTGCAGTCCGGATGGACGCTCGGTTTGACTAGAGGAACATCATGAACAGCTTGGCCATGACAAAGCTGATGAGTCCGCAGGCGGGGAAGGTGAAGAACCAGGTGAACATCATGTCCTTGACCACGCCGAAGTTGATGGCCGAAAGGCGCTTGACGGCGCCGACGCCCATGATGGCGCAGGTTTTGATGTGCGTGGAGGACACGGGGATGCCGGTAAGGGTGGCAAGCAGCAAGTTCGCGGCGCCTGCGAGGTCGGCAGAGAAGCCCTGATACTTCTCGAGCTTGACCATGCTCTGGCCGACGGACTTGATGATGCGCTCGCCGCCCACGCTGGTGCCGATACCCATAGTGGCCGAGCACAGCAGCATAATCCAGATGGGGATGCCGGCATCGCCGATGCTCGTCTGGCCGTTGGCGAAGGCCACGCCTAAAAAGAGCACGCCGATGAACTTCTGTCCATCCTGCGCGCCGTGCATAAAGCTCATGGCCGCGGCGCTCGCGATCTGAGCGTATTTAAAGAAGACATTGGCACGTCGCCTGTTGGCGGCGGCGAAAAGAATCGAGACGAGCTTGCACAGGACCCAGCCCATAACAAAGCCCAGGCCGATGGAGAGCGCCAGGCCGTAGATGACCTTCATCCACTCGTGGACGTTGACGCTGCTCGCGCCGCCGAGGGCGATGGCGGCACCGGTCAGGCCGGCGATAAGGCTGTGGCTTTGCGAGGTGGGGATGCCAAAACGCGACGCTGTGGCGCCGTAGACGACGATGGAGAACAGCGCCGCGCACAGGCAGGCGAGCGCCATGGTGCTGTTTCCGCCAAAGTCGACGATATGTGAGATGGTGTTGGCGACGCTCGCGTTAAAGTGCGTCATGATGAGCACGCCGAGGAAGTTGAATGCGGCGCTCATGAGAATGGCGGCGCGGGCGGGCATGCAACGCGTAGTGACGCAGGTCGCGATGGCGTTGGGCGCGTCGGTCCATCCATTGACGAAGATGGCGCCCAACGCGAGGATCACGGTGACGGCAAGGACTGGGTTCGACACAATTTGGCCGAGGAAGGTTGAGAACGTTACGTCCATATATGGGCTTTCTCGAAGTTTGCAGGCACGTTACAAAAACATGATAAATCGTATCACCTCCTGCGGGTTTCTTTACCGAGTTCTGATGGGAGAAGTGAACTTTTTGGCACTAAAATTGAATATTAGCCCTGTTGACCGCGGGTGTTCTTTTTGCTAACACGCCATGCGGACACGTGCGATTACTACGACACTCCAAAACCACAGTCTGTTCGCTTTACAACATGCAAACATGCGTTCGATAATAGGAGGCATGGAATATCGACAGACAGACGGCAAAACTCGGCGCGTACACAAGCAGTATGTGGACGTCGTGGCTCGCATCCTCGCGGGCGGACAAGTCGTGCCAGTCGCCGTCTGCTGGGTCGACGGACGTTGTTTTACAATCGATGAAATTATCTCGACCACCGGGTTTGGCCTGACGGTCCACGGCATCCGTACGGCGACCTATAAGGTGCGTTTTGGCGGGCACGCGACCGAGTTGTATCTGGAGGACCAGACGCGCGAGCGGGCGGACGGCTCGCAGGCGCACGTGATGCGTTGGTGGGTCTGGGCCTTTGATCGTACGCTCGAGGGCGAGCGCCGTGGGTAAGGACGTACGGCATTCGGGTACAATGACAGGAATCTTGTCACCTGCTGCGCCGTCTTTCACGGCACTTTTTGAAAGGACGAAATTATGAACGATATCCAGGGCTATCAGAACGGCCCCATCGAGGCCGGCGCAAGCCGTGCCAAGGAGATGTCGCCGCGTGCGTACAATCTTGCCATGTCTGCCCTCATCTTCTTGGGCTTTTGTGCCATGGGCGCTGGTGCTTACTTTACGAGCACCATGGCGTTTGCCCGCATGATGATGAGCGGCGCCGCTTTGCCGCTGGTCTTTGGCTCATTTATTTTGACCATCGTCGGCATGGTCATGATGTCGGCCGCCGCCAGCAAGCAGTCCGTGGGCCTATCCCTTGTGGGCTACGTAATCTTTGCGAGCACCTTTGGCCTGACCGCGTCGTTTGGCCTTGCCAACTACGACCTGCCCACCATCAACACTGCCTTTATCGCCACGGCCGCCATCACCTTTGTCTTTGGCGCCTTGGGCGTGACGTTCCCCAAGTTTTTCCAGCGCGTATATGGCATCGGTTTTGGCATTCTGCTCGCCACTATTCTGGTTGAGATCGTGCTGATGTTCATGGGCGTCTCGCAGACCATCACCGACCTGATCGTGATCGTGGTGTTCGCCGGCTTTATTGGCTACGACACCTATGTTGCCACGACGGTGCCGCCTACGCTGCCCAACGCCGTGCTCATGGCGTCCAATCTGTTCGTGGACATTATCAACGTGTTCTTGCGCATCCTGAACATCCTTGGCCGTCGCGACTAGTGGCGAATTGCGGCGGTGCTTGCCGTGCGTGTAAATCGATGCGAAAGGCGGTCCTTCGGGGCCGTCTTTTTTGTACGCGGCGGGGTATCATGGATGGGAAAAGCCGATAGCGGCAGAGACCGAGAAAGGTGACCACTTATGGCAGACGTCGACAACAGGAACCGTAACCGCAGGTCCAACCGAGCGGGTCAGCCCAATCCCAAGCGCGAGGGCCGTGCCAAGGCCGCCGAGCGTCACGTGGCAACTGTGTCCGAAGCGTGCGCCAAGGATATCGAGCGTTCGCTTGCCGGTGTTCGCGAGTTTGACGGTATGCCTGCCGGCTTTGTCTCGGCGATGAAGGCCAAGGTTCAGAGTGCTGTGACCACCGAAGAACAGATTGCCGAGGACGTCGAGGGCGCGGAGGCTGCCGAGGTCGAGGCAGCACCCGAGAGCGAGGCAGCGCCCGAGACCGAGGCAGCTCCTGAGCCCGTCGAGGAGCCTGCCGAGGAAATCGCCGAAGCTGAGTCCGCGCCTGCTGAGGAGCCTGCTGCGTCTCTGCCTGAGGTCACCGTACTCGATGCCTCCGCCACGCAGGCCATCTTGGACAACGGTCGTGGCTATGCGCAGTTCTGCGACATGGCCGTGCTCGCCTTTGCCTCGTTCACCAACCCGGGCGGTGGCTATATTCAGGGTTATCTGGGCCAGGAGGCCACACTGTGCGCCGATTCGTATCTGTACAACGTTCTCGATAAGCAGCGCAAATGGTACGGCGAGAACCGTCGCCGCAACATCAACTGCGAGCTCTATCGTAACCGCGCCCTAGTGGTGCCTGCGGTGCGCTTCGACCGCAACCACGTGCATGCATACGCCGACGTGATCGTGGCCGCCGCGCCCAACGTTAAGCGCGCCCGCCAGGAGTATCGCGTGAGCGACGATGCTCTGCTGGATGCCCTGCGCGACCGCATTCGCTTTGTGCTTGCCATCTGCGACGAGCTGGGTCGCGAGAAGCTCGTGCTGGGTGCTTGGGGCTGCGACAACAACGGCTTTGACGCAGAGGCCGTGGCCGAGCTCTTCCGCAAGGAGCTCGCGTCGGGCGACTTTAAGGTCAAGCAAGTCTTCTTTGCCGTGCCTTCTACGCGCTGGGATGAGGATTTTGCCAAGTTCGAGCACGTGCTGGCAAACTTCCCCGAGCGCAACGAGGAGTCCTATGCTCAGGTTGCCGCTCGCGCTGCGGCAGCTCGCGCCGCCGAGCAGGCCCAGGCTGCTACCGAGGATGATGAGGACGAGGACGATTGGCGCAAGTACCTGTAACCGGTACGTGTTGACAGATGGGTCGAGCCGGCGGGAGAGGCTGCTCCCGCCGGCTTTTTACTAAAAGGAAGGGCTTACGATGAAAAACGTTCTATGCTTTGGCGACAGCAACACCTATGGTTACGATCCGGCGGGCATGCGCGACGGCACCGCGGTGCGCTATGCGCGGGATGTGCGCTGGTGTGGCGTGGCCCAACGTGACTTAGGCGAGGGCTGGCATGTAATTGAAGAAGGCCTCAACGGCCGCACGACGGTACGCGACGACATGTGCCATCTGGACACCAATCTTAACGGCATTCGCGCGCTTCCGATGATGCTCGAGGCCCATAAGCCGCTGGACGCCATTGTGATCATGCTGGGCACCAACGACTGCAAGACGGTCTTTAACGTGACGGCTGCCGATATCACTCGTGGCGCCATGGCGCTGATTCGCGCCGTCCGCGCGTTTCCGTGGACCGACGCTGCGCCTTGTCCGCGCATTCTGCTGATGGCGCCTATCAAGATTAAGCCGCAGATCGCCGACGTATATATGACCGATTTTGACGAGCATTCCGTAGAAGCCTCGGAACATTTTGGTGAGTACTACGCGCATGTGGCTGAGCAGTTTGGCTGCGACTTTTTGAATGCCGCCGACTTTGCCGAGCCGGGCGATATCGACTATCTGCATATGATGCCCGAAAGCCATGAGAGCCTGGGTCACGCCGTGGCAGCCAAGCTCCAAGAGATGCTCGGAGAGTAGCGCGACCCCAAGCCACCGCAAAGGGGGCGGGCGCCTTTGCGGTGGCTTGGGCTGCGAATCTTAATACTGCCACATGTGGTTGACAGGGCCGGAACCTTTGCCCATGTCAAAGCCGGCGGCCAGAGCGCCTGTCAGGTATGCCTTGCCCGCATTGACGGCGTCGGCAAGATCCATGCCCTGGGCCAGCGCGCAGGCGATGGCGGACGAGAGCGTGCAGCCGGTGCCGTGCGTGTTGTCGGTCTCAATACGCTTGTGGCGGAACCACGTGGTGAGCGGATCGCCTAGGTGGTTGCCCTCATCATCGAGTGGTGCGGGTTCGGCCAGTACATCGTTGGCCTCGTTGACAAGATGCCCGCCCTTAACGAGGGACGCGCAGCCAAAGCGGCGGGTGAGGAGCATGGCAGCATTTTGCTGCGTGCGCTCGGAGTCGACCTCATAGTCGAGCAGGGCCATGGCCTCGGGAATATTGGGCGTGATAACCGTCGCCAGTGGGAACAGGCGACGCGTGAGCGCCTCGGCGGCATCTTCGGCAATCAGCCGCGCGCCCGAGGTGGCGACCATGACGGGGTCGACTACCACGTTTGTCGCGTTCCAGGCGCTCAGGCGGTCGGCGATAACATCGATAATCTCGGCAGAGGAAACCATGCCAATCTTGACGGCGTTGGGGCGGATATCGTCAAATACGGCGTCGATCTGCGCAGCGACGATATCAGGGGAGATATTCTGCACGGCGATGACACCGAGCGTGTTTTGTGCGGTGATGGCGGTGATGGCCGTCTCGGCATACAGGCGGTGCGCCGTGATGGTCTTGATGTCGGCCTGAATGCCGGCGCCACCGCTGGAATCGGATCCTGCGATGGATAGAACGGCAGGTACCTTACTGCGATCCATGTTCGCTCCCTTGTTCGGTCGGAATCAAATGGGTCTATAAGCCAGCATTATAAAGATGCCCGGGCCGACTCTATGTCGAACCCGGGCGGGCGATGCAATCTTTACGCAAATGCAAGCAAATGTTCACACGTCAACAATTGACAGGCACCGGCTCGCCGCCAGAAGCGGCCGCGGCGACAGGGCTAGTCCTCCATGCCGAGGTCGATCGTGGTGCCCTCGAAGATTTTGTTGACGGTGCGGACGGCGCACATCTTGCCACACATGGTGCAAGTGCCCTCGGTGGCGGCGGGGGACTCCTCGTAGCGCTTCTTGCCCGTAACCGGGTCGAGCGCGCACTTCCACATGGCGTCCCAGTCGAGCTTGCGGCGTGCCTGGCCCATCTTGTCGTCCATGTCGCGGGCGTGGGGCACCTTTTTGGCGATGTCGGCGGCGTGTGCGGCGATCTTGGTGGCCATGAGGCCGTCGAGCACATCCTGGGCGTTGGGCAGGCATAGGTGCTCTGCCGGTGTCACGTAGCACAGGAAGTCGGCACCGGAGCTGGCGGAGATGGCGCCGCCGATGGCAGCGGTGATGTGGTCGTAACCCACGCCGATATCGGTCACCAGCGGCCCGAGCACATAGAACGGAGCATTGTGGCACAGGCGCTTCTGCAGTTTCATGTTGGCGGCGATCTCGTCGAGCGCCATGTGACCCGGGCCCTCGACCATGACCTGGACGCCGGCGGCCCAAGCGCGCTTGCACAGCTTGCCCAGCTCGATCATCTCGGCGGTCTCGGTGGCGTCGTTGGAGTCGTAGAGGCAGCCCGGGCGGCAGGAGTCGCCGAGCGAAATCGTCACGTCGTACTCGTGGCAAATCTCGAGCAACTCGTCGTAGAACTCATAGAACGGGTTCTCGTTACCGGTGACCTCCATCCAGCCAAACAGCAGTGAGCCGCCGCGGCTCACGATGTTCATCAGGCGGCCGGTCTCCTTAAAGGTCTTGGTGACCGACTTGTTGATGCCGCAGTGGATGGTCATAAAGTCCACGCCGTCCTCGGCGTGCGCGCGCACGACCTCGAGCAGGTCATCCTTGGTAAGCTTGACCAGCGGCTTTTCCATGTAGCCGATGGCGTCGTACATGGGGACGGTGCCCACCATGAGCGGCGTCTCGTCGATGAGCTGCTGGCGGAACTGGCGTGTCTTGCCCGAGTTGGAGAGGTCCATGATGGCGTCGGCGCCAAAGTCCTCGGCGATCTTGACCTTCTTCCATTCCTCGGCGGCATCGGCCTTATCGCCCGAGATGCCCAGGTTGACGTTGACCTTGGTGGAAAGGCCTTCGCCGACACCAAAGGCGCGCATGCCTTTTTTGATATGCACGATGTTGGCGGGGATGGCGATGCGGCCGTCGGCCACGCGCTCGCGGATGTACTCGGGGGCGCGATGCTCGCGCTCGGCAACCTCCTTCATCTGCGGCGTGATCTGCCCGGCGCGGGCGAAGTCGATTTGCGTGACGAGCTTGGGCTCGGTCTGTGTGCTCATTGGCACGGCTCCCTTCGTTGGCATTACCCATATCAGGTTTGCGGGTCAGGGCGGGCGCGCCCAATCTCAGCCTGCCGTCTTGTCCTGCAAGCCCCCCGTTTATGTAATGGGCTCAAGTATAGCTCGAATGGGTACGATTGGCCTAACGAGCGTGCCCGTGAGGAGGCGAACATGGAAGACAAGCATCTATATCGAGAGATGCAGTGGGATGTGTCGACCGAGGAAAGCCGTGCGCACCATGGCCTTGTCGCGATTGGTTTTGCGGTGCTTGCCGTGTTGGTGATTGCCTTTTGTATTTGGACGTTTGGCGGTCGCGGCGGCGCTGCCTGGGAGTTTGAGGCTGATGATAGCCTACCGATTATGACGGTGAGGAGTACTGGCGGTAATGCCAATACGCTCGCCGTTCCGGGCGATTATTGGTACCCGCGCGATGAGTTTGTGCAGTTGCAGCTGAGTGGTGGGTCCATTCCAGGTGAAGAGATCGAGCGCGTGACGTTTGACGCGGCACTCAAAACGCTCACGGTGAAGCTCAAAGATCAAGGAGATGTGCCCACGACCATGGATATCGCCCTGACGGAATGGCGTCTGGAGCCTCCGACGGGTGTTGCGGTGTCCGAGGTTGAGCACGTCAAGATTGTCTATCAGGACGGTTCGACAAACGGGATTGCAAAGGCCGATGGCTTGGCGGAGTAACGGGGTGTTTGGAAACGGCGGGCCTATTGTGCCTGCGCGTTCATGAAAACCAGGGTGTTTTTGTCTGAAAGCTCGGGGATGTGACGATAGCCGATGTTGAATGCGGTAAGTTCGCTTGCATCCACGAGTTTGTTTTCTGCCATCCAGCGCACCATGGAGCCGCGCGCTTTTTTGCTGGCGGTCGACCGTTGGATGGGCTTGCCGTTGCGGACGCCTTCGCCAAAGAGACATGTGACGACCGTGGCATCGGTGGTGAGGCGGGTCAGAACGGCTTTGGCGTATTCCACGCTGGCAAGGTTGACGATCGTAGCGTTGGAGTCTACCGGAGCGATAGCCCGTGCGAGCCTGTCGCCCCAAAACGCGTAGAGGTCTCGGGCGCCGTCGACGGCAAGCTTCGCGCCCATCTCCAGCCGATACGGTTCAACGGCATGGAAGGGGCGTACGCATCCGTAAAGGCCCGAGAGGATCCAGAGATGGTTTTGCAGCCAGTCGAGCTGTGCGGCATCCATGACCTCGGGCTCCATGCTTTGGTATTGGATGCCGTGGTAGGACATGACGGCGGGGGAGATTCGACGCGCGATATCGGGATCGGCGAGGTCGGCATCGCTCAGGACGGGCATAAATTCGTGAAGCGTATCCAGGCACGTTGTAAGCAGCCTGTCGCTCACGTTCCATAGTGTCTGCAGGCCGCCGCTGCCTTCATCCCGTTCGATATCTAGCAGTGCGCGGTGGAGGCGAGCCGTCTCGTGCGCAAAAGGCGGAATGCCCAGGACTTCAAAAGCATCTTGGGCCGCGCGCATCTGTTTGGCGGGCGAAATGATGACCTGCAGCATGGACTCTCCTCTGCCAAAAAAGAAGTTGCGGTGGAATACGGTCTGTTTTGGCCGTTTATGGGCCAGTTTAGTCCGTATTTCACCGCAACTGATGAAGGGTTGGTTAGGCGCGCTCGATGAAGGCCTTGTAGCCGCGATATGCCTCGTAGATATCGGCCTTGTTGGCGACCTCCCACAGGGCGTGCATGGACAGGACGGCAACGCCGGAGTCGATGACGTTCATGCCGTACTTGGCCATGATGTAGGCGATGGTGCCGCCGCCGCCCGCGTTGACGCGGCCGAGCTCGCAGGTCTGGAAGTCCACGCCGGCCTCGTCCATGATGTCGCGGACGAGGGCCACGTACTCGGCGTCGGCGTCGTTAGATCCGCCCTTGCCACGGCTGCCCGTGTACTTGTTAAAGCACAGGCCGCGACCCATAAAGGCTGCGTTCTTGGTCTCGAACTTGCCGGCATAGCCCGGGTCGAAGCCGGCGGACACGTCGGAGGAAAGCATGCGGCTGTGGGCGAGTGCACGGCGCAGGGCCAGCGGGCTATCCTCGCCGGCGAGCGTCATGATCTCGGCGACGGTGTTCTCGAAGAAGCGGCTCGTCATGCCGGTGGCACCCACGGAGCCGATCTCCTCCTTGTCGACGATGAGCGTGATGCTCGTGCGCTCCACGTTGGCGACGTTGATCTGGGCGAGCATGGACGGATAGGCGCAGACGCGGTCGTCGTGGCCATAGCCCAGAATCATGGAGCGGTCGAGGCCCATGTCACGGGCCGGGCCGGCGGGCACGACCTCGATCTCGGCGGAGAGGAAGTCCTCCTCCTCGACGTCGTACTGCTCCTTGAGGATGTCAAGGAACATCTGCTTGACGGGCTCCTTGGGGGCGTCTTTGTCGTCCTCGTCAAACTTGACGGGGCGGCCGCCGACGATCACGTCGAGGATCTCGGCATCGACGGCGTCCTTGGCGGGCTTGGCCATCTGCTCGCTCGAGAGGTGGATCAGCAGGTCGGAGATGGTGAAGACCGGGTCGTCCGCCTTGTCGCCGATGTTGATGTCGACGGTGGTGCCGTCCTTTTTGCAGATGACGCCCACGAGTGCGAGCGGGGAAGCGACCCAGTGGTAGCTCTTGACGCCGCCGTAGTAGTGCGTGTCGAGATAGGCCATGTCGCCGGCCTCGAAGGCGGGGTTCTGCTTAAGGTCCAGGCGCGGCGAGTCCACGTGGGCGCCCAGGATGTTAAAGCCCTGCTCGAGCGGGGCGGTGCCCAGGTTGACGAGCATGAGGTCCTTGCCGTGATTGGCGGCGTACACCTTGTCGCCGGCCTTGAGCGCGTGGCCCTCGGCGATCACGGTCTCCAGATTGACGTAGCCCGCCTCCTCGGCCATCTTGATACCGGTCTTGACGCACAGGCGCTCAGTCTTGTTCTCGCTCAAAAACTGCTTATAGCCGCGGCAAAGCTCCTCGAGCTCCTCGATCTGCTGTGGCGTGTACTTTTTCCATGCGCAGGGACGCTCCATGACGCAGGCTCCTTTCGGATCGATCGTGCTGGTTGATGTACCGTGAGCCATCGTATCACGCGCGGGCCCGCGGCGGCAGGGAAGCCTGATGTGCAGTGGCCGTGGGGCGGGGAGCGTGTAAACTGGAGTGAGCAAACCGTGCCCAGCCCAAAGCGAGGTATTCAATATGTCTGACAAGCGCCGTACCTTTGCCGTCATCGACGGCAACTCGCTCATGCACCGCGCCTTCCACGCCGTGCCGCCCACCATGAACGCGCCGGACGGTCGTCCCACCAACGCGATCTTTGGCTTTTTGAATATGTTCCTCAAGATGATTGACGCCTTTAATCCCGACGGCGTTGTCGTGGCGTTTGACAAGGGCAAGCCGCGCGTGCGCATGGAGATGCTGCCGCAGTACAAGGCTCAGCGCCCGCCCATGGACCCGGATCTGCACGCGCAGTTTCCCATGATTAAGGAGCTGCTCGCCGCGCTCAACGTGCCGATTTTGCAGTCCGAGGGCTGGGAAGGCGATGACATCCTGGGCACTATGGCGCGCCTGGGCGAGCAAGCCGGCTGTGACATGCTGCTGGTGACCGGTGATCGCGATATGTATCAGCTCGTGACCGAGCACGTCAACGTGGTCTCGACCCGCAAGGGCCTGTCCGACGTGGCGATTATGACGCCCGAGAGCGTGGACGATCTGTATCACGGCATCACGCCGGCGCTCGTGCCCGACTTTTATGGTCTGAAGGGCGACACGTCCGATAACATCCCCGGCGTGCCGGGCATCGGCCCCAAAAAGGCGAGCGCGCTCATTGCGCAGTACGGAAGCCTGGACGAGGTCATCGCACACGCCGACGAGGTCAAGGGCAAGATGGGCGAGAACCTGCGTGCGCACATCGACGATGCCCTGCTGAGCCGCAAGGTTGCGACCATTCGCACCGATGCGCCTGTTGAGCTCGATTTTGAGGCGACGTCCTTCCCGGCGTTTTCTGCCGACGAAGTGTCCGCGGCGCTGGGTACGCTTGGCATCACCGCTATGCAGAACCGTTTCTTGGCGCTGATCGGCGGCGAGGGCGGGTCTGCGGCTGCCAGCGCGTTTGAGATGCCTGCGATGGTGCGTGCCGCCGCCGGCGATGCCGACGCGCTTGGTGCCGTGGCGGCTGAGGTCTCCCGCGCGATTGAGGCCGGCGAGTGGGTTGCCGCCGTGGTGGACGACGACAAGGAAGAAGGCGCGCTCTTTGGACTGACGCGCACGCTATGGTTGGCGACGTCCAAGGGCCTGTTCGCGCTCGAGGAGGGCGACAGCAGTGCGGCGGTTGCGGTCGATGGCTTCAACGCCGCCCACGGCGCGATCGCCGGCGTGCTTGCGCGCCTGTTTATGGAGGGTCGTGTGGCGAGCCCGGATATGAAGGCACTCCTGCACGAGCTTTCGCCCATCGATTCCTCTGAGCCCGAGCTCATGGATCCGCTCGCTGCTGATTCCACGCGTATCTTCGATACCGTGGTCGCCGCCTACCTGCTGGATTCCGACCGCTCCGAGTTCGATGAGGCATATCTTGCCGATACGTATCTGCAAATGACGCTGCCTGCGGCGCGCGGCGCAGAGGGTGCTGGTGAGGACGCTCCTCCGCTCGCCGCTCGCACCGCCGCCCTGACGCTGGCGCTCGTGGCGCCGTTGCGCGACTGCATGGCCCGCGAGAACGCCGTCAACGTGTTCGATGGCATCGAGATGCCGCTCGTTCCGGTACTTGCCAAGATGGAGCGCGCGGGCATGCTCGTGGACCCCGACCGCCTGCACAGTCTGTCCGAGGGTCTGGCGACCCAGATTGCCGAGGTCGAGCGCAGCATTCGCGACCTGGCGGGTGACGAGACCTTTAATATTGGCAGTCCCATGCAGCTGTCGCACGTGCTCTTTGATGTGATGGGGCTTCCGACCAAGGGCCTCAAGAAGACTAAGCGCGGCTATTATTCGACCAATGCCAAGGTGCTGAGCGACCTTGCCCGCGACCACGAGATCGTGCGCCTGATTTTGGACTGGCGTGAGAAGTCCAAGATTAAGTCGACCTATCTGGACACGCTAGGTCCGCTGCGCCGTGGTGACGGTCGTGTGCACACCACGTACAACCAGACCATCACCGCGACGGGGCGTCTGTCTTCGAGCGACCCGAACCTGCAGAACATTCCGACGCGCTCGGTGCTGGGGCGTACCGTCAAGACGGCGTTCTCGGCGGGCGAGGGCAGCGTCTTTTTGGCAGTGGACTACTCGCAGATCGAGCTGCGCCTGCTCGCGCATCTCTCGGGTGACGAGCACCTGGTGCGCGCCTTTAACGAAGGCGAGGACTTCCACGCCGAGACGGCGGCGCGCGTGTTTGGCGTGCCGGTGTCCGAGGTGACTCCCGACCTACGCAGCCGCGCCAAGGCCGTGAACTTTGGCATCGTGTACGGCCAGCAGGCCTACGGTCTGTCGCAGTCGCTGCATATCTCGATGGCCGAGGCGCGCGACATGATCGACCGCTACTACGAGGCCTACCCGGGCGTGCGCACTTTCCTCGACAATGTGGTGGCGCGCGCCAAGCAAACGGGTTACGCCGAGACCATGTACGGCCGCCGTCGCCATATTCCCGAGCTCAAGGCCAAAAACCCACAGCTCCGCGGCTTTGGTGAGCGTACGGCCATGAACCATCCTATGCAGGGCACCGCCGCCGACATCATCAAGATCGCCATGGCCCGCGTAAGCCGCCGCCTGGAAGAAGAGGGTTTTGCCGCCCACATGATCTTGCAGGTACACGACGAACTGGACTTTGAGTGCCCCGTCAACGAAGTCGAGCGCCTGACCGCCATGGTCCAAGACGTTATGGAACACGTCGTAGACCTACGCGTACCCCTAATCGCCGAAGCTTCGACTGGAGTGACCTGGGCAGACGCCAAGTAAGGGCACGACCACAATTCCAAAGTAACCAAAACCAGAAGGACGCCCCTCATCAACAAGGAGCGTCCTTCGTTCAATAAAAATCAGCCAAAGTATCTAGGCGCCAAGACGCCATCCATGCGGCAAGCAAGTCAACGTAGCCATGCCCGGGTCCGGCCGTTTGATTTTTGTAGATTCCGCACGAGCCGAAGGCCACTTAATGTGGCCTTCGAGCGAGCCCAGGACCTGACCGAGCAAAAATCAAACGGCCGGCCCCGGGCATGGCGACGAGATAGATTACCGAGCCGCCAAGATGGCGTCGATGAGCGTCAGTACGCCCCCGTCGTTGTTGCTCGGAATGCGCCACTTAGCATGCGCGTTCATATGTTCCTCGGCATTGTCCACGATAAAGCTGTGTCCGACGCGCTCCAACATGGGGATGTCGTTGTAGGTGTCGCCCACGGCGGCGGCATCGGCGATATCAATGCCGAGCTGCTCGCACAGATGCGCGACGCCGGCGCCCTTGTCGACACCCAGGTTCATAAAGTCGATCCACTCGCGCCCGGCGTTGGTGACGTAGAGCTTGTCCGAGAACTCGGGGCTATAGGTCTCGCGGAAAGCGGGCTCGGCGTCGTAGCCGGGGAAGAAGACCGAAATCTTGTTGGACTCGAAATCAATGCCCTCAAAGCTGTCGACGTAGTTGATTGTGTTGTAGTAGACGCTGATCTCGTCGTGGTACTGATGGTCGCGGGCAAGCACGTAGAACTCGTCGAAGCAGCACAGGACGGGAACGGCGCGCGGGTCCTCCGAGGCACGGCTCAAGACCTGCTGATACAGCGCCACATCGATGTTGCTCTTATAGATATAGTTGCCGCGATAGATGACGCAGGCTCCGTTATCGGGACAAAAGGCGAGGCGGTTCTTGATGCCCTCGAACATCTCCTCGAGCTTGGGGGCTGGACGTCCGCTAGCGGGGCAGAACACGATTCCAGCCTCGGCGAGCTTGTCCAGGCGCTCATCAAGACCCTGCGGCAACACGCGCTCGTCGGTGAGAAGCGTCTTGTCCATATCAACGGCGAGAATCTTAATGTTGCCGATATTGGCGTCCGATTCGTAAGTTTGCATAAAAGCGAGCCTTCCGTTTCGAAATTGTTTCAGATGTTATAACCATCAACTCGTAGTCAGGCGTATTTTCGCAGGAACGGAGCGTATTTGCACCACGCTTCACAAAGTAATGAAAAAACTTTCCAGAAATTTGAATTTGTCGCTTGTGCTGCGGGCACTTTAGTGTAATATAGCGACCATCGAAAACGGAGACGGCAAAAGAGCCGCTTACCGAGGAAAAGGTACCGTTTACGATATTTGAATTGCGCCCGGCGATAGGTGAAAGGAGAGGCAGATGCAGTTCGTAAAGATCATCACTACTGCAGACAATGCCATCCGACGCCAGCGCGCAATTTCCCGACGACGATAACAATCGTCTCTGTCCGCATGGGGCGAATTGCCTCAACAGAGTCATTTTGAGGTCGTTGGGTTTTAGCACGACATTGCTGCATGTTTCTAGGGCATGTGTGTGTTGATTTTTGCTATTTAACCTGATATTGCACGGTATATGACCTTGAAATGACTTGCAACTGACCGATGTTCTAACTAGCTACCAAGGGCGAAAGGAAACAGCCATGAGCAAGGAAAAAGTCGTTCTCGCATATTCCGGTGGTCTTGATACATCTGTATGTGTCAAGTGGCTCCAGGACGAGAAGAATCTCGATGTCGTTTGCGTCTGCGGCAACGTGGGCCAGGAGGAGACCGGCCTGGACGCCAAGAAGCAGAAGGCGCTTGACCTGGGCGTTCTCGATTGCCAGGTGGTCGACCTGCGCGACGAGTTCTCCGATGAGTTCCTGACTAAGGCCATCGCCGCAAACTCCATGTACGAGAACAAGTACCCGCTGCTCTCCGCCCTGTCTCGCCCGCTGCTTGCCAAGAAGCTTGTCGAGGTCGCCCACGAGTTTGGCGCGACCTACGTCGCCCACGGCTGCACCGGCAAGGGTAACGACCAGGTTCGTTTTGAGGCTGCCGTCAAGGCCCTCGATCCCGAGCTTAAGGTCATCGCCCCGGTTCGCGAGTGGGATCTGAAGTGCCGTCCCGACGAGGTCGCCTATGCCCACGCCCACAACGTGCCGGTTCCCGAGGGTGCCAACGATAACCCCTATTCCATTGACGACAACCTGTGGGGTCGTGCCATTGAGTGCGGCCACCTGGAGGATCCCTGGAACGAGCCGCTCGACGACGCCTGGGTTATGACCAAGAATCCCGAGGACACGCCCGATACCCCGACTTACACCGAGATTGAGTTTGAGGCGGGCAAGCCCGTCGCCGTCGACGGCAAGAAGATGAAGCTCTCCGAGATCGTCATCGCCCTCAACAAGATTTCCGGCGACAACGGCTTTGGCCGTCTCGACCTGGTCGAGGATCGTCTGGTGGGCCTCAAGAGCCGCGAGTGCTACGAAGTTCCCGGCGCCCTGACGCTCATCACCGCCCACAAGGCACTCGAGGACATCTGCGTCGAGGGTGACCTGCTCAAGACCAAGATCAAACTCGAGCAGGATTGGGCCACCGCCGTGTACAACGGCCAGTGGTACAGCCCGCTCAAGAACGCGCTCGACGCCTTTATGGCCGACACCCAGAAGTTCGTGACCGGCACCGTCCGCCTGAAGTTCTTTAAGGGCAACTGCCATGTCGTCGGCCGCAAGAGCCCGTTTAGCCTTTATGACTACGGTCTGGCTACCTACGACCGTGACACCACGTTTGACGAGAAGGCCAGCGCCGGCTTTATCGAGATCGATACACTGTCGCTCAAGACGTGGGCCAAGGTCCAGGGTCCCAGCTCTGCCGCTGCCCAGGCTTAAGTCTTCCTTTCCTTGGTGTCCGCGCGGCCCATCCGCGTGATACATAACGGGCGCATGGGGTCCCTACCTTTCGTTATGCTCGCTGACACTTCTTAACATCAGTGGCCCCTACGTTCCGCCCGCATATATGACGCCGCGACTGCGGCTGAGTCCGAGCCCCGCCGGGGTTGTCCGGCGGGGCTCCTTCTATCAATTTGGCGGCTCTGCGCCTATATATATGAGGAGTATCCATTATGTTCAATGCTGTCGTGCATGCTTTACTTGCCCTCGCGCCCGAGCTCGATGCTGCAAAGGTCGAGGACGTCCCTATGAGCCTGAAGGCTTGGATTGACGGTTCGCAGGGCAACATCCGGAGGGAGACGTTGGGCGCCAAGTGCATGGTGCGTCACTTCTTTGCAAATTAGCTATATGGCCTCGCGCACGGTGGGGAATATGCAAAACTAGCGGTTTAAAAATCGCTTTAGCGATATGGCGCATTGCTTTGGGCGCTTGTTTTGGTATTTGGAGAAAGGAGACGGTTCCATGGCTCTTTGGGGCGGTCGTTTTGAGGCGGGCGTGGCCGAGGTCACGCAGGAGTTTGGTGCGTCGTTGCCGGTCGACAAGCATCTCTATAAGCAGGATATCGCCGGCTCTAAGGCACATGCCAAGATGCTGGCCGCCCAGGGCATCATCAGTGCCGAGGACGAGCAGGCGATCGCCGAGGGCCTGAACGGAATCGAACAGGATATCGATGCCGGCAACTTTACCTTCGATATCAACGACGAGGACATCCATATGTCCATCGAGAGCGAGCTGACGCGTCGCATCGGTGAGGCCGGTAAGCGCTTGCATACCGGGCGTTCGCGCAACGACCAAGTGGCGACCGATACGCGCCTGGGCGTCAAGGCGCTTGCCAAGGAGCTCATGGAGGCCAATCTTGAGCTGCGCCATGTGCTGATGGATGCGGCTAAGAAGTACGACAAGGTGATTCTGCCGGGTTACACGCATATGCAGCACGCTCAGCCCGTGCTGCTGTCGCATCATCTGCTGGCGTATTCCTGGATGTTCGCGCGCGACTTTACACGCTTGAAGGCCGCCTTTGATGCCGCCGACAACTGTCCGCTGGGTGCTGCCGCGCTTGCCGGCACGAGCTATCCTCTCGATCGCCAGATGACGGCTGCCGAGCTTGGCTTTGCGGGCGTGATTCCTAACTCACTCGATGCTGTTTCCGATCGTGATTTCCTGCTCGACCTGCATTACGCCGGCTCCGTTATGGCGATGCACCTGTCGCGTCTTTCCGAGGAGATCGTGCTGTGGTCGAGCTCCGAATTTGGCTTTATCACGCTTTCCGACTCCTACTCCACCGGCTCGTCCATCATGCCGCAGAAGAAGAACCCCGACTTTGCCGAGCTTATTCGCGGCAAGAGCGGCCGAGTCTATGGCAACCTGGTGCAGCTGCTCGTGATCATGAAGGGCTTGCCGCTTGCTTATAACAAGGACCTGCAGGAGGACAAGGAGGGCGCGCTCGATACCGCCCATACGCTCATGCAGTGCCTGTCCGTTATGGCCGGAATGATTTCGACTTGGACCGTCAACGAGGATGCCATGGCGCGCGAGTGCGGCGTGGGACACCTTGCCGCTACCGATGTTGCCGATTACCTGGCCAAGCGTGGTCTGCCGTTCCGCGAGGCACATGCCGTGGTGGGACATCTGGTCCTGATGTGCGAGAAGCGCGGCTGCAATCTTGAGGATCTGCCGTTTGAGGTGTTCCAGGAGGCAAGCCCGCTTTTTGAGCGCGACATTACCGAGGCGCTCGATATCCCGTCGATTGTCGCCGCACGCACGACCGAGGGCGGTACCGCCCCTGCCGCCGTGGGCGTGCAGCTGCAGCGTGCCGAGGCGCAGCTCGTGGCCGACGAGGGCGTGTTTGGGTCGCTGACCAAGGTAGTCGAGATGGGTCACGGGGCAAAGTAGAGGTTTGGCTGAAGTCGTTTTGGCCATTTATTGGTAAATCGTTTTGGCTTTACGGGCGTTTGCTGTTGCGGGCGCCCGTATTTTGTTGCTATGGGGGAGGGGCTTGTCGAGAACTTCTGTAGGACCTTTGGGCAGGTTGTGAAGGGGCACGTTCGCGGGTGGCAACCGACCGTCCGCTCGGTTCGATGCGGTTGATGCGCGGTCGGATGGTACTCTAATCGGGCTTCGAAACAGAAGTGACACATATGGAGCGCTTTAATAAATTGCAGCGTTTCAATAAACAGCTTTTTGTTTAACTGCAGCTAAAACTCTGTTACGATGCAGTCCAGGCGGGTGCCGGAATGGGACTTGGGCACGCGCGAACCTACTTGAAAGGCTACCTTATGGCTATCGAGAAGACCTTCATCATGATTAAGCCCGACGCCGTGCGCGACCGTAAGATCGGCGAGATCGTTGCTCGCATTGAGCGCAGCGGTCTTGTCATCGAGCGCATGGAGATGACCACGCTCGAGCGCGCTACCGTCGAGGAGCACTACGCCCATCTGGCCGACAAGCCCTTCTTTGGCGGTCTTTGCGACTTTATGACGAGCGGTCCGGTCGTCAAGATGGTCGTTTCCGGTCTCTCCGCTGTCTCCAAGATGCGCACCCTTATGGGCGCCACCAACCCGCTTGACGCTGCCCCCGGCACCATTCGCGGCGACTTCGCTGTCGATGTTAACGCCAACGTGATCCACGGCTCCGACTGCCTGGAGAACGCCGAGATCGAGATCACGCGCTTCTTTGGCTAAATCAGCTTTGACTCCTTAAAGCTGTTAGCGTGTGGCTTGGGCGCCGCGGAATTCCATCCGCGGCGCTCTTTTTATTTCAGTAGACTTTTGTTAAATGCCCACAAATCTACTAAAGAGCCCCCGTCCGGACGTTTCTTTCGGGCGGGGGCTGGCGTTAGCGTATGGCTTTGTAAGTCTTTAGGCTTCGTCGACGACCTTGAGGCCACGCGTGTGGTCGATCTCGTTGAGGAGATTGACGCGACGCTCGTGGCGACCACCCTCGAACTCGGCGTCGAGCCACTCGTCGACAATCATCTTGGCGAGTTCAGATCCCACGACGCGGGCGCCAAAGGCGAGCACATTGGTGTTGTTGTGCATGCGCGAGAGCTTGGCGCTGAAGGGCTCGGAGCACACGACGGCGCGAACGCCCTCGACCTTGTTGGCGGCCAGGCTGATCCCGACGCCGGTGCCGCAGATCAGGATACCCAGGTCGACGTCACCGTTGGCAACGGCCTTGCCCACCTTGTAGCCGGCGATGGGGTAATCAAAGCTCTCGGAGGTGTCGGTTCCAAAGTTCACGACCTCACAGCCGCGCTCCTTCAGGTGCTCGGAAATGATGTTCTTGAGCTCGACGGCGGCATGGTCGTTGCCGATACCAATCTTCATGAGTGGTTCCTCTCTGGTCCGTGCGGCGGAATTGCTAAAGGTTTTACCGCGTTCGACTGCATGATAGCGCGACTTTTGTGTAAACGCTCGGGCGTTTTTTGGTCAAACGCTTTAGCATGCAACAAGACCGGCTTCTCATGAATAATGCCACCAATTTGTGCTCGAGCGCCGTCCGCCGGAACCATGGTTGCGGTTTTTGATGCATTGTTATCAAATAAAGGAGGTAACTTTTTTGAGAGCCCAGCCCGTTATGCAAGCAGGAGATACCTATGCCTACCGATTCCATCCGTGATGCCGCGTTTTGCGATGTTTTGAACCGCGAACTTGTCTGTGCACTCGGCTGCACCGAGCCCATTGCCGTTGCCTATGCAGCGGCGCTGGCGAGCCAGACGCTCGGTTGCGAACCCGATCATATGGATGTTGCCTGCTCGGGCAATATCATCAAGAACGTCAAGAGCGTGACCGTGCCCAACTCGGGCGGCATGCATGGTATTGAGGCGGCGGCCGTGCTGGGTGCCGTGGGCGGTGACGCCAAGAGCGCGCTCGAGGTGCTCGAGAGCGTTAACGACGAAGATCGTGCTCGCGTGGCCGAGCTCCTCGCCGATGCCGGTTACTGTGATGTGTCGCTTGTCGAGGGTGTGCCCAACCTCTACATCAAGGTGACTGCCACGGCCGGGGGCCATACCGCGGTCGTCGAGATTACCGACCACCACACCAATGTCACGTGCCATACGCTCGACGGTATTCCGGTATGCGGCAAGTCGGCGGGGGAGTGTGCCGCCTGCGCCGAGCGCGTCGTGGCCGAGCGTGCGGCAGATAGCGCCGACACGCCCATGTCGATTGAGTCCATCATTGACTTTATCGAGGACGGCGACATTGAGGACGCCCGCGCTGCCGTTGAGCGTCAGATTGAGCTGAACGGTGCGATCAGTGCCGAGGGCCTCGCGCACGCTTGGGGCGCCGAGGTGGGCCGTACGCTGCTGGGTGCTCGTGCCGATGACGTCGCCTGCCGTGCCCGTGCCCGTGCAGCCGCCGGGTCCGACGCCCGCATGAACGGCTGCGCGCTGCCGGTCGCCATCGTGTGCGGCTCGGGCAATCAGGGCATTACCTGCGCGCTGCCTGTTATGGAGTATGCCGAGTATTTGCGCTGCGACCATGATCGCCTGGTTCGCGCCGTGATGCTGTCCGATCTGATCGCCGTGCATATCAAGAGCTATATTGGTGCGCTCTCGGCGTTTTGCGGTGCTATTTGCGCCGCATGCGGTGCCGGTGCCGCGATTACCTGGCTGTGCGGTGGCACGCGTGAGCAGATTGGCGCGACGGTCTCGAACACGCTCGGCAACGTGGGCGGCATCGTGTGCGATGGCGCCAAGGCGAGTTGCGCGGCTAAGATTTCGGCAGCCGTGGACGCTGCGATTCTGGGCCACGATATGGCTATGCAGGGCCGTGGCTTCCGTGCCGGCGAGGGCCTGATTCAGGATACCGTCGAGCAGACGATCGCCAGCATGGGCTATGTGGGTCGTGTGGGTATGAAGGACACCGACGTCGAGATCCTCAACATTATGATCGGAAAAACCCAGGTTTGTTAGTTACGCGGTTTTACCAAACCGCGTAACGGCTCGACGCTGCAAACGCCCCTAGGCGGCAATCTGCCTTTCAATCGTCGGGCATGACCAAAAGGTCAATGCCCTCCTCTTTCACGTCACCTTG
>UQHR01000035.1 GCA_900540905.1 uncultured Collinsella sp. | reverse complement strand
GTCATGCCGAAATGGCGCGAAGCACGCGGTTGACAAAACTATAGAGACACGTCCCAAATTAGCTACCCCGCCAACGCCGTCCTTAAATTACCGTCACTCTGCCTTGGTTACCCACAATCGCCTTTGCCTCTGCCAGCAGCGGAATCGAGCGTGCATTGACCTTGGCCGGCACCTCGGCACGCAGCACGCGCCCGTCGACTTGCTCAATAAAGATCTCCACGCGGTCGCCGCCCGGGTTGGTGGTGAGCACCGTTGCCAGGCGCGCCATATTGCCCTGGCTAAATCGGCTGTTGGGCACCATGACCTCAAAGACCTTGGGCTTGTTTTTCTCCTCGCTAAGCTCCAGCGGCACAATCTCCTGCGCGATGATCTGGTCGCCGCGGTCCGAGCGCTCGAGCTTGCCCTTAATGCGCACAAACGCATCGGACAGCTGTGCACCGGTCTCGGGATCGACCTCGCCGTACAGGTACCCCTCGGCCTCCTTGTAGGTCTTGGGGAACACCACGACCGTGGCCTCGCCTTCCATGTCCTCGAGCTGCACAATGCCCATGGGGTCGCCGTTTTTGGTCACGCGCTTGGACACGCTCGAGACCATACCGGCCCACCACAGCGCCTTGCCCTCGGGAATCTCCTGGTTGATGGTACCGCCCGTGGGGTTTTGCACCTCGTAGCCGGTATCGATCTGCGAGAACGAGAAGTCGCGTGCCTTGGCTAGCGCATACTCAAACGGGCGCAGCGGGTGGTCCGAGACATAGATGCCCAGAACCTCCTTCTCCTGGCTCAGCTTAAGGTGGCGGTCCCACTCCTGGCCATCCGGATCGGGCACGCTCACCTCAAAGCCCGAGCCCTCAACGTCGCCAAACATATCGAAGAACGACGTCTGGCCGCTCGCACGATCTTTCTGGCGCTTTACCGCGGCATCGATGATGTTCTCGGGGTTGTTCTTATCCACAAAGTGCATCATCTGACGACGCGGATACCCCGTGGAGTCGAAAGCGCCTGCCTTGATGAGCGATTCGATCACGCGACGGTTTGCCTGGCTGGAGTCCACGCGCTCGACAAAGTCGTGCAGCGTCTTAAACGGACCGCCCGCCTCGCGCTCGGCGATAATCGCCTGCGCCACGCCGGTGCCCACGCCGCGGATGCCAGCCAAACCAAAGCGCACGCCTTCCTTGGTAGCCGTGAACTCGGTACCGGACTCGTTGACATCTGGCGAAAGCACGGGGATGCCGTCGTGACGGCATGCCGAGACGTAGTGCACGATCTTGTCGGTCTTGCCCGTGTAGGACGTCAGAACGGCCGCCATGTACTCGTGCGGATAGTGCGCCTTGAGCCACGCCGTCTGCATAACCAGAATGGCGTAGCCGGCGGAGTGCGACTTGTTAAAAGCGTAAGATGCGAACTCGAGAACATCGTCCCAAATCTTCTGGGCGACCTCGCGCGTGTAGTTGTTCTTGATAGCGCCGTTCATCCAGTGGTCGTAGGTGGTCTCGTCCGAGCCATCCTCCCAGTGGAGCACCGTCGACGTGAGCAGCTTGATCTTCTTCTTAGCCACGGGTTTACGGATACGCGAGTCCGATTCGCCCTTGGAGAAGCCGCACATCTCGACGGAGATGAGCATAACCTGCTCCTGGTAGACCATGGTGCCGTAGGTTTCGCCCAGGATGTCGTCCAGACGGTCGTCGTAGGAGACGGCCGGCTCCTTGCCGTTCATACGGTTGATGTAGGACGAAACCATGCCGGCGCCCAGCGGGCCCGGGCGGTACAGAGCGATCAATGCCACGACGTGCTTGTATTCGGTGGGTTTCATGTTCTTGATCGTGGCCGTCATGCCGGCGGACTCGACCTGGAAGACGCCGGCGGTGTGGCCGGAGCCCATGAGCTTAAAGATCTCGGGATCGTCAAAGGGAATCTCTTCCTCTTTGATGTCGATGCCGAAGTTCTTTTTGATGTTTGCCTTGGCCTTGGAGATAACCGTCAGCGTGCGCAGGCCAAGGAAGTCCATCTTGAGCAGGCCCATGTCGGCAACGGTATGGCCCTCGTACTGGGTAATCTCGACGCCGCCCTTGGTGTCGAGCTTGGTGGGCACATGCTCGTTGACGGGGTCGCGGCAAATCAGAACGGCGCACGCGTGCACGCCCTCGCCACGGGTAAGGCCCTCGATCGAGAGCGCCGTGTCGATGATGCGGCGGGCGTCGTCGTCCTTTTTATAGGCCTCGGCAAAATCGGGGTTAAACAGATCCTCTTTGCCGGGTTGTTTGTCGAGCACCTGCTTGAGCTTGACCTTGGGGTCGCTCGAGACCATCTTGGACAGACGCTGGCCCATGTAGACCGGGTAGTCCAGGACGCGCGCGGCATCGTTGATGGCCTGCTTGGCCTTGATGGTCGAGTAGGTGATGACGTGGGTGACCTTCTCGGGGCCGTAGAGCTGGCGAACGTGCTCCACGACCTCGAGACGCCGCTCATCGTCGAAGTCCATATCGATATCGGGCATCTCGGTACGCTGCGGGGACAGGAACCTCTCGAACATCAGACCGTTCTCGAGCGGGTCGAACGCGGTGATGTTCATGGCGTAGGCGACGATAGCGCCAGCGGCCGAGCCACGGCCGGGGCCAACGCCGATGCCGTTGTCCTTGGCCCATTGCACGTACTCGGCAACGATGAGGAAGTAGGCGGCAAAGCCCTTGTCGCAAATGACTTTGTATTCGTACTCAAAACGATCTTTGATGTTGACGCCGTTGATCTCGCGTGTGGCCCAATCGTCGCCATAGTGCTGGCGCAGGCCCTTCTCGCACTCGCGGCGGAACTGGCTCTCGTGCGTCTCGCCGGGATCGAGCAACGGGAAGCGCGGCAGGATGATGGAGTCCCAGTCCAACTCCACATAGCACTTGTCGGCGATCTCGAGCGTGTTGTCGCAGGCCTCGGGGCAATACGGGAACATCGCCCGCATCTCCTCCTCGGTCTTCATGTAGAACTCCGAGCCAGTCATGCGCATGCGGTTGGGGTCGTCGACCTTGGCGTTCATGCCGATGCACATGATGACGTCCTGCACGGGCGCGTCCTCGCGGCGCAGGTAGTGGAAGTCGTTAGTGGCGATGACCTTGACGCCCACCTGCTTGGCGATGTCGATGAGCGTGCGGTCCATCTGCTCGTCGGTCAGGCCGTTATCGGTGGTAATGCCGTGTTCCTGAATCTCGATATAGAAGTCGCCGGGCTCGAAGGTATCACGGAAGGTCTCGGCCCATTTAATGGCGCCTTCCATGTCGCCGCGGTCGATGTATTTGGGGATGATGCCGGCGATACAGGCACTCGTGCAGATCATGCCCTTGGCGTGGCGGCGCAGGTTATCGAGCGTCACGCGCGGCTTGTAGTAAAAGCCCTGCACGGCGGCCTCGGAGACCGTCTGCATCAGGTTGACGTAGCCCTCCTGGTCCTTGGCCAGAAGGATCATGTGGTAGAGCTCGGGCTTGTGGTCGCGGGCGAGCGTCTCGTCCGGCGTAAAGTAGACCTCGCAGCCAAAGATTGGCTTGATGACCAGCGGCGGCTTGAGCTCGTCGATGTTGCCCTTCTCGTCCCACATGGCCATGTCCTTCACATACTGGGCATGCTCGCGCGGGTTGGCCTCGGGATCGGGCTCCTCCAGCTCGTCGCGGCGGTCCTTTTCCAAGAAGGCCTTGTCGTGGCTCCACGTCTTGTACTCGGGCGTGTTGTGGTTGACGGCGTCGCAGGCCAGCGCCAAGTCGGGCACGCCGTACATGTAGCCGTGGTCGGTAATGGCCACGGCGGGCATGCCAAGCTCAACGGCACGGTTGACCATATCCTGGATACGGGTTGCGCCGTCGAGCATGGAGAAAACAGTGTGGTTGTGCAGATGGACGAATGCCATGTGATGAGCTCCGATGCGGGTTCGTGTTCTGACTGAACGATTTTACCGCACGGCGCGGACGCCACCCGAACCTAGCCAAACCCACACGGCTCCTCTTGCAGTTGCGGTGAAATAGTTCCCGCTTGGGCCATCTGGGCCGCAATACAGGAACTATTCCACCGCAAGTTATCTGAGGGCTAGAGATTGTAGGTGACTACTTGGGGCTCGGCGGGATTGACGAAGAGAGTCGGATCGGCCTGTTCCACGCGGACGAACTTGACGGTCACGGCCTCAAAGCCCGCCTTGTGTAGAACATCAGCGTAGACGCGCGCCTGCAGGACGTGCTTCTCCTGCAACTGTTCCGGCGTCTCGTCCGGTGTGCCGCCCGTCTTGTAGTCGATGACCAGCGCGCGTGACGGATCGGCCGGGTTCGTCGCCAAAGCGTCGATGGCGCCCTCGGCATATGCACCGTAGCGAGCGATGTCCTCGTCCTCGCAGCCCAGCGAAAAGAACGGCACCTCGGCGCGAACGCACGGCCACGCGAGCAGGTCGGCACGAACGGCCGACTTGAGCCAGCGGTTCAGGGCAACGTCGAAGCGTTCGCGCTGCTCCGGCGTCAGGCGCCACTGGCGCGCCAGTGCATCGGCACGCGCGGCGGGCAGCGCATCGGCGCCCATCTCGATGAGCCACTGGCAGGCAGCGTGGAAGGCCGAGCCCAACGCCATAGGGTTGCCGGCGGGCTCAACGGCGGCCACGTCTGCATCCGTCATCTCGGAACCATCCGACTCCGCATCATCGCCAGCCTCGTCCATGGGCACGCGTGCCTCGGCGGCACGGTCCTCGGCCTCGGTATGCAGCGCCGCGGCAATTGACGAGTAGCTGTACGAATCGCGCGCCGGATACGGACAGATGCCCATGCGCACGCCCACCGCCTGGGGATACACGAGCTCAAACGCATCGGGCTCAGGGTCGGCAGGACCGGGAACGGCGGCGCGGGCATCTGCACCGGCGCCCTCCGGCTCCGCATCGCCACGGACAAGCCTGCCCTCGGCATCCAGTGAAGCGTTGGCCTCAAACGCCTGCTCGCCAAAGGTAAAATCCGCGAGCGAAATGAGCTCGTAGTCGCCCGGCTTGGAATTGTCGAACGTCAAACGGTCACTATCGAGCTGTGGCATGTCCAGAGCGTCGGTCGGCAAAATACGGCGCAGCACGTCGTAGGTCAGATCGGTCTCGACATCGAAGGTCGGCGCCGTCACCTTGCCACGGCTCACGCCAGCATCCATCGCCAGAATGACCAGCTCACGCGCTCGCGTCATGGCGACATAGAGCAGACGAGCCCGCTCCTCGAGCGAAAGCTGCAGGTCGTCGTTGCGCAGGCGGGCAAATGCCTCGGCGGGAGAACCCGTCGCACAGACGTCCTCCATGAGCTCCGGCGGCAGCCACAGCGACGTGCCCTTGCCCTTAAACGCATGCTCAAACTGCTTTTTGACGTCATCGCCCTTCACAAAGGTCCCATCGGCAAGCTTAACGCCATCAAAACGAGCTGGCAGTGCCACGACCTGCGCTCCGCCCTCGACACGCCCCATCTGAGCCGCACCGGACGGCTTGCGCACGCCAAAACACTCGGCAACCGCTACGACCGGATACTCCAGACCCTTGGAAGCATGCACCGTCATGATGCGCACCGCGCCGTCGCCTTCCTCGTTGAGGGCACCCGGGGCTTCCTTGCCCGCCAAGAAGCGGTCGAAGGCCAGCGCGATGGAACGCGGCGAGTTGCCGAACTCGGCCTCCTCCTCGGCCACGGCGTCGAGCGCCTTGAGCACGTTGGCGGCGATGGCCTTGCCCTCGGGGCCGCGCTGCGCCAGGCGCACGAACCAGCCGGAGGCATTGACCGCGTCGCGCGCGATGGCGGCGAACGAATCACGCCCCACGCGACGCAGTGCGTAGCGCAGCACCTCGCGGGCACGCGTCACAAGCGGCAAGCCCTGCAAGCCCGGCACATCGGAATCGCTCATGATGCCCATGTCGATATTCCGGCGCGAGGTCTCCCCCGTCTCGCCATCGAGCTTGGTCGCCAGCGCCAGGAACTCCTGGGCGCCGAGCGCAAACATCGGCGAGGCGAGCAGCGGCATAAGGCCCTGCGCCGTATCGGCCGGATTGGCGAGCGCGCAGACCAGGGCGCGCACCGTCTGCACCTCGGCTGCCTGGGCAAAGACCGAGCCGCCTGCGATGACGCAGTCGAGCCCCTGATCGCGGAAGGCCTGGGCGTAGACATCGGCGTTGGTCATGCGGCCCAGCAGCAGTACCATGCCGCCCTGGGGCTGGCCGGCATCGGCAAGCGCGCGGAAGCGCTCGGCGATCGCGCGGGCCTTGGCCTGTGTGCGCTCCTGCATACTGCCGCCGGCAACAAAGAGGGCCTGGCGGCGCGAGGCGTCCGCCACCAGCGTGTCCTTGCGGCCGTCGCTCGCCTCAAGATCCAAAAAGCCCTGCATCAGGCCGCCGTCATCGCCGTCGAAGACGCGTGCCACGTAACGCAGCACCTCGTCATGGCTGCGGAAGTTGCGCACGAGTTTGACGAGTTCGCCGGCAGGGGCATCGGCCACGGCAGTCGCCTCGGGCGCGGCAGACGAGCCCACCTTGCGCTCCTGACGACGGAACACCTCGACCTCGGCGCCACGGAAGCGATAGATGGACTGCTGCGCATCGCCCACGGTGCACAGCGCGCGCTCCCCCGCACCCGTCAGGTAGCGTATCAGATCGACCTGCATCTGGTCGGTATCCTGAAACTCATCGATCATGACCATCTTAAAGCGGCCCTCGTACGCAGCACGGATGGCAGGGTAATCGCGCAGGGCCTCGTAGGCCATACGCAGCAGGTCGTTATTATCGAGGGCGGACTGGGCAGCCTTCAGCGCGCGATACTCAGCCTCCACGGAACGGGCCAGGCCCACCAGCGCATCGAGCGCCGGGCCACCGCAGGCAAGCACGATATTGATAAACGCATCGGCGGCCTCGGCCTTGAGCAGCTCGACCTGCTCCTTAGGGAATGCCTTGCTCGCGCGCGGCATGGTGCACGACATCATGAGTCGCGCTGCATCGGCCATGGTCTTGCCGCTCGCCTCGAACGCGTCGATGGCGTCGAGTGCCATCTGCGCCTTCTCGGTCGCGGCCTTGCTTGCGCCCAGCGCCGCGCGATAGGCATCGGCGAGTGCCGAGGTATCGGCCTGCCCGCGCGCCACGCACACGTCGTCCATACCGCCCGGCAACTGGCTCGACAGCTCCAGCAGGTCGCGCACCAGGCCCTTGATGGTCGCGCCAGCGCCAAAGGAACCGCCCTCGCCCGCCATGGGATACCAGGCATAGAGGGCCTTGAGCGATGCCGCGAGCTCGGGGGCGGCATCGGGCGCCGTCGCGCGGGCCAACACATGCTCAACAGCCTGGTCCATAAGCTCGTCGGTATCGGTGAGCACCGTGAACTCGGGGTCGATGCCCAGCTCCAGCGCATGCGCGCGCAGGATACGCGAGCACATGCCGTGAATGGTCGAGATCCACGCGTCGTCGACGGTCAGTGCTTCCTCGTCCATGCCCTCGTCGATAAGCGCACGGCGCACGCGGTCACGGATCTCGGCCGCGGCATCTTTGGTAAAGGTAATGGCGAGCACCTGGTCCAGATGCTCAACGAACGGACCGGATTCAAGCGAGAGCGCGTAGACGATGCGACGCGTGAGGGTAAAGGTCTTGCCCGAACCGGCGCCCGCCGAGACAAACAGCGGACGGTCGAGCGTTTTGACAATCTGCAGCTGTTGCGGCATCAAAGTCGAAAGATCCATGGTCTACACGTCCCTCCTTACAAACGTTCCTTCGTGGTTATACGAGCAGCGCGCATGCGCGGCCTGAGCCGACGTCGGGTCGACGGCGGCAACGTTGCCTGCCTCGAGCTCGCGCAGGCGCTCGGCGATGCCGGCCTCAACGCGATCGAGCAGGGCGTCGAAGTCCATGCTGCCACCCTCGCCGGGGAAACCTTTCTTAAGGCCCGGGATGCGACCGTCGCCGCGCTCTTCCTCGAGCAGCTCGGCGCTCGCGGCACCGCGCAACGCCGGCTTGCCGCCCTTGGTCGAAAAATAGAGCGCCGCGCGGGTGTCCAAATCCTGCGCCCGGCGCATGGCCTGGGCGTAGATGAGCGTTTGGGTATGTGGTGGCAACCAGCGCGGATCGTCGATGGGCGCCGTGCCCGATTCCTCGTCGCGCACCGTGGGGTCGGCGAGCTTAAACTCCTCAACGCCCGTGCGATGCTTGTAGTCGATCACCACGGCACGATTCTCGGCGTCCACGTCCACGCGGTCGATGCGCCCGCCAAGCGGCCAACCGGCATACTCGACCTTGAGCTCGTTGAAGGCGAACTCCAGGTAGCGCGGGGCAAAGGGGGCAAGTGCCTCGGACTCGTAGGCAAGCACACCCTCCAGCTGCGGCAAGATCTCGGCCACCTGGCGTTCCTCCACCGCAGAGAGCGGCACCAGCGGGCCCTCCGTGCCGCGCTTGCCGGCGTGCTCGGCCAACGTCTCGTCAAAGACCTCGTGCAGCAGCTCCTGTGCGCGCGGCAGATTCTCGGGCGTCACGCGCTCCATGCCCTCTTGGGGCAGACGGGCATGCAGATGCTCCAGCACGTCGTGGACAAAGTTGCCCTTTTCCATGTTGCCAAAGCCCGCGTCGATCGACTGGGGCTTCACGCGGTACGAGACGAACCAGCATAGCGGGCAGGTCGAATAGGCCTCGATCTGCGAGGCGGACGTCAGACGCGGCACGAGCGGCGCGTCCTCACCCTCGCCATCGCGACGGCGCAGGACCAAATACGGCACGGCCTCGGCACTCAGATGCTGAGGGGCTTCACAGGTCACGCGCTCGCGCTTGAGGCCTTCACCTGCCGCGGGATCAAAGTCGGCGATGATATCGCCCTCGCCCACGCACGTGGGCTTGGCAGCGCCAGCGGCCTCGGCATGTGCCCGCAGCTCGGTCCATACGGCTGCCGGGTAGCACTCGCGCGCCTGGCGATCGTGTGTCACGCGGGCGAGCGCGACCGGACCGCTCGTCGCCTGCATTGCACGGCCAAAGCGCACGCGCAGCAGGGCGGCGGGCTCCAAAGACACGCCGTCGCAGCGCAGCTCGGCCGTCAACGTGGCAAGCGGGCCCTCTTCGTGCGAAAGCGGATAGCTGTCCAGGTCGACATCGGCAAACAGCACGGCATCGTAGCTGCCAGGGCGAAGAACCGACGCATCGGCAAGCGACGCGAAGCGCACTTGTGCTCGTGGTGTGCGATCGACCTCATAGGTCTCGTAATCGTAGGCGGTACTGCGCTTGTCCACCTTGGCACGAACGTCGTCGAGCACGGGCACGGTCGCGGCCTGCGACACGTCGAGCGCGCGGGCGTCGTTCATAAGGATGTCGATGCCATGTCGCAGCAGGGCGGTCTCCGCCTGGCGACGAGCCTGACCGTCAAGGCCTCCAAGGGCGCGATCGGGCAACGCCTCGGCGACGGCGAGCATCGCCTTGAGCGCCGTCACGGGTTTGTCGCGCCACAGCGCTTGGAACACGTCCGAAACCACGCACGGCACGTTCTTAAACCAGTTCTCATCACTGGCGGCCTTGCGCGTGCCCCTGACCTGACCCTGCACGCTCTGCAGCAGGCTCTTGACGGCCGTGGTGGTCTTGCCGCGCGACAGGCGCATGTTCTTGTCGAAGGTGCGCGCGCTGGCGGCATCGGCACCCGAAAGCGGACTGTAAATCCAGTCGGTAAGCTCCGGCGCGGGCCACCACTCGGTCTTGGAGGCGGTGCCCTCGTCGGCGGCCTTCATGCGCTCGATCAGATTGGCGAGCGCCGTGAACTGCCTGCCCGCGATGGATTGGGAAAACTCCGTGAACTCGGTTGTCTCGGCCGCAATATGACGCGCCGCCAAACGGGCAGTGAGTTTACCGAACAGCTGGGGAGCCCGGGCAGACACCACGAGCACGCGCACGGGGTCCGCGGACGCCGTAACACCGCTGTCGACCGCGGCGTCCTCACACGTTTTTACCAGCTCATCGATTGCATCCACATAGGCGTGGGCGCGGGCGTGAGGGCCGGCAACCTCTACAAAGGTAGGCTGGGCGGCGGACTTGGAGGCAGTCTGGGGCGCGGCGGCACCCTCCCCCAGCGGCGCGGCCTCAAACAGCACGCCGCGGGCATCAAATGCCGCGGCAAGCTCCTCTCGCATCGCCGCCTGCTCGCAGGCAAGCAGCACAACGACCTCTCCCCCATTGTTCGCCACGGCCGACAGCAGCTCGAGCAGGCCGTGCGTAAACGATGTGATGCCGCGCACACATACCGCGCGGGCGCACGCCGGAAGGTTGTCGGCCAGCACCTCGGCCATAAGGTCAGCCGCCTCGCAGGGCTCGACCATGTCTCGACGGTCCAAGCCGCTCGCATAGGCACTCAACAGCTCGAACACGCGAGCCTCGGCGTCGCTCTTGGGATCGGGCTGGCAAACGTCGCCGCGGCAGCGCTCGGCACCCGTTCCCGCTACGCCCGGCAGCACATCGCGGGCCATGCGCGCGAGCATGCGCACCGTGCCCTGACTGCGCGAAAGCGGCTGCAGGTCGGCATCGTCACGACGGGCGATCATGTCCGAGAACAGCATCTGGCGCTGCATGTTGTCGACGAAGCTGCGGCCATCGCCCATAAGCTCCCACAGCGAACGAAGCCACGACGCGGGCGTCTTGTAGTCGATACCCAGCGAGGCGCCAGCAACCGCAGCATCGTGACGGCACAGGTCGAGCTCGGCAAACGAGGGTGCCAGCAAAACGGCATGCCCGTGGCGGGCAACCAGGTCGGCGAGCAACGCCGCCTCGGCATCGCTCAAGTCCGCACCGGTATTGGTGGTATAGATTCGAACAGGCATGGTCCTCCACTCAAACCGTTCGCAATAATCAATGCATCCATCCTACCCGCCCACGCGGACAGATTTGCCCCACGCCAACAGATTTGATCCCTCGGGGACGGAGGAATCAAAAAACCGCCCCCGAAGGGACGGTTCTGCGCAATTCGTTTTTGCCGCTGGCCTACTCGCCATCCTCCAGTTTGATGAGGATCTTGCGATAGCCACCGTACTCGCCATTAAGCGCCTTGGACACGCGGCTCACTGTGGTGGACGAAGCGCCGGTGCGGGCCTGAACCTCAACATAGGGCTCGCCCTCATCCAGATAGCGCGCGACCTGCAGGCGCTGCGATAAATCGCAAATCTCGCGCGGCGTGCAGATATCGGTTAAAAACGCCTGGATATCGTTCTCGTCATCCAAAAGACTAAATGCGTGGACCAGCTGCTTGACATCAGGCTTGTCAAACATGTTCTCGATATTCATCGATCACCGCCAAACCCGCCAAAAGGCATCGAAGTTGATACTGACATCGGGCATCGTTCGCCCGTTAATATGCAATAAAACTATGCATGGGCCATTTGCCCGTAGCAGTGTAGCACACCACCAAACTAAAGTGACAAGACTCTCTGTCAGCGGCACGTTTTTCAGGACGAACGCCGTTTAGAAACCGAATGCGCACGTAAGCTCCACGAATATTTGAGACAATGGGCGCCCAAACACCGCGGCGCGCCCGCGCAACCATCCAAGTCGCCGCCGCAAGCCGCTTCACGCGACGCCAGCAACCCCGGCGCAAGAAAGGATTCACGCCATGCGCTTTATGCTTAACTGGCTCTTCACCTCGATCGCCATCGCAATCACCACGTTCCTCGTCCCCGGTATCCAACCCTTCGGCTTTGCCGAGGCCTGGGTCTGCTTTGCCTTTGTGGGACTGTTCCTCAACATCGTCGATTCGTTCGTCAAACCGTTCCTCACGGTCATCTCGCTGCCGCTCACGATCATTACGCTCGGCATTTTCCAGCTCGTGCTCAACAGCTTTATGCTGGAGCTCGCCAGCTACCTGTCGGTCAACCTGTTGGGCGTCGGCATCTCCATCGCCGGCTTTGGCTCGGCCTTTATGGGCAGCATCCTAGTGTCCATCATGCGCAGCATCCTCGATAGTCTTGCCGAAGAGTAGAACGCCCCCGACACGCAAACGCATCGGACCAAATCAAAGGCCGCCCATCGCAAAAATGGGCGGCCTTCTTATTTGCCAAGTCTCAGAGGGCAAGAAAATCTACCATTTCCACCCCGTCCCCACATGGCAGGCGTGGGTTAGATGACATAGTCGTAGCCATGGTTGGGAGCGACAAGTTGATCGAGCGTCACGCCGTCGAGGTAGTCGTTGATGAGCTTGTCCAGGTTCTTCCACACATCGAGCGTGGGGCACTCATCCGAGCGCGAGCAGCCCTTGCAGTCGCCATCCAGGCAGGCGACCGGCGCCAGACTACCCTCGGTCAGGCGCAGGATCTCGCCCACCGTGTACTGCTCGGGCGGACGCGTGAGCACATAGCCGCCGCCCTTGCCACGCATGCCCGAAAGCATGTTGGCGCGCACGAGCGTAGCCAAGATGTTCTCGAGATATTTCTCGGAAATCCCCTGTCGCGCCGCGATCTCTTTGAGCGGGATGCGACCGGCCGCCTGGTGCTCGGCCAGATCGACCATAACGCGCAGGGCGTACCTGCCCTTAGTAGAAACCAACATATATAGTACTGCCTTTCGGTCTTTTAGTCCGTTGAAATTCTAGCCGAAAAATTGGCTTTGAAAATACCCGTTCCGATCAAGATGGTTAATCGACTCGTAATAATCTTCTATTTCCTATTGCATTACTAGGCTTTAGTGTCTAGTATGCTTGCCAACAGCTAAATGAACAACCTATAAGGTTTATGGGTTTAGCTGCTAGACACGCCGTAAAACCACACGGCAACCAGCAACTTGAACACTTTGGAGGTTCACCATGAGCAAGGTTTACACGTCCATCGATCAGCTTATCGGCCACACCCCGCTTCTGGAGCTCACCCACTTTGAGGCCGACGAGGACCTCAAGGCTCGTGTGCTCGTCAAACTGGAATACTTCAACCCCGCCGGCTCCGTTAAAGACCGCGTCGCCAAGAACATGATTGACGAGGCCGAGAAGGCAGGCAAGCTCGTGCGCGGCGGCGACTACACCATCATCGAGCCCACGAGCGGCAACACCGGCGTCGGCATCGCCTCGGTGGCGGCCGCCCGCGGCTACAAGGTGATCATCACCATGCCCGAGACCATGTCCGTCGAGCGCCGCAAGCTGATGCAGGCATACGGTGCGCAGCTCGTGCTCACCGACGGCTCCAAGGGCATGAAGGGCGCCATCGCCAAGGCCGAGGAGCTGCAGAAGGAGACTCCCAACAGCATCATCGCCGGCCAGTTTGTGAACCCCGCCAACCCGGCCATTCACAAGGCCACGACCGGCCCCGAGATCTGGGACGACACCGACGGCCAGGTCGACATCTTCGTCGCCGGCGTTGGCACCGGTGGTACCGTGACCGGCGTGGGCGAGTTCCTCAAGGAGCAGAACCCCGAGATTAAGGTCGTCGCCGTCGAGCCCGCCACCTCCCCGGTGCTCTCCAAGGGCCAGGCCGGCCCACACAAGATCCAGGGCATCGGCGCCGGCTTTGTGCCCGACGTCCTCGACACCCAGGTCTACGACGAGGTCATCCCCGTCGAGAACGACGACGCCTTTGCCACCGGCCGCGCCGTGGGCCACAAGGAGGGCGTGCTCGTGGGCATTTCGTCCGGTGCCGCCGTGTGGGCCGCACTGCAGCTGGCCAAGCGCCCCGAGAACGAGGGCAAGACCATCGTGGCCCTGCTTGCCGACACGGGCGAGCGCTACCTGTCCACGGCACTGTTCCAGGACTAGAGCTTCTCGTTCTTAGAACGAGTCCAAGGCACGCCGGTCTCCCCTCTCTTCTGGCAGCCTGGGCTCATCCCAACAGGGTGTCCCACATGACGCCCGAACTTGCTACAATGTCTGCGGCGCGGAACCAGCCTCCCGCGCCGCTTTTCTTTTTTGGCCACATGCCACCAAGGAGAACCTCCCCATGCACAACAAGCGCGTGCTCGTCGCCATGAGCGGCGGCGTCGATTCCAGCGTGACCGCGTACCTGCTCAAAAGCCGGGGCTACGAATGCGTCGGCGCCACCATGCGCCTCACCTGTCCCGCGCCCGATCCCATCACGGGCATGAGTAAGGTCGACCGCGACATCGCCGATGCAAAGGCCGTCGCCGAGCGCCTGGGGATACCTCATCGCGTGCTCGACCTGCAGCAGACATTCGACCACAGCGTTATCGAGCGCTTTGTGAACGCCTATCAGGAGGGGCTGACGCCCAATCCGTGCATTATCTGCAACCGCCACATTAAGTTTGGCGCACTGCTCGATGCGGCGCTGGACATGGGCTGCGACTACATCGCAACGGGACATTACGCCAAAACAAGCCAGGCGGCAGACGGCACCTGGCAGCTACATCGCGGCGAAGATCCCAAAAAGGACCAAAGCTACTTTTTGTATTCGCTTACGCAGGAGCGCCTGGCGCACACGATCTTTCCGCTGGCGGGCCTGGACAAAGAGCGCGACGTGCGCCGCATAGCCGCCGAGCAGGGCTTTACCAACGCCAAGAAGGCCGAAAGCGAGGACATCTGCTTTATTCCAGACGGTGACTACGCGGGCTATATCGAGCGCCGCTGCGGACATCCCGCTGCACCGGGCGACATTGTGTGGCGCGACGGCAGCGTGGTCGGGCGCCACAATGGCGCGCTGCGCTACACCATCGGCCAGCGCAAGGGCTTGGGCGTCGCGATGGCGCATCCTGTGTATGTAACGGGCGTCGACGCCGCCAACAACACCGTTCATCTGGGCGAGGCCGAGGACCTGACCGCCGCTGCCCTCACGGCCGATGAGTGGATCTGGAGCGCGCCAGATGCACGCATGGAGGCGGAGCTCGACGCCGGCGGCATTCGCGTAGGTGCCAAGTACCGCTACCGTCAAAAGGACCAGGCAGCGACCCTTACGCGTGACGCCGACGGACAAATGCTGCTGACCTTTGACGAGCCGCAGCGAGCCATCGCCCCCGGCCAAGCCGTCGTCGTCTATCGCGGCGACATCGTCCTGGGTGGCGGCACCGTTACGGCAGCTATCAAGTAGTCCCATCCCCTTCATAAGTTGCGGTGAAATAGGGACTGTTTAAGCGTTTCAGGCCGCTAAACAGTCCCTATTTCACCGCAACTTAGAGAGGACGGCCTCGGTCGGCACTGCTGTGTCAGCCGAGGCCGCTACATCGTTAGCGCTGGACGTAGGCGCGAACCAGCTCGTAGGTGTTGCGCACGCCGTCCATGTGGCTGCGCTCGTAGTTGTGGCTCGCGTACACGCCGGGGCCGATCAGGCCATGGCGAATGTCGTAGCCAGCCGAAAGCGTGGCCTCGACGTCCGAGCCGTAATGTGGGTACACATCGATCGCGTAGTCGAGCTCAAGCTCGCGCGCGATATTGGACAGCGCCGTCACCAGGTCGTAGTTGTACGGACCGCCCGAATCCTTGGCGCAAATCGACACCATACGCTCGGTGCAGCCCAGGTCGTCGCCCACGCAGCCCATGTCCACGCTGATCATCTCGCGCGTATCGGCCGGCACAAAGGCACCGCCGTGGCCGACCTCCTCATACACGGTAAAGAGCAGCGAAACCTTACGCGAAAGCGTCACCTCACCAGCGGCGACGGCACGCGCCAAGCCCAGCAAAATGGCGGCCGACAGCTTGTCGTCCAAGAAGCGGCTCTTAATGTAGCCGCTCTCCGTCACTGTGGTGCGCGGGTCCATAGCGATGATGTCGCCGGTCTGAACACCCAGCTCGAGCACATCGTCCTTGCTGTCGACATTCTCATCGAGCAGGATCTCCATGTTCTTCTCGATGGTCTTGACCGGCTCATCGGCCACATGCGCCGAAGGCTCGGTGTTAAGGACCACGCCCGTGTAGACATTGCCGTCACGCGTGTAGACGGTGCAGTTCTCGCCATCGGCCGTGGACCACTGGTGCCCGCCGAGGGTCGTGGGGCGCAGGCGACCATTGTCCTTAATGGAGCGTACCATGGCGCCCAGGGTATCGACATGGCTCGCCAACACGAGCGGCTCACCCTCACCACCAAGCTCAACGAGCACATTGCCCTTATTGGAGCGATCGGGCCCAAAGCCCATATCGCGCAACGTCTCCATCAGATAATCAGTAGCCGCACGAGTAAACCCCGTAGGCGAAGCGATAGAAGTCAGCGTCTTAAGCTGTCCTGCGATATAGGAGAGCGTCTCCTCTAGAGAAGCATCAATATTAGAAGTCATATGCATCCTTCCAAGTAAAACTAAGACCGAGTCCCGATTTTAACCGTTCTGCACGTGCAATGCCCCAGGAGCCGAGCCGACTCCAGACGTCCCCGCACCGGTTTTGTGCACGTGCACGGTTTACAATCCCAATCTTGCATAAATCCTATCGGTATCTGCATAGAAATGAGGCATCTTTTTGCTTCGTCTCAGGGTGCCCACCTTGGACCGTGCAAAAAACGGACTATTCAGCACCGTGGGCCCAACGGCCCCATCGCGAACGACAAAACGACGCGGTTACAGCAGTGTTGCAGGTCGTCGCGAAGCAAAAACTCAGTAACAACCCCCTCCACTCATCGATAGCCCGCTCACAATGGCTGTCGATGGGCGCCTGCGGGCCACTACGGCCTATTCACAACGTTATGCATTTTTAAGAGCTTGCTGAATACTCCCAAAAATGCACGCTGGGAAGTGCACCACCTATCCACAGCAGACAGTACACCTTGGTTTTGCCCGTCTCAGGGCATCGACGCAGCACAAAAAGCCCCGCCGTGCGTAGCACGGCGGGGCCATCGACAAGTCAAAAGACCATACGCCTACGGGCGAAGGAGCACCAAATTAAGCTAGGCAGCCGGGCAGATCTTCTTGAAGAGCTCGATGACATCGTCGAGCGTCGCCTCGCGCGGGTTGCCCGGGAAGCAAGCGTCGGCCATGGCGTCCTTGGCCAGGACCTCGATCTCGTCAGCCTTCATGGCCTCGCAGACGTGCGGGATGTTCACGTCGGCGGAAAGCTGCTTAACGGCGGCGATAGCAGCGTCGGCAGCCTCGTCGGTGCTCATGCCCGTGGTGTCAACGCCCATGGCGACGGCGACCTTGGCCAGGCGCTCGGTGCAAACCGGCTTGTTGAACTCCATGGCGATCGGCAGCAGCATGGCGCAGGCGACACCGTGCGGGGTATCGTAGTGAGCGGACAGGGTGTGAGCCATGGCGTGGTCGATGCCCAGGCCAACATTGGAGAAGCCCATGCCGGCGACATACTGGCCAAGAGCCATGCCCTCGCGGCCGGAGCCGGGCTGACCGGACTTGGCCTCGGCAACGGAGTCACGCAGGTTCTCGCTGATCAGTTTAATGGCCTCAAAGTGGAACATGTCGGAGAGCTCCCAAGCGCCCTTGGTGGTGTAGCCCTCGATGGCGTGGGTCAGAGCGTCCATGCCGGTAGAGGCGGTCAGGCCGGCGGGCATGGAGGCCATCATATCGGGGTCGACGACGGCGACCTCGGGGGCGTCGTTGGTGTCGACGCACACGAACTTGCGGACCTTCTCGGGGTCGGTGATGACGTAGTTGATGGTCACCTCGGCGGCGGTACCGGCAGTCGTCGGCACAGCGATGGTGAACACGGCGTGGTTCTTAGTGGGAGCAACGCCCTCGAGGCTGCGGACATCGGCGAACTCAGGGTTGTTGATGATGATGCCGATAGCCTTGGCGGTGTCCATGGAGGAGCCACCACCAATGGTCACGATAGCGTCAGCCTCGGCGGCCTTGAAGGCCTCGACGCCGTCCTTGACGTTCTGGATGGTGGGGTTGGGCTTAATCTCGGAGTAGAGGCTCCAAGCGATACCGGCGGCGTCAAGCTCGTCGGTCACCTTAGCGGTAACGCCAAACTTGACTAGATCGGGGTCGGAGCAGACGAAGATCTTCTTGTAGCCGCGACGCTGGAGCTCGCCGGGGATCTCCTTGATGGCGCCGGAACCATGATAAGAGATGGTATTGAGAACGAAACGATTAGGCATTGATAGCCTCCCATCGTGTGCGGGGCACCCATTACGCCCCACGCTATGAGTCCCATCCTAACGCTTTTGAAACGAAAAACGCGTGAGAACGTCAAATTTGTTAAAGCGTTTCAACAGATGATGAAAAATATTGCGGCAAAGGGACAGCCCCTTTGCCGCATTCGATTACTTTCGACAGCCCTCTTTCCAAGCCTCGGCCGCAACCTTCCAGCGAAAACGCAAGTCGCGCTCGCGGTCGATGAACATGATGGCAAACGCGACAAACAGCAGCACGCTCGCCACGACGATGGCGTGCAGGCCCATGCGCTCAATACACCAGTTGCCCAACACGGCGCCAAACACAAAGGTAAAAATCACGCCAAAGTACAGCAGGCCGTTTTCCAAAAAGCCGCGCCTGTGGGTGATGATGTAATCGTCCACGTTTTGCAGCGCGTTACGCAAGTTGCCGATGCACATGGTCGTAGCGATGCCATGACCGTGAATCTTGCGGAAGCTCTCGACCTGCATGCCGCAGGCAAACGAAGTGAGGCAGTTGGCGAGCAGGTTGTAACCGCCACCGGGGATAAAGCTCACGCCCAGCAAGATGACGGCTTCAAAGAACACCGTCACTTGGCGCCAGTGAATCACGCTGCCAAACCGTTCGTGTACCAGGTCGGCAAGCATAATGCCCACGGCAAACGACACCACAGGGAAGAAGTAGCGCCCCGCAAGTGCCCAATTGCCCTCCGAGATGCTCACGCCCACAAGCAGGATGTTGCCCGTCTGCGCGTTTGCGAAAACATGGTCGCGCCCAATGTACGAATACACATCCATAAAGCCGCCGGCGAGCGCCAGGATAATGCCCAGTTCGATGGACTCCGATATCTGTTTGGCACGCTGCATCGTCGTGCATCCTCCTTGTTGACGACCCTCTCGTGCGTTGGCGGAAACATAGCCGCCGTTCATACTGTAACCCATTGACAACATGGCGTGCGCGCGAGACGGCTCCTTCGACACGGGGATACACAGTCTGGAAACAAACGGCGCCCGCATCGGCACGCCGATCCGCCAGCCCATGTACTCCCCCAGTCTTTTTAGCTCCGTCCCAAAAAGACTGGTTACAATTACGTGCAGCATACAGACACCGGGAGGGATCGTGGCAAAAAAGCCTCAGCACGCTCAGAACAACCAGCGCAGTCAGCAGGGCAAACAGGGCCAGCAGCAAAAGCGCGGCGGCAAGGCGCAGGCCACGGTCGCCCGCGCCAAGCATTCCCAAGCGACGCCCGCCCGCCCCTGGCGCCCGGGCCGCGATAAGTTCCTCCCCGTCAGCCGCGCCGACATGGATGCGCGCGGCTGGGACCAGTGCGACTTCGTCTATATCTGCGGTGATGCCTACGTGGACCATCCGAGCTTTGGCATGGCTATCATCAGCCGCGTACTCGACGCGCACGGTTACAAAGTGGGCATCATCTGCCAGCCCGACTGGACCGACCCCGCCAGCATCACTGCGCTCGGCGAGCCGCGCCTGGGCTTTTTGGTCAGTGCCGGCAACATGGACTCCATGGTCAACCACTATTCGGTGACCAAGCACCGCCGCCACACCGACGCCTATACCCCCGGCGGCGAGGAAGGTCACCGCCCCAACCGTGCCGTCACGGTCTACGGCAATCTCATCCGTCAGACGTTCAAGGACGCCCCCATCATCATCGGCGGCATCGAGGCAAGCCTGCGCCGACTGGCCCACTACGACTACTGGCAGGATAAGCTCAAGCGCTCGGTGCTGCTCGACTCGGGCGCCGACATCCTCATCTACGGCATGGGCGAGCACGCGATTGTCGAGATCGCCGACGCACTCGACGCGGGGCTGCCCGTCGATCAGATCACCTATATCAACGGCACCGTTTACCGCACGGGTTCGCTCGACGAGGTCTACGACTACGACCTGCTGCCCAGCTGGGACGACCTTGCCGCCGACAAGCTCAACTACGCCCGCAGCTTTAACGTGCAGCAGCAGAATATGGACCCCATCACCGGGCATCGCCTGGTAGAGCCATATCCCAACAGCGTGTACGTGGTGCAGAACCCGCCGTCGGCAACACTCACCACCGACGAGATGGACGAGGTGGCCGAACTCCCCTACGCACGCGATTGGCATCCCGACTACGACGCGGCAGGCGGCGTGCCGGCCTTTGCTGAGATCAAGTTTTCCATTAGCTCCAACCGCGGCTGTTTTGGCGAGTGCTCGTTTTGCGCGCTCACCTTCCACCAGGGCCGCGTGTTGCAGATGCGCAGCCACGACTCGATCATGCGCGAGGCCGAGCTGCTCACGCGCGATCCCGAGTTTAAGGGCTACATCAACGACGTGGGTGGACCGACGGCCAACTTTAGCCGCCCCGCCTGCGACAAGCAGCTCAAGCACGGTGTGTGCAAGAACAAGCGCTGTCTGTGGCCGAGCGTATGCAAGAACATGGTGGTCGACGAAAGCGGCTACACGCAGCTGTTGCGCGACCTGCGCCAGCTGCCGGGCGTCAAGAAGGTCTTCGTCCGCAGCGGCATCCGCTTTGACTACACCATGGCCGATGCCTCGGACGAGTTTTTGCGCGAGCTGCTGGAGCACCATGTCTCGGGCCAGCTGCGCGTAGCGCCCGAGCACGTGAGCGACGCGGTGTTGTCCGTGATGGGCAAGCCAAGCCGCGCCGTCTACGACGCGTTCTGCCGTAAATTTGAACGCCTGAACCGCGAATACGGACTCAAGCAGTATGTGGTGCCATACCTGATCTCGAGCCACCCCGGTTCAACGATGAAGGAAGCTGTGGACCTTGCCGAGGCCGTGCGCGACATGGGCTACATGCCCGAGCAGGTGCAGGACTTCTACCCCACCCCGTCCACCATGTCAACGTGCATGTACTACACAGGCGTGGATCCGCGCACCATGCAGCCGATCTACGTGGCGCGCGACCCGCACGAAAAGGCCATGCAGCGCGCGCTCATCCAATATCGCAAGCCCGAGAACTACAAGCTCGTGCGCGAGGCGCTGGAGAAGGCCGGGCGTCGTGACCTGATCGGCTACACCAAGCATTGTCTGATTCGCCCCGTGCCGCCACGCCCGGGCGAGACATCGGCCAGTGGCGGACATGGCACCGGCAAGAAGGGCGGCAAGGCCCACGGTGGCGCCGGCGGCAAGGGGCCCAAGGGCAGCAAGGGCCACAGCGGCATGTCACGTGCACAGAACACTGCCGGCCGCAACCGCGCGGCCCAGGGACGGCAGGGCGCCAACGGCGGCGGACGCCGCAACTAGGGCAGCGGTGCGCTCGCTGCGTCCATCCCACACGCGTGGCGCAGCGACCGCATTGCCTCAACGAGGATGACGCCGGCGATAGCGACCGTAATTGCCACGTCGAACGGCGTGTTCACAAACCAGAGCAACGTCATGAGATACGACCCGGCATTAAAGGCAAAGTGCAGCAGGATCGTGTAGCGGAGCTTTCCGGTCGTCACGAGCACCCAGCCAAAAATGAGGCCGGCGGTCCCCGCATAGCAGCCCTGTACCCAGTTCATGTGCATAAAACCGAAAATTGCCGCCTGCAGCACAATCGCCGCGGCGATACCCCACGTGCTTGGGGCCGCCCAGGGCACCATGGCACCGTCCTGCGCGCTCGCACGACGCCGGCGCTTCCAAAGCGGGTGGCACTGCGGATTGAACGCTCGGAGCGAAAACTCAAAAATAATGCCACGCACCAGCAGCTCTTCACAAAACGGGGCGCCGAGCACCGTAGTCAGGACGGCCAGATAGCTCGTGTCGCCCATGCCTGTTTCTTCGACAAGTTCGCTGTAATCGGCCGCCGCCTCGGGCAACAGCGACAGCACGGCGTCGGTCACGTAGCCAACGACCACCTGCATGGACAGACCGATCACGACAACGCAGACGATGCGCTTCCATGCCGCGCCTGTTCCCCCACCGAGCGGGCGCTCGCCCTGCCGGCGCGCCATGAAGGAGCGGGGCCACAGATAGCGCCACCACAGCAGCGCCATCAAATACGACGCCATCTGAGCGGCAGCCTGGAACCATTGAATATCGAGATTGTCGACCGGATAGCCCGTCAGCACCGACAGGGCATCGAGAACCGAAAACAGAACCACGCTCAGGGCTATATCGGCAGCGACAACGCCAAAACAGGCAAGTGCCCAAACCAGCGCATTGAGCATGCCAACCTCCTCAAAACCGTTCCCTAGTTCTACCACAACTCGGCAGAGAGCTGATCCCATGGGGACGGAGGAAAACGGATCACTTATTGATGAGAATCGGGCGCAGCGCCAAAGGCCCCGCTGGGCGAAATGTCGAACGGAAAGGTGCCGCAGCGATTGAACGCGGCGATGAACATGCGGATGGCGTTGGACGGCGTGGTACCCACGAGCTGGGTTGCCGCCGCGAAGGCCGCCTTTTCCTCGGGCAAGACCTTCGCGACAACCGGGGTCATGTGTTCTGCCATGGCGCTTCCTTTTTGAAACGACGGTGGTGTGGATAGATGCGGGCCACGCGGCTGGGCGACGGGCTGTGAAGGCAACCCGATTGGCCCGCATCTGGAGTTTGTTTCTACGGCGTTGGTATTACTCTGTATTCTTAAGTATTACCCCCGCAGATAGAATACCATACCCAACCCCATGGGGACGGAGAAATACGGATCATTTTGTTGCTAAGTAGTATTTAGAGCGTGATGATGTCCGAGATATTGAGGGCCCGAGCGTCAGCGGCATCGTGCGTGGCAAGCAGGAGCATGCGGCCGTCGAGCGCCGGCGCCCAGGGCGCGCGATCGCCCACGGCAAGCGCAAGCTCCGCTGCAACCCCGCCGTCAGCAGGGCCGCCCGCACGCCCATAACTGCCCTCGCCTTTTGATTCGCGCACGGCGCGGAAGGGACGCGGCGAACGTCGGCGTATGGCGCGCCCAATCTGGGCATCCGGCGCATGGCGCCCTATTGTCTTGCATATTTTCGCTTGTGCCATGCATAAATAGATGGGGGCGCCCCTTCCCGTCCCAACGTACCCCCGCTTGGACCGTGCAAAAACCGGAGTATTCAGCATCGCGACCCCCGCCGGCGACGCCGCGAACCGGGAGCATCGCGCGGCCGGCGTCGCTTTGGGGCACGGCACGGCGCGAAACGCGCGCTATCGCCACGCCGTACGCCGCCTGCCGACCCAAATCGCCCGTCGAGGGATCTCGCGAGATCAAATAGACGCTTCCGGCGCGTATGCAGCCACCCCGGCTTGCTGAAAACTCCCGAAAATGCACGGCGCACCCCGGGGGACCCGTGCGTGCCGTGAAAAAACACGCCCGCATCCAGAACAATGCGAGCGTGAAAGTCAGATGGCAGCAAGGGCGCCAGGCAGCGAGCGGAATCCCGAGTGTGTCCGCCCGGGCACTGCGGCCACCGTGCGTCAGTAGGGAGCTTCACGTTCTCCGTCTATGCCAGAACCCCGCATACGCGAATCTCCAACTAAGCCGATAACCCACATCTCTTGCCGCGACCGCCTCCGTGCTTTTTCGTGAGGGGGCCGGCCCACCTCAAACTGCGCCCACAAAAAGGGCCCCGAGCATAGTCTGCTCGGGGCCCAAACTCATCTCGCCTTACCGCGCGACGCGTGTGTTACTTGCGCTTGCCGCCGCCGTCGCCGGGGCGACGGGAGCTGCCACCGCGCTTGCCGCCACGGCTGTTGCCGTAGCTGCCCCGGGTTTCGCGGCCCCCGGCGGCAAGC
>UQHR01000034.1 GCA_900540905.1 uncultured Collinsella sp. | reverse complement strand
TCACGAGCGGGGGCTCCTGTCGTTTCCGTGCCCCTGGATTGGGTCATAGTGTCTGTCGCCGTCGCTGCAGGCGCTGTTGCACTTATCGCGCTGGGGTTCGAGCTGCTGCGTCGCCGCCATCCGGGCGCGTAGTGCACTCGCTTGGCAGCCAGATTGACGCCCTGGCAGGATGTAGCCTGCTAAAGCGTTTATACTTGCGGGACGGGTATTTTGCCCGTCCCGTTTTTGTTTCGACCCGAAAGGTGTGCCTATGGCCTCATCTGCACCGCGCGGTCTGCGCTCCGACCATGTCGTTACCGTCGGCATCGCTCTATTCTCGATGCTCTTTGGCGCAGGCAACTTGATTATTCCGCCGCTGTTGGCGCTTCAGGCAGGTTCTGCCACGCCGGTCGCCATGCTCGGCTTTCTGATTGCCGCCATCGGCCTGCCCGTCATGGGCTTTATCGCTGTGGCGCTTGCCGGTACGGCGCGTGAGCTTGCCGGTCGCGTGCACCCCAAGTTCGGTGAGTTCTTTGTCGCGGCGGTGTACCTGGCCATCGGTCCGTGCCTGGCAATTCCGCGTACGAGCTCTACGGCCTTCGAGATGCTGGTGCCGTTGCTGCCTGAGGATATCTCGCTTGGCACCGCGCGCTTGGTCTTCGCTGTCGCCTTCTTCGTGGTCGCGTTTGCCCTCACGCTGCGCCCCGGTGTCATCACGCGCGTGCTCGGCCGCATTACGGGCCCTGCGCTCATTGCGCTTATCGTGCTGGTCGTGGGTGCCGCCGTGATTTCGCCGCTGGGGCCGGCTGCCGCGCCGCAGGCTCCCTATGACGCTGGTGCTGCGGTCCAAGGTTTCTTGACCGGCTACCAGACTATGGACCTGCTCGCATCACTCGCCTTTGGCATCATCATCGCCGAGACCATTCACGAGCTGGGCGTGACCGACGACAAGCGCGTGGCCTTCGAGATCTCGCGTTCCGGTGTGATCGCCGGCGTGCTCATGGCCATCATCTACTGCGGCCTAGCGCTTGCCGGTATGCAGCTCGGCACCGTGATGCCCGACGCCACCAACGGCGCTGCAATTCTTGCTCGTTCGGCCTCCATGCACTTTGGCCTTGCCGGCACGGTTGTGGTATTTGCGATTTTCTTCCTCGCCTGCATGAACGTGTGCATCGGCCTCATCAGCTGCTGCTCGCGTTACTTCTGCGAGACGTATGTGGTTAAAGGTGGAGCGGAGGCCTCTGAGGAGGCCATGCGCCGTCCCTTCGCGGTTCTCGCCTTTGTGTTCGCGGCGTTTTCGTGCGTGCTCTCCAATGTGGGCCTCGACGTGATTCTTATGTTCTCGGTGCCCATGCTCAACGCCTTGTATCCCGTTGCCATCGTACTGGTACTGATGGGCCTGGTGCACGGCTTTTGCGACGCGCACCCGCAGGTGTGGGTCTGGGTCGGCGGCGTTGTCGCGGTACAGAGCGTAATCACTTCGGTCCGCGATGCGTTCTTTGCTGGCGCGTGGCTGCCGTTTGATGCGTTGCCGCTGGCAGATATCGGCGCTGCGTGGGCGCCGGTTGCTGTGGTCGCGTTTGTGATTGGTCTGGTTCATAGCCAGTTTGTCGCACATTCGAGGAGCTAGGGTTTCTGCGCTTGCACAGGCGGGGAGTCTCCCCTATAATTTCCTTCGCTTTGGGACACGCAAGGTCTAGACCTTAGCTGCTCAACACCTTCGGGACGTGGCGCAGTTTGGTAGCGCGCCTGCTTTGGGAGCAGGATGTCGCAGGTTCAAATCCTGTCGTCCCGACCATATCTTGCGGGCGTAGTTCAATGGTAGAACCCCAGCCTTCCAAGCTGATGACGCGGGTTCGATTCCCGTCGCCCGCTCCATAAGATAGATGAATGGCTCTGATTCCTTTTGGGACCAGAGTCATTTTCATATACATGTCGGGACCCCACATCCCCTCTTGAGTTGCGGTGAAATACGGACTGTTTTTTGGCTTTTATGGCCCATGTAGTCCGTATTTCACCGCAACTATTTGTAAGGTTGGATTTTGATGCCGTTGGGAGGGTCGTAGTGACCGTCTACCGAGAGTGGAAATATTTTCTGAAGCTCTGACCTGCGACGTCAAGTTTTTGGTCAGCTTTTGGCAAGGCCTGCGGACGGAAGCATACGATAACGTAATGGTATTCTCTCCGCCGTGATGGTTATGGGGTTGGCCATGCTCGATAAAGGCAAACATTTTCCTCAGTCATATGCAAGGATGCTATTCTCGGTCCTTGGAATTCATCAAGATGGACAGCTGCTTATAACAATTGATCCTTGGGATGAACGCTGTGCTCGCGAGCTTATGCAGGAAGAGCTCATGCTTCGTCTTTACAACCATGTGTATGCGGATCCGGTCTATTGGAATAATCTTGGGGTTGAAGATCGCATCTTTCAGTTGGCATCCGCTATTGCGGTCGTTGAACCGGATGCTGTGTTTTGCGGATCGACGGCAGCGCTGCTCTACGGCATCGGCTCGGCGTATACGCTTCTGGATAAAGTGCAAGTGCTGCTGCCACGGTCTACAAGGCGCGATACATATGAGTTCGTTGAGTATCGTCGATGGCGCCCGGGCGAGGTTTGGCGTCTCGGCCCGTTTACGCTGACAGACCCCTATCGGACGGTGGTCGATATTGCCCGCACGAGTGCATTTCGGTATGCGCTTGGCTACGTCGATGGATTGGCTCGTGAGTACGATGTTGACCGCGAGGAGCTGCGTGCGTATGCACAGGCCAATTGTCGCGGTTTGCAGGGCATCTCCCGTGCGTTTGGCGTGTTCGAATATATGGACGGAAGGTCGGATAACGGGGGAGAGTCCGAGGCGCGAGCGGCAATGATCCTTGCAGGCGTCGTTGCGCCCGAGCTTCAGGTTGAGATTGATCGGCCAGGAAACGCCTGCTATTATCTGGCAGATTATGGTTGGCAGATGCCAGATGGGTCATGGATGTTGGCAGAGCTTCATGGTTTGGGTAAGTTTGAGGACGAAACTCAAAAAGATTTGGAACATGCTGCGGCAAAAACCTATCGAGCCGCCTTATTGCGCGATGCGAACTTGCGCGCCATGGGTCATAACGTCATTCATTTCAAACTCTCGGACACATATGATGTCGAAGAGTTTGGCGCTATGATGCGCGGTTGCGGCATTCCGACAACAAAACCCTACGCCGACTCCCGATAGTGAAATCATTTGCAGCCAACCTTCAATAAGTTGCGGTGAAATGCGGACTGTTGAGGCCTTTAAAGGCATGAAACAGTCCGTATTTCACCGCAACTTAGGGTGGGATGGGGCTAGTGGCGGGATTGGTGGCGGAGCTTGTCGATGGTGGAGTCGGTGCTTCGGCTGCGGGCTTCGGAGGCGCGGTCGCGGGCGTCGGCCGCGGTTTGGCGTTGGCGGCGGTAGTCGATCATGCCTTGGATGATGGGCTTGCCAAAGCTCACGACATCATCGTTGTAGATGGCGGTTCGGGCTGCGAGGAGGCAGTCGGTAAAGTCCATATGGGTCTTGCCAAAGAGTTTGATGGCAAGAGCGATAACGGTGGGCTCGTCGACCATGACGTCATCGAGCAGCTTGGTCATGGCCATCGCAATCTCCACGCGCGGGACCTTGTAGACGTCGCGCAGCGTGACCACGACGCGCGTGATGATTTCGGGTTAGACACGAGCGGTGCGCGTGGCGATGACCTTGGCGGCGCGCGGTGACAGGACCTCGTCGTCGTTAAGCAGGTAGCGCAGGATGACGGTCTCGTCGATGATGGTGCTACTCATGGATATCTACTTCCTCGGGACCCAAAACCGACTCATCGCTTTCTGTGGCTAGGTATTCAATCCAGGCATTGCGCTCCTCGGCGCGGCGATTGGGGTCACCATATGCTTTGAGCGATCCATAGGCGGCGGGGCCGTCCTTTGAGCGCACGGCGACCGGCTGAAAGGGGAGCTTGCGCATCAAAATGCTTTGCGCGACAAATAAGCGGACAGCCTCGGCGAGCGATGTGCCCATGGCATCGTAGAGATGCTCGGCATGCTGCTTGTCTTCCTCGCGAATGCGCACCTGCAGGATGGCTCTTTTTTGAGTCGATGACATCACTGGCCCCCTTAATGAGCGTGCAATATAGTCGGTCAAATGCGGCATGTGCCGATACTTGAGCATCTTATAACGATTACTTTATTTCACTCAAGTTGATAACCATAAACACGAATACAAGCGTAGTACATCCAAAATGAGAGCGCATAAAAATCTCTGAGGCGTACGCATGTAATACACTCACCTTTATAGCTTCTAGAGAATAATTCCAACCTGCCAAAACCCCTGCAATACACCCGTATTGCAGGGCCTATGCTCAAGTTTGCCCCCTGCAACTGCGTATATTTAACCTGTATATCGTTGGTGAAACTCTACCGAGTGCATGTTTCGCCGCATGCATTCGATTCGTCGATGCCAGGCCACGGGCGGCTTGGGTCAATGTCGACAGGGTCTCTCCGGCAAGGGATTCAGGAGGGAGTGAACAACATGGGTAATAAGCGAGTCGTAGCCGATTCTTCGCGCTGCATTGGGTGTCAAACCTGCATGGCGGCGTGTATCGAGGCGCACGACATCCCCGGTAACATCGCCGCGCCGCGCCTGCGCGTGACGCGTACGTACGAGATCTCCGCACCGGTGGCTTGCCATCACTGCGAGGATGCCCCGTGCGCGAAGGCCTATCCTACGGGCGCCTTGTTCTTTGATCCAAAGAACCATCGCATCGGCGTCAACGAGGACAACTGCATCGGCTGCAAGAGCTGCGTCATGGCATGCCCCTTTGGCGCCGTGAGCGTGGCGACCACGCAGGTTCCGGTTTTGATGGGCGACGTTCGCGTGGGTTCGCAGACCAAGAGCTTCGTGCTCAAGTGCGACCTGTGCGTGGACCGTCCCGGCGGTCCGGCGTGTGCCGAGGCGTGCCCGACCAAGGGCCTCACCCTGGTAGACGAGGAACGTTTGGCAGAACTGACTGCCGAGCGTGCCCGCGCCACCATCGAAAACGAGGCGTAGGCGGGCGGCCATACAAGCCCAATGATTGTCAAATAAGTACCGAGTATTCGGTAGCAGAGAAAGGAAGGAGGGTGTCATGGAGAAGCATAAAGTGATTTGCCCGTACTGCGGCGCCGGTTGCCAGTTTAACCTCTTGGTCCAAAACGGCCAGGTCGTGGGTACCGAACCGCTCAACGGCATCACAAACCAGAGCGAGCTGTGCCTTAAGGGCATGAGCGGCTACGACTTCATCAACGACACCAAGATCTTGACTCCCCGCGTACTGCACCCGATGATCCGCCGCACCAAGGGCGCGGATCTTGAGCGCGTAAGCTGGGACGAGGCACTGGATTTCACCGCATCTAAGATGCAGGCCATAATTGACGAATATGGTCCTAACGCTGTCATGACCACCGGCTCTTCGCGAGGCGGCGGCAATGAGGCGAACTACGTCATGCAGAAGTTTACGCGTGCGTGCATCGGCACCCACAGCGTGGACAACTGCGCCCGTACTTGACACGGCCCTACTGTCCTCGGTCTGATGGACACGGTTGGTTCAGGTTGCATGTCATGCTCCATCCCCGGTATGGAGGATGCGGGCTGCATTTTCCTCTTCGGCTATAACCCTGCCGATTCGCACCCCATCGTCGCAAGGCGTATCGTGCGAGCCAAAGAAAAGGGTTGCAAGATCATCGTCGCCGACCCGCGCCATATCGAAACCGCGCGTATCGCCGATCTCTACCTTCCGATCAAGAACGGTTGCAACGTTGCGTTCCTCAACGCCTTTGCCAACTGCTTGGTCAACGATGGCCTCTACGACAAGGAATTCGTCGCCGAGCACACGAACGGCTTTGACGAATGGTGGGAGACCATCAAGAACTACACTCCCGAATCCGTACAGGACATCACGGGTGTCGAGCCCGCGTTGATCCACCAAGCTGCCGAGATGTACGCCACGGCGAAGCCCTCTGCCATCATTGGCTGGGGTATGGGCGTATGCCAGCAGAAGCAGAACCTGAAGACGGTGCACACCATCGCCTCCATCGCCTGCGTTGCCGGCCAGATCGGCAAACCCAATTCTGGCCTCGCGCCCGTGCGCGGTCAGAATAACGTCCAGGGCTCCTGCGATATGGGCATGCTGCCCAACCTGTACCCTGGCTACCAAAAGGTCACCGACCCGGCAGTGCGTGCCAAGTTTGCCAAGGCTTGGGGCGTGCCCGAGGAAAAGCTCCCGCTCGAGGAGGGCTATAAGCTCACCGACCTGGGCCACCTGGTCGACGAGGGCAAGGTGCACTGCTTCTACAACTACGGCGAGGACCCGGTGCAGACCGAGCCCGATTCGGCCGGTATGCGCAAGACGCTCTCCGAGCTGGATCTGTTCATTTGCCAGGACATCTTTATGACGCAGACGACCATGCTCGCCGACGTCATCCTGCCCGCTACCTCTTGGGGCGAGCACGAGGGTGTCTTTACCGCATCCGACCGTAGCTTCCAGCACTTTGACGCGGCCGTTCCGCCCAAGGGCGAGTGCCGTCACGACTGGGAGATCTTCGCGGACCTGTCTACGCGCATGGGTTACCCCATGCACTACGACAACACCGAGCAGATCTGGAACGAGTGCATTAGCCTGTGCCCCAACTTTGTGGGCGCGACCTACGAGAAGATGGCTCCCGAGGGCGGCTACGCCCAGTGGCCGGTCAAGAGCACCGATGTGAACGACCACGGTACGCCCGACATGTTCGCTGGTGGCAAGTTCACCACCAAGGACGGCCGCGCCAACCTGATGGCGCACGACTGGGAGGCGCCCTCCGAGCTTCCCGACGATGAGTACCCGCTCATCCTGTGCACCGTCCGCGAGGTCGGCCACTACAGCTGCCGTTCGATGACCGGCAACTGCAAGACGTTGGCGCTGCTTGCCGACGAGCCCGGCTTTGTCCGCATGAATCCCGCGGACGCCGAGGCGCGCGGCATCAAGAACGGCGACATCGTCTCGATTCACAGCCGCCGCGGCCAGGTATACAGCCGCGCCGACGTGAGCGACCGCATCAATAAGGGCACGGTCTATATGACCTACCAGTGGTGGATCGGCAAGCGCAACGAGCTGACCATTCACAAGGTCGACCCGGTCTCGCATACGCCCGAGGACAAGTTCTCCGCCTGCCAGGTCGACGCTATCGCCGACCAGGTCTGGGCCGAGGGCGAGGTCGAGCGTCAGTACACCGAGCTCAAGCAGGCTCTGGTGGACGCCGCCGCTCCCCAGGACGTTGAGCCCGGCGCCGCCAAGTTCGACGACGAGACGCACGTGAATCAAATCGTGTAGTTCCGTTCTCGTTGGCTTTTTGGGCCGGGCGTCCCGTACGTTCGGGAGCCCGGCCCGTTATTTTGAAAGGAAGTGGGGATGAACCGCTTCATCGACATCAACCCGGAGAGGTGCATCGGCTGCGGAACATGCCAGTCCGCCTGTGCCGACGCCCACCGGATGCAGGGTCTTCAGGATACGCCGCGCCTGGCGCTCGTGAAGACCGGCGGTATTTCGGCCGCCCTTGCCTGCCACCATTGCGAGGGTGCCCCCTGCGCCGAGGTCTGCCCGGTGAATGCCATCGAGCACGATGGCGACCGCATCCACGTCAAGGAGCAGGAGTGCATCGGGTGCAGGCTGTGCGCCATCGCGTGCCCCTTCGGAGCCATCCATCCCGATGGCACGTCTATCGCCGGTGTCGCAGGCATGTGCGACCCGACGCCTTCGTATCCTAAGTCCCTGAGCAGCCTGCTTACGTGGGCTCCTGGCCAGTACACCTGCGCCGTCAAGTGCGACCTGTGCGCCTTCGATCCGGACGGCCCGCATTGTGTGGCGGCGTGCCCCACCAAGGCGCTGACCGTCATGGGCGGCGCGGCCGATCGCGAGCTCGACGAGGCCAAGCGCCTGCGCTCGATCGAAAACGGTCCGGCCGTCGACGTTACCGCTGTGGCCCAGGGCCTCTCCGAGAAAGCAGAAGGGAGCGTAAACAATGGATAGCATGACGCTGTTTATCGCATCGCTTGCCGTCTCGTGCATCGGTGCGCTCGCCTCGGTTCTGCTGATCAAGGCCGATAACGCCGCCAAGACCGCCGGCTGCCTTATCGGCGCCGTCGCCGCGGTGCTTTCGTTTGTGGCTGGTATCCAGGCCGTGCTGGGCGATGTCACGTCGGTCGACACCATCGTGTTCTTCCCGTTTGCCCATTTCCAGCTGCTGCTCAATCAGCTGTCCGGCCTGTTCGTGGCGCTCATCTCGGTGCTCGCGTTTGCCGGTTCGATCTACGGTCTCAACTACTTTGATGAGTACCCGGGCAAAAAGGGCCGCGCCGGCTTCTTCTTTAACACCTTCGTGGCGTCCATGATGCTCGTCATCACCGCCGACAACGTGTTTTGGTTCCTGGTCGCCTTTGAGCTCATGTCGCTGACCTCGTACTTCCTGGTCGTGATCGAGGAGAACGAGAACTCCATCCACGGCGGTTGGCTCTACTTTGTGATCGCGCACGTGGGCTTTGTGCTCATCATGGCGAGCTTCCTCACCATGACCAACTTCGCCGGTGGCTCGTTTGCCTTTGCGGATTTCCGCGCCACGCAGTTTAGCCCCGCGGTCGCATCCGTGTGCTTCGTGCTCGCCTTCTTTGGCTTTGGCGCCAAGGCCGGTATCATCCCGCTGCACGGCTGGCTGCCCAAGGCACATCCCGAGGCGCCGTCCAACGTGTCGGCCCTCATGTCCGGCGGCATGATCAAGATCGGTATCTTCGGCATCCTCAAGGTGGGCCTTGACCTGCTCTCCGCCTCGGGCGTTCAGGTCTGGTGGGGCCTTATGGTCATGGTCTTCGGTGCGATCTCGTCGGTCCTCGGCGTGGCCTTCGCCCTGCAGGAGCATGACATCAAGCGCCTGCTGGCCTATCACTCCGTAGAGAACATCGGCATCATCCTGCTCGGCGTCGGCGCCTCCATGGCCGCCATGGCGCTCAACTTGGTCGGCATCGCCGTCCTAGCCCTGATGGCCGCCCTCTACCACACGTTTAACCACGCGATGTTTAAGGGCGAGCTGTTCTTGGGCGCCGGTGCGCTGCTGTACTCCACGGGTACGCGCAATATGGAGAAGATGGGCGGCCTGTTCCGTCGTATGCCGGCAACGGCCATCTGCTTCCTTATTGGCGCGCTTGCCATCTCGGCCATCCCGCCCTTCAACGGCTTTGTGTCCGAGTGGTTTACCTACCAGTCGCTGTTTAACGCCGCCATGCAGGGCGACAAGGCCGTCATGATCGTGGCCGTGTTCGCTGCCGTCGCGCTTGCCATTACCGGCGCGCTGGCTGTCACGTGCTTCGTCAAGGCCTATGGCGTCTCCTTTGCCTCCGCGCCCCGCTCCGAGGCCGCGGCCAATGCCAAGGAGGTTCCCGCTCCCATGGTGTTTGCGCAGGGCCTGCTCGCGGCCATCTGCGTCGTGCTGGGCATTGGCGCTCCCGTGATCGCGCCCGTGCTGGTCGATGTCGCCGCGTCCGTGCTGCATCCGTACGGTGGCGTGTTTGCCGCCGAGGGCATGGAGCTCATGAACCAGTACTCCGGCGCTGCCACCTCCACGCCCGCGATCGCCATTGCGCTCGTGGTGCTCGTCGGCCTTGCCTGCGGTTATCGCAAGCTCAAGACCGTCGGCAAGGTGCAGAAGTCCCAGCCGTGGGCGTGCGGCTATGCTCCCAACGAGCATATGCCCGTCGTGGCCACGACCTTTGCCTCCGAGGTGTCCTGGTTTATGCAGCCGCTCTACACGCTGCGCGACCGCTGCACGGCCGTCTGCTGGTCCATCGCGCACTTCTTCCAGAAGCTCACCGGTGTGGCCGAGGCTGTGGAGCCCGTACCCGACAAGGTTCTCGTCGATGCCTCGCATAAGGGTGTCGAGAAGCTCGCCGACCTCGCGACTAAGCTCGAGGGCGGCAACTACAGCATCTATATCTGCTACATCGTCGCGGCACTCGTGGTGTTCCTCGTGCTCGCCGTGCAAATGGGTTAAGGAGGGGAGAGCATGAACAACATCGTACTTGCCGTTCTGCAGGGCGTGGTCGTTATGGCCGTCGCGCCGTTCTTCTCCGGTCTCGGTCGCGTGATCCGCGCCAAGATGCACAACCGTCGCGGCCCCAGCATCATGCAGGACTACCGCGACCTGGCCAAGCTCTTTGCGCGCCCCGAGTCCCAGAGCGAGGACGCGAGCTTTGCGCTGCGCATTATGCCGCCGCTGTTCTTCGCCGTCGCCTTTATGCTCGCGATGGGTCTGCCGCTCTTTACGGCGCAAAGCCCCATCCCGGTCTTTGGTGACGCCATCACCATCATGTACAGCCTGGCGCTCGCCCGCTTCTTCTTCGCCCTCTGCGGTGTGGATTCGTCCAACGCCTACGCCGGTATCGGCGGCGTCCGCGAGCTGCTCATGAGCGTGCTCATCGAGCCGTCTATGCTGCTGGCGCTGTTTGCCGCTGCCCTGGTTTGCGGCTCCACCGACATCGCCACCATGGGTCAGCACATCATGACGGGCGCCATCGACGCGCCGGTCGCCGTGATCCTCGCCGGCATCGCCTTTGCGATTGCCTGCTACATGGAACTCGGCAAACTGCCGTTTGATCAGGCCGAGGCCGAGCAGGAGCTTCAGGAAGGTCCGCTCGCCGAGCTTTCCGGCCCGTCGCTTGCCATGGCCAAGCTCGCCATGTCCATGAAGCAGGTCCTGGTCGTTGCTTGGTTCTGCGCGATCTTTGTCCCCTGGGGTGAGCCCGCGACCGTGGGCGCTGCCGCCGTTCTGGGCGCGGTTATCTTCCTGGTGAAGTGCCTGATCGACTTTGTCGTGTGCGGCGTAATCGAGAACTCCTGCTCGCGCTCGCGTTTTAAGGTGCTTGGCAATCAGACTTGGGCCGTTGTGGGCATCGCCGTTCTGGCGTTTGTTTTCGTGGTCGTTGGCGTGTAGGAGAAGGGAGAAACAATGTCATTTGCAGTCAGTCTGTCCCTTCTCGGCTTGGTCGCTATCGCGGCCCCGATGGTGGCCTCGGTGCTTGTCGCCCTGTTCCCCCGTCCGTACGCCAAGTGGTTCAGCGTTTTGGGTGCCGCCGTCTCGACGGTCTGCACCATCGCCCTCGCCGCGAATTTCGCTGGCGCCGGCATGCCCGACACGCAGGTCCCCCTGATCTCGTTTGGGCGGACCCTCGTCATGGGATTCACCTTCGATCGCATGAGCACGCTGCTCGCGCCCGCCTTTGTGGGTATCGGCCTGCTTGTCGTGATCTATTCGATCCCCTATATGAGCGAGAATAACCGTGAGCATCCCGATGCACCGCGTCGTCGCTTCTACGCGTACCTCGCGACCTTCATCGGCGCCATGGCCGGCCTCGTGTACAGCTCGACCCTTTTGGGCCAGCTTGTGTTCTTTGAGATCACGGGTGCTTGCTCTTGGGGCCTCATTAGCTACTACATGTCGCCTACGGCCAAAAAGGCCGGCATGAAGGCCCTGATCATTACGCATATCGGTGCGCTTGGCCTGTATCTGGGCGCCGCCATCGTGTTTGCCCACACCGGCACCTTCGCCATTACCGCGATTGCCGGCCTCGACGCCAAGCTCAAGGCTATCGTCCTTTTACTCGTGCTGTTTGCGGCCTGGGCCAAGTCCGCACAGGTTCCCATGTACATGTGGCTGCCTTCGGCCATGGAGGCGCCGACGCCTGTTTCGGCCTACCTGCATGGCGCCTCGATGGTCAAGGTCGGCGTGTGCGTGTTCGCGCGTGCACTCGTCTCTGCCGGCGAGATTCCCGAGATCGTGGGCTGGGTCGCCATTATCGACGCCATGGTCACCATGCTCTTTGGTTTCCTTATGTACCTGCCGCAAAAGGACATGAAGCGCCTGCTGGCCTTCTCCACGATCGCCCAGCTCTCCTATGTGTTCTTTGGTCTGGGTCTTTCGGTCTTTGGCAGCCAGCTGGCCTTTGATGGCGCCGTGTGCCACATCTTTAACCACGCCTTCGCCAAGACGCTGTTCTTCCTGATCGCCGGTTCGTTCTCCTTTACCCTCGGCACGCGTATGCTGCCCAAGCTTCGCGGCATCGTAAAGAAGTACCCGATCTCGGGCGTGGGCTTTGGTGTCGCGGCGCTCGCCATTGCCGGCGTGCCGCCCATGAACACGTTCTTCTCGAAGTTCCAGATCATCGCCGGCGGCTTTTCTGTGGGTGCCGGCAACGTTGCGATCCTGGTTCTCGTGTGCATTATGGTCGCCGAGACCGTCGCCACCTTCGCCTGGTTCCTCAAATGGATGGGCTATTGCCTGCCCGGCGAGCCGAGCGACGAGGTCGCTGCGGGAGCCCCGCTTCCCCGCGCGATGGCATTCGTGTTCATCGTGCTCATCATCATGGTCATCGTCAGCGGCCCGCTTTCGGCCAGCTGGATCGGTTAGGAGGTAGAACGACATGGGTTATTCGATCGTCAACATCCTTGGCGGCCTTCTGATCGTCACGTCCACCATGGTGGTTGTCTCCAAGAACATCAAACATTCCATCCACTGGTATGCGGTGCAGTCGCTGGTGCTCGTGGGGCTTCTCGCCACGCTCGGTGTCACCACTGGTGCGCAGGAGCTGCTTATGTGGGCTGGATCTGCCTTTATCACCAAGGTCGTCCTGGTCCCTTATATCCTCAACCGCGCATACAAGAAGATGGGTGAGCCGAGCGACGCATCGCTCAAGGCCGGCCTTAAGCCCGCGTGGGCCATTTGCATCATCGCCGTCGAGGTCGCGATTTGCTTTGCCGTCGTGACGCAGATCAGCCTGCCCACGGCCGAGGTCGCAACGCCTGCGCTCGCTATTAGCTTCGCTCACTTCTTTGTGGGCCTCACCTGCATCATTTCGCAGCGCAACATCATGAAGCAGATCTTTGGATACTGCCTTATGGAAAACGGCAGCCATGTGACGCTCGCGCTTTTGGCCCCCACCGCTCCCGAGATCATTGAAATCGGTATCGCCACCGACGCCATCTTTGCCGTCATCATCATGTCCATCGTCGTGCGTCGCATTTGGGACGACTCCCACTCGCTCGATGCGCGCGACCTGTCCGAGCTGAGGGGGTAGTCCATGGAAACGTTGATTCTCGCCCTGCTCGCGACTCCTTTGGTGTTCTCGCTGGTCATGGCGTTTTTGCCCAAGAACACGTCCTATAACGTGTTTGCCGGTCTCAACCTGGTCTCCGTCGCAGCCGTCCTGGTGCTGTCGATTATGACGGCCGGCGACGTCCTTATGAGCGGCGACACCGCGAGCGCTCTTGGCCTGTGGTTCCACCTCGATTCGCTGGGCGCCATCTTTGTGCTGCTCATCGGCTTTATCGGTTTTCTTACGGGGCTGTTCTCGCTGCCCTATGTAAAGGCCGATATCGAGGAGGGCTCCATGCCCGCCGAGCGCGCCAAGCAGTATTTTGCGCTGTTTAGCCTGTTCGTGTTCACCATGCTGCTCGCGTGCCTGTCCAACAACATGATCCTCACGTGGGCCGCCGTGGAGGCAACCACGCTTTCCACCGTGTTCCTCGTGGGTATCTACAAGAACAAGACGGCCCTCGAGGCTTCTTGGAAGTATGCGATGGTCTGCACCGCCGGCGTGGCCTTTGGCCTGTTCGGTACGCTGCTGATCTACGCCAACGCCGCCGACGTGATTCCCAACGCCCACGAGGCCGCATTCCTGTCGTGCGTGCTGCCGTATGCCGACCAGTTCGACCCGACGCTCATGCGCCTCGCCTTTGCGTTTATCGTGATCGGCTTTGGCACCAAGGCCGGCCTGTTCCCCATGCACACTTGGCTGCCCGATGCCCACTCCCAGGCCCCGAGCCCTGTCTCGGCCCTGCTTTCGGGCGTGCTGCTTAAGTGCGCCATGCTCGTGATCATGCGCTTCTACGGCTTTACCATCCAGGCCGTGGGCGCCGAGTATCCGCAACTTTTGCTGCTGATCGTCGGCACGCTGTCCATTTTGGTGGCGGCACTTTCTATGTTCCGCCAGGACGACCTCAAACGCCGCTTTGCGTACTCGTCTGTGGAGAACGTGGGCGTTATCGCCCTGTGCCTGGGTATCGGTGGCCCGCTGGGTATCGCCGCGGCCCTGCTGCACTGCGTGTTCCACGGCTTTACCAAGACGCTTGCCTTCTGCGTGTCCGGCAACATCCAGCACGCCTTTGGCACGCGTAGCCTGGCCAAGATCCAGGGTGTCGTCGAGGTTGCCCCCGCAACCGCCGCGCTCGCCGTCCTGGCGCTGCTCGGTCTTGGTGCCTTCCCGCCCTTTGGCATGTTTATCTCCGAGTTCCTGACTTTTGTCGCCGGTGTTACCGCCGGTCCCATGTGGCTGGTCGTCGTGGTCGCCCTCGGTCTTACCGTGGCCATCTCCGCGCTCACCCGCATCGCACTCAAGTCGGTATTCGGCCATGCGCCCCAGGGCATGGGCAAGCATGAGGCCCCGGCGCTCATGCTTATCCCCGAAATCATCCTGGCTGTCATGATCTTGTGGTTTGGCATCGCCACCCCGCTGCCTCTCGTGCACGGTGTGGAGACCGCGACCGGCATCGTGCTCGAGCAGAGCACCGAGGATCTTCACGCGACGCCGATGTACCGCGCTGTGTTCGGTACCGAGACCGCTCAGAGCGAGGTGGAGTAACGAATGATTGAAACTGAGAACAAGGTGTATGCCCGTCGCTGCGAGAGCCATGTCGAGGCCCTGCGCCGCGCCGTTCCGGGCTGCATCGAGAAGGTCGAGTGGCAGTGCGAGGACCAGCTGACGATTACCGTCAAGCAGGACAAGCTGCCCGAGGCCGTCCACTACCTGTACTACGAGCGCTACGGCTGGATTCCCGTGATCATCGGCAACGATGAGCGCAGCCTGTGCGGTCGCTATGCCGTGTACTACGTCATCTCCATGGAGGGGGAGGACCCCGGCTGGGTGACCGTCCGCGCCGAGGTCGATCCCGCCAAGATGACGTTCCCGTCCGTGACGCCGTTCGTCCCCGCCTGCGTGTGGGGCGAGCGCGAGCTGCGCGACATGTTCGGCCTGATCCCCGAAGGCCTGCCCGATCGTCGTCGCCTGGTGCTGCCCGACGATTGGCCCAGCGGCCTGTATCCGCTGCGCAAGGACTCCATGGACTACCGTTTCCGTCCCGCTCCCGCGAGTGACATGGAAAACTACGAGTTCTTGGCCGACACCAAGGGCAAGGAGACGACGCTCGTCCCCATGGGCCCGTTGCACATTACCTCCGACGAGCCCGGCCACTTCCGCCTGTTCGTTGAGGGCGAGACGATCGTCGACGCCGACTACCGTCTGTTCTACGTGCACCGCGGCATGGAGAAGGTCGCCGAGACGCGCCTGAACTATGACGCCGTGACGTTCCTCGCCGACCGCATCTGCGGCATCTGCGGCTGCGCCCACTCGGTGGCCTATGCCGAGGCCGTCGAGCGCGCCCAGGGCATCCATGTCCCGCCGCGCGCCCAGTACATCCGCGCCATCATGCTCGAGGTCGAGCGCCTGCACTCGCATCTGCTCAACATTGGCCTGGCGTCGCACTACACGGGCTTCGACTCCGGCTTCCAGCAGTTCTTCCGCGTCCGCGAGAAGTCCATGGACCTGGCCGAGAAGCTCTCCGGTCACCGCAAGACCTACGGCCTCAACGTGATCGGCGGCGTGCGTCGCGACATTTTGGCCGAGCAGAAGCTTTCCACGCTCACGACCATCCACCAGCTGCGCTCCGAGGTTCAGGAGCTCGTCGACGTCTTGCTCTCGACGCCCAACTTTATTGAGCGTACGAGTGGCATCGGCATCTTGGACCGCAAGATCGCACGCGACTTCTCGCCGGTCGGCCCGCTCATGCGTGGCTCGGGCTATGCCCGCGACGTGCGCTTTGACCATCCCTTCGACGGCTACGCCGATCCGGACGTCCAAAAGATGCGCGCCGCTACGGCCGACACCTGCGATGCCTTCGGCCGTACCGCCGTTCGCATCCAGGAGGTCTACGATTCGATCGACATGATCGAGACCATGCTCGAGAACTGCCCGTCGGGCCCCATCCTCACCACGGATTGGGAGTACACCCCGCACAAGTACGCCATCGGCGCCACCGAGGCGCCGCGCGGCGAGGACGTGCACTGGGCTATGCTCGGCAACAACCAGAAGTGCTACCGCTGGCGCGCCAAGGCCGCCACGTACAGCAACTGGCCGGTCCTGCGCTACATGTTCCGCGGCAACACCGTGGGCGACGCGGCGCTGATCGTCGGCTCGCTCGACCCGTGCTACTCCTGCACCGACCGCGTGACGGTGACCGATGTCGCCGCCAAGCGCGACCACGTGCTCGACAAGGAGCAGTTCGAGAACGTCTGGCGCGACAAGTCGCCGCTTGCGGGCGAGGGCACTATGGCCGCTCCGCTCGATGAGGAGGCGCTCTAATATGCTGAAGCTTTGGAAGGTTAACGCCAAGGCCGGCGACGCGACGGTCAAGTACCCGTTTGCGCCGTTCCCCACCAATAAGGACATGCGCGGCAAGCCCGAGCACAATGCTGAGCTCTGCATCGCTTGCGGTGCCTGCGGCGTGGCGTGCCCGGCCGATGCCATTCGCATGGACACCGACCTTGCGGCCGATACCATCACCTGGTCGATCGACTACGGTCGCTGCATCTTCTGCGGCCGCTGCGAGGAAGCCTGCCCCATGGAGGCCATCAAGCTCACCGAGGAGTTTGAGCTGGCCGTCATGAGCAAGGACGACCTCACCAGCAAGAGCGTCTATACGCTCGAGCACTGCTCGCGCTGCGGCAAGCCGTTTGCCCCGCATAAGGAGATCGACTACGCCAAGCGCCTGCTGCAAAAGACCGGCGGCATGGAGGCCATCCAGGCCGCCCGTACTGTCGGTATATGCCAGGAGTGCAAGCGCGAGCTCGACGCCCTGCGCGCCGCCTCGGCCGTAAAGACCGGCAACGCGCGCGGCATGGCTGCCAACGAGACGCTTGCGTCCGGTGAGCCCCAGGGCCCCGGCATGGAGTATCTGGGCGGCCACGGCGTGAACCCGGAGTACGTCGACCGCGACCTCAACCCCGATGCGCCCGAGATTCCCGCTGGACCTGCACCGGTCGAGGGCATCATCATGGATTTTGAAACGAAGGAGGAGTAACCATGGCCGAACCCACGCTTTTGCCCGAGCGGCTTCAGTACCGCCCGACCAAGATCGAGCTCGACGAGAGCATCGAGAAGGCCAAGGCGACCCTTCTTAAGAAGATCAAGCGCTCGGTGTACGTCTACCGTGTTGACTGCGGCGGCTGCAACGGCTGCGAGATTGAGATTTTCGGTTCCATCAGGCCCGTCTTTGACGTCGAGCGCTTTGGCATCAAGGTCGTGCCCTCGCCCCGTCACGCCGATGTGCTGCTGTACACCGGTGCCGTGACGCGTGCCATGCGCATGCCGGCCCTGCGCGCCTTTGAGGCCGCACCCGATCCCAAGATCGTGGTGTCCTATGGCGCGTGCGGCTGCACCGGCGGCATCTTCTACGACAACTACTGCGTCTGGGGCGGAACGGACAAGATTCTGCCGGTCGATGTCTACATCCCCGGCTGCCCGCCCAGCCCCGCGCAGACCGTCTACGGCTTTGCCATGGCGCTCGGTCTGCTGGACCAAAAGCTCCATGCCGAGACCACGGTGGAGGCCGCCGGCGAGCAGGCCGATATCCTGCACCCCGGCGTGCCGTACAAGCTGCGCGTTGCCATCGAGCGCGAGGCTCGCGCCATGAGCGGCTACCGTTACGGCCGCGACCTGGCCAATGAGTTTATGGACACGCTCGAGGGCGCGCCCAAGGGCGATATCCGCGGTGCCATGGCGCTGCTCATCGACAGGCAGGACGATCCGCGCCGCGTTGAGGTCTACTCGGCGCTGCAGGATCTGGTGCTGGCCGGAGGTCGCTAGATGGAGCTCACGGACCGCTCTGGTTACTTTGCGGGCCCCGGCATGCTCGGCGGCTCCTTTGGCGATGCCTCGCGCGCAAGCGACGAGGCTGCCGAAGGCGTCGCCGACCCCTGCCTGGGCCACGCGCCCGACCAGGTGGTCTTCTACGAGCTCACGCGTAAGTTTGTGGAGACCGAGGAAGACGTTCCCCAGGAGGCCTGCGACGTGCTGTACTACACGCTCGCCGTGGGCCACCACACCGGCGTGCTCGACTGCTTTGAGCCGCGCCTGTCGGTGCCGGTGAACGTGTTCTATTCGCTCGTCGACGCGCTGCCGGAGGGGGAGGCCAAAACCAAGTTTGAGGCCATCCGCTCCTTTGGTGAGTGCCAGCTCGACAAGGCGGCGGTGCCGTCGCTGCTCGAGGCCTGCGATACGCTGCTCGACGAGCGCGGTTTTCGCGGTTCTGCCAAGGCCGGCATCTCGGTGTTCGATGACGACTTTGGCCTGCATGCCCAGCAGGTCGCGTTTCTGATGAAGTTTCGCGATCTGGTTGAGCGCGTGCGCGATGTGTCGGGCGTGTATCTGACGGGAAGGTTGCAGTAATGGGTCACGTTGTGGATGGTCGCGTGAACGGCGCCCCGTTTGCGGGTATCGTGCTCACGGCGGGAAGCGTGCTGCGTGCCGACGATGCCGCCGGCCCCGTGCTCTCCAAAAAGATGGAGGACGCGCCGCTTGCCGGCTGGTACACCATCGATGGCGGTCAGACGCCCGAGGATGACATCATCGAGGTCAAGCGCGAGCGTCCGCCGCGTTTGGTTTTGGTCGATGCCGCCGACATGGCGCTGCCCGTCGGGTCCATCCGCTTGCTCGACAAACGTGACGTGGCCCGCAAGTCGATGTTCACCACGCATTCGCTTCCCTTGTCGATTCTGATCGAAGAGATTGAGCAATCGTGCGAAGATATCGTCTTCATAGGGATTCAGCCGGGCGATACGGAGTTCTACAACCCCATGTCCCCGGAGGTCTTTGACGCCGTCGACGCCGTGTACGACGCCGTGGCCGCCAACGACTTTTCCCACTTTGTCCGCTTGGGGCAGGAGCTATAGCAGCGCTTGCCTCTGCTGAATAGGAAAGAAGTGATTGACATGGCAGATTCCAAGGCAGAATATCCCGCTCCCGATTGCCTGGCGCCCGCCGCGATCGAGGCCAAGACCGAGGCCGCCGGCGTGACCAAGGCTAACCTGCCGGTCGCTAAGGCCTTTCTGTTGGCAATGTTCGCCGGCGCGTTTATCGCCTTCGGCGGCCTGTTCTTTACGGTGTTTTTGAGCGACAGCACGCTGGGCTGGGGTGCCCAGCGCGTCGTGGGCGGCCTGTGCTTTTGCCTGGGCCTGGTGCTGGTGCTGGTGTGCGGCGCCGAGCTGTTTACCGGCAATTCGCTTATGGTCTGCGCGCTCAAGAGCAAAAAGATCACGCTGGTCCAGATGCTCAAGGCCTGGGTCGTCGTGTGGATCGGCAATTTTGTCGGCGCTCTGTTCATCGTCTTCTTGGTGTACATGGCCGGCATTTACAAGCTCAACGGCGAGGCGGTCGCCAATTCCATGGTGAGCGTCGCCGCCGGCAAGGTGACGGTCGACTGGGTGACGATCTTCTTCCGCGGCATCCTGTGCAACATCTTTGTGTGCCTTGCCGTGTGGATCGGTACCGCCGGCAAGACCGTAGTCGATAAGGTTGTGGGCATTCTGCTGCCCATCGCTGCCTTTGTGGCCTGCGGTTTTGAGCACTGCGTCGCCAACATGTACTTTTTGCCTATGGGCGCCGTGATGCATGCATGCGGCTATGGTGCCAGGGTTGCCGGGGCCGATGCGCTCAACGTCGCGGGTATTGCGTTTAACCTATCCGCCGCCACGCTGGGCAACATCGTGGGCGGTGCGGTTCTGATCGCGCTCGGCTACTGGTTTGTCTACGCCAAGAAGTCCGAGGCGTAAGGTACCGTCTGTTTGACATTGGGCCTCCCGCGGGGCGTTGCCGTGCGGGAGGCCTTTTGGGTCTGGGGCTCGTTGCCGGGCTGTTGGCCTGTTGTGTTTGACCTGTGAAAGGGGTAATCGAGATGGCATCTGCTGTGGAGCATGACGGTCGCTCCGTGGTGACGACATGCGGGGGATGCTATGCCGATTGCGCCTTTGCGGCACGCGTTGAGGACGGTCGCGTGGCGGCCGAGTTGCCGGTGCCGGGGCATCCGTGCGCGGCGCGTGCCCTGTGCGCCCGCGGACGGCATCGCCTGGCAATGCCGTTTGACGAGCGCGACCGGATTTTGCATCCCATGCGTCGACGAGATGATGGCTCGGGGTTCGATGCGATTTCGTGGGATGAGGCGTTCGCGCAGATCGCAGCGCGCTTTGGGGAGATTGTTGACGGGCATGGTCCCCGTGCGCTGGGCATGACGCTCGGCGTGCCCTCGTTCGACCGCTACTGGGCGCATCGCTTTATGCATGCGCTTGGTTCGCCCAACGTGTACGGTGCCGACGGTGCCTGCGAGGTAAGCCGACTTACCGGTTGGGAGCACAGCTTGGGCTATAGTCCCGCCTCCGACCTTGCGCACACCGATTGCATCATGTATCTGGGGCGCTCCATTGTCGATTCGTCGACGATGGGGGCCGTTGATGCGCTCAACGATGCCCGTCGACGTGGGGCTAAGATTATCGTGGTTGACCCCCGGCGCAGTGGCTCGGCTGCGCTTGCCGACCGCTGGCTGCGCGTACGTCCTGGATGCGATCTGGCGTTGCTGCTGGGTATCGCACATGTGCTGGTAGCCGAGGACCTGTATGACCACGAGTTCGTGACCCGCTATACCACGGGTTTTGACGAGCTGGCGAAGGCGGCGAGCGCTTGGACGCCCGAGTGGGCCGAGTCGATGTGCGACGTGCCGGCGGACGATATCCGTGCGACTGCGCGTGATTTGGCTGTGGCGGCGCCTGCTGCGGTGGTGGACGCTGGCTTTCATGGTGGCATCGGCATTGCGTATGCCAACAGCACCCAGACCGCGCGTGCTATCTGCCTGGTCGATGTGCTGCTGGGCTGCATCGGACACGCGGGCGGCGCGCTCAACCCCCCCCCCACGCCGCTTGTGTTGGGCGACCTCGATCCCGCACGCTTTGCGACGCCGCCGGTGCCACGCGGGCCCAAGCTGGGGTCCGAGCGCTATCCACTGGTCGATCCGGTGCGAGGCCTGTGTACGACCATCGGTCAGTCGATTCTTGCCGGCGATTTACGTGGGCTCATCGTCTATGCCAGTAACCCCGGTGCGGGCTATGGCAATGCACAGGCTTGGTTGAGTATTTTGCAGCAGCTTGACTTGCTCGTGACAATTGATATTCGCTGGTCCGAGACAGCGCGCGCTTCCGACTTCGTGCTGCCCGACGTGACGTATCTGGAGGCCGACGGCGGCGTGGGTACGGTCGTGGGCCGCAACGACGCGCGTGTGTTCTACCGCAATGCCGTGTTGCCCGTGTTGCATGGCGACACGCGTCCCGGTCGGGAGATTTTTGCCGGTTTGGCTGCGGCCTGCGGCGTGGGTGAGTACTTTCGGTTTACGTCCGACGACCTGGCGGCTGCGCAGGTGGCGCCGTTTGGGATCGATCTGGACGAGCTCAAGGAGCGCGGCTGGGCCGATACGGGCATGGCGCTGCCGACGCGCACGGGTGAGCCGGTGATTCCCTTGGATGGCGGCAAAATTGCGCTGGCAAGCGACGTATGGGAACGAGCCGGCCTGGGTCGCGTACCCAACTGGATTGCTCCCATGGTGGAGCCTGGTCCGGGGATGTTTCGCCTCATTAGCGGCAACCGTCCCTTTGAGTCGCATACCTCGCGAAGGCTTGCAGCCCAAGGTGCCGCCGAGGCTGGATCGGACCTGGATGCCGTGCAGATGAATGCCGATGCTGCTGCGCACATGGGCATCGCCGACGGCGAGATCGTCGAACTCGTGAGCGATATGGGCCGCGACCGCGTGCGCGTGGAGACGACGCCGTATCTGCATCCAGCGTGCATCTTCACCTCGGCCGCCCCCGGTGGGCGTTCGTTTGGCGCCGATGCCGGTGGCGCTCAAGCCTTGGGCGTGGGCCCGCTCGACCATACACCGTTGCGTTGGGACCCGTTGACGGGCGCCGCGCTCACCCAGGAAAACGCCGTTCGCGTGGAAAAGATCGCAGAGCACGAGGATAATAACGACTGATTGATTCAACAGATTGATTCGGCTGGTTTTGACGAACGGCCGACTGATCTGCCCTTGGTTTTTGAAAGGCTGCACATGAGCGATAGCCAGAACATGCCCGATGAGGTGCGCGCCCGCCTGCGCGCCATTCCTTCTGTCAACGAGCTGCTTGCCGAGTGGCCGGTAGTGAAGGCGGCGGGGGAGACCTGCGACGCGGTGGTGCATGCCGCTGTCACGGCCGAGCTTGACGAGGAGCGCGCTGCGATTCGTGCCGGTGCCGCTCCACGCTCTAAGCGCGAGCTGGCCTCGGCCGTCGAGTGGCGTGCCCACCGCTCTGCGCTGCCGAGCTTGCGCCCTGCCGTCAACGCCACGGGCGTGGTCATCCATACCAACTTGGGCCGCGCCCCGCTCGCGGAGTCGGCCGCCAAGGCCGTGGCCGAGGTCGCGCGCGGCTACAGCACGCTCGAGTACAGCGTGGACACCTGCTCGCGCGGGTCGCGCAAGGAGCACGCTGCACAGCTGATTCGCTCGCTTACCGGTGCCGAGGACGCGCTTGTGGTCAACAACAACGCCGCCGCGGTGCTGCTGGTGCTTGCCACCCATGCCGCGGGCAAAGAGGTTATCGTCAGCCGCGGCGAGCTTGTCGAGATTGGCGGCAGCTTTCGCATCCCCGATGTCATGGCGGCTTCGGGCGCCAAGCTTGTCGAGGTCGGCGCCACCAACCGCACGCATTTGGGCGACTACGAGCGCGCCATCACGACCGATACGGCGATGATCCTTAAGGTCCATCCTTCCAACTATCGCATCGAAGGTTTTCACGAGGAAGTGAGCTCAAGGGGGCTCGCCGCACTGGCCCATAAGCATGGCCTGCTCTTCTACGAAGACCAGGGGTCGGGCGCGCTGTTGCCTGACGACATCCTGGTTCGCGGCGGCGAGGAGACTACACCCACTTCGGTGGCGTCGGGGCTCGATATCGTGTCGTGCTCGGGCGATAAGCTGCTCGGTGCCGCACAGGCGGGCATTATCATGGGCCGTCGCGATCTGGTCCAGGCCTGTGGATCACATCCGCTTATGCGCGCCTTGCGCCCGGGCAAACTGGCTCTGTCGGCGCTCGAGGCCACGCTGCGTATCTACATGGACGGCGCCGACGTTGCCCATCGCGATATTCCGGTGCTCAGCATGCTTACGCTGCCGCAGGCCCATTTGGAGCGACGTGCCCGCAAGCTTCGCGATCGTATGGTCGCCGGGCTCGATAAGGCCGGTTGCCCGTGCGCCGTTCAGGTGGAGATCGTCGAGGAGTCGTCGACTCCCGGTGGCGGCTCGCTGCCTACCGTGGAGCTGCCCACGATGTGCGTTGCCGTGCGTCTTGTTGACGAGCGCCTGACGGTCGACGCGCTCAAGCGCTCGCTTGTCCAGGACTTCGACACGCCAGTCGTCACGCGCACCTCGCACGATCGCATTTTGTTTGACGTCCGTACGCTTGTGGGCGACCGCGATATCGAGACGGCGGCGTCGACACTTGCCGCATGCGTTAAGAAGGCGATTGTTCGATGAGTGAGGTTCAGGCGCTGGTGGAGTGTCCCGTTATCGTTGGCACGGCGGGCCACGTTGACCACGGTAAGTCGGCGCTGATCGAGGCGCTGACCGGCAAGAATCCCGATCGTCTGGAGGTCGAGCGCCGTCGCGGCATGACGGTGGAGCTGGGCTTTGGCGAGCTGGCGCTGCCGAGTGGCAAGATCGTTGGCCTGGTCGACGTGCCGGGCCACGCGCATTACCTGCGCGCCATGGTGCAGGGTGCCACGGGCATCGACGTTGCCGTGCTGGTGGTTTCGGCCGTCGAGGGCGTGATGCCGCAGACCCGCGAGCACGTGCATGTGCTGGAGCTGCTGGGCGTCACGCATATGGTGGTCGCGCTGACGATGTGTGATCTGGCCGACGCCGAGATGACCGAGCTTGCCGAGCTCGATGTCGATGACTTTTTGTCGGGTACCGTGTTTGAGGGCGCGCCAATTGTGCCCGTGTCGTCTAAGACGGGCGAGGGGATTGACGGGCTGCTTGCGGTGCTCGACGAGCAGGTGGGTGTCTGCTGGGATACCTGTCGCGAGCGTGTCGAGCGGAGCGATGCCGCGCCGCGCCTGCCGATTGACCGCTGCTTTACGATCAAGGGCGCCGGCACCGTCGTGACGGGAACGCTGCACGATGCGCCGGTTGCGGTGGGCGATGAGCTCGTCGCGCTGCCGTCGCGCACGGTCTGCCGCGTACGCGGGATCCAGGTGCATGGCGACACGCAGCAGGCGTTGCCCGGTCAGCGTGTGGCGCTCAACTTGGTGGGCGATGCTGTCGCCGCACTCGATCGCGGCGAGATGCTCGGCGTGGAGGGCCGTTTTGGTCAGACGCTGCGCTTTATGATGACGTTTACCTACCTGGGCCGCGAGGGCGCTAAACCGCGTGTGCTCGAGTCGGGCGCGCGCGTGCATGTGATGGCGGGTACGGCCGAGGTTGTCGGCCGCATCATGCTTATGGAGGGCGAGGCCCCCATGGCGGTGGGCGAGACCCGTACCGTGCAGGTGCGCTTGGAGGAGCCGCTGCCGCTGCGAGCCGGAGACCATGCTGTGGTGCTGTCGTATTCGCCCGTTATGCTCATTGGCGGCGGGCGTGTGCTGCTTTCGCGTTGCCGTCGTTCGCGCGAGCTTGCCGAAGGAGAGCGTGCGCTGTATGTGGCGCTCGAGGCTGGAGATATTGCGTGCGCGGTGGATGCGTGGCTGGCGCTGCAAGCGCTGCCGGTTGCGGCTGCCGAAACGCCTTCA
>UQHR01000033.1 GCA_900540905.1 uncultured Collinsella sp. | reverse complement strand
AGGATGGGGGATTGCCCCCCCGGGGGCTCGGGCGGCGTCGGCTGGTCCGCCGTTCGGTAGAACGGCGGAACCAATTAGTACATCTTTGCGCCGGCGGGGATGGAGGCGTCGAGCTGAATCAGGTTGAGGCGCTCCTCACCATCCTCCTCGTGGATAGCACTGATGAGCATGCCGCAGCTGGGAATACCCATCATCTTGCGCGGAGGCAGGTTGGTGATGGCGAGCAAGGTCTTGCCAACCAGGTCCTCGGGCTCGTAATAAGCGTGAATACCGGAGAGGATGGTGCGGTCGGTGCCGGTGCCGTCGTCGAGCGTAAAGTTCAGCAGCTTCTTGGACTTCTTGACGGCCTCGCATGCCTTGACCTTCACAGCGCGGAAGTCGCTCTTGGAGAAGGTATCGAAGTCGACGAACTCCTCAAACAGCGGCTCAACGGCGATCTTGGAGTAATCGAGCGTGGGCTTAAGCGACGTAACGAACGGGCTCGCGGCGTTGCCGGCCTCGGCAGCCTTGGCGGCAGCGGCACCGGACTGGAAACCCTTCTCGGGCTTCATGTGCGGGAACAGCAGCACGTCGCGGATAGAAGCCTGGTTGGTGAGCAGCATGACCACGCGGTCGATACCAATGCCAATGCCGCCCGCGGGAGGCATACCGTACTCGAGGGCGCGCACGTAGTCCTCGTCGTACTCCATGGCCTCGTCGTCACCGCCGGCCTTCTCGGCCATCTGGGCGGCAAAGCGCTCGGCCTGGTCGACCGGGTCGTTGAGCTCGGAGAACGCGTTGGCGTACTCGTGACCGGCAATAACCAGCTCAAAGCGGTGCGTCAGGCGCGGGTCGTCCTCAAAACGCTTGGCAAGCGGGCTGACCTCGATGGGGTAATCGCACACGAACGTCGGGTTGACGATGGTGTCCTCGCCCAGCTCATCGTAAATCTCGGCGATGATCTTGCCAGCAGTCCACTCGGGCTTGATCTCCAGGCCCTTCTCGCGCGCGGCGGCAGCAAGCTCCTCGACCGGCGTGTCGATGGTGACCTGCTTGCCGAGCACGTCGGAGACGATGTCGGTCATGGGACGGCTGGCCCACTCACCAGAAAGGTCGATGGTCTGGCCCTGGTACTCGATGACCTCGGGGTTGCCGATGGCCTTGTTGGCAGCCTTGATGACACCTTGGGCGAGTGCCTTCATGCCCTCGAGGTCGGAGAAGGCACGGTAGGCCTCCATCGTGGTGAACTCGGGGTTGTGGGTAAGGTCCATGCCCTCGTTACGGAAGATGCGGCCGATCTCGAACACGCGCTCAAAACCACCGACGATGCAGCGCTTGAGGTGCAGCTCGGTGGCAATACGCAGGTAGCACTCCTGATCGAGCGCGTTGAAGTGGGTAATGAACGGCTTGGCAGTAGCGCCGCCCTGGATGGTCTGCAGAATGGGGGTCTCGACCTCCATGTAGCCGTCGGACTCCATAAAGCGACGGAAGGTGGAGAGAATCTGCGAACGCTTACGGAAGGTCTCGCGAACGTCGTCGTTGGCGATCAGGTCGACATAGCGCTGGCGATAGCGGGTCTCCTTATCGGAAAGACCGTGGAACTTCTCGGGCAGCGGACGAACGGCCTTGGCAAGCAGGGTCGCGCTCTTAGGGGCAACGGAAAGCTGGCCACGCTGGGTGCGCACGACCACGCCGGTCACGCCCAGGATGTCGCCCAGGTCGAGGGCCTTGAGCGTACTCCAGGCAGCCTCGTCCATGTCGTTGATGCGGCAGAACAGCTGAATCTCGGCAGTCGCATCGCGCACGACGATGAACATGATCTTGCCCTGACCGCGCTTGGCGACCACACGGCCGGCGATCTTCACGACGTCCTCGGTGTCCTCGCCATCGGCAAGCTCGGCGTACTTAGTCTCGATATCGGCGACGTAGTCCTCAAGCTCAGAGTGCTCGGGATAGGGGTTCTGGCCCGCCTCGAACAGGGCGGCGCGCTTGGCCAGGCGGGTGGCGCGCTCGTCGTTGAGCGTCGATGCCTGATCGGCGGCGTTCTGGTTCTCTGCCATAAGTTAGCTCCTCAAACTAAAACGCTCCCCAGGATTCGGTCCCAGGGAGCGAAAACATACCTTTACGCGGGACCGTGGTCTAGCGTGCGATCTTGGCGATGGTGTAGACGCGAGTCTTGCCGGAAGGCGTAACGACCTCGACGGAGTCGCCCTCGCCGTGACCGATGATGGCGTGGCCGACCGGAGACTCGTTGGAGATCTTGTGCTCGAGCGAGTTGGTCTCGGTGGTACCGACGAGCGTGACTTCCATGACCTCGCCGTTGGGATCAATCAGCGAAACGGTGGAACCGATGGAGACGGTCAGGTCGCCCGTGGTGGCAGCAACCTGAGCGTTGGCGAGGATGGCCTGGATCTCGGCAATACGAGCGGCGTTCTGGGCCTGCTTGTCCTTAGCGGCGTCGTACTCGGAGTTCTCCGAAAGGTCGCCGAACGCGCGGGCTTCCTTGATGTCCTCGACGATCTCCTTGGCGTAATCGCCCTCACGCCAAGCGAGCTCCTCGACGAGCTTCTGGCGGCCCTCAGCGGTCAGTACGATCTGGCTTGCGTCCATACGGATATCTCCCCAACTCTGATCAAACAATCAACTGTCAACAAAACGAAAAAGACCGGCTAGCCTGCGGGCAAGCCGGTCAGGTGCTCACCCCAAAGGGATGGGACTACTCTGCGTCCGCGTCGCTGTCCTCTGCCTGCTTCTTCTTGGCAGCAGCGAGCTTGGCCTCGAGCTCAGCGATCTCCTTGTCCTCCTCGGACTGCTCGACCACGACCTCCTCGGCCTGCTTGGTCTCGGCCTTATCGTCGCCCTCCATACCCTCGCGGATATTCTTGACGGTAGAGCCGAGGGACTTGCCGAGCTTCGGCAGGTTCTTGGGCCCGAAGATAATCAGGACAACGACGAGAATAATGATGAGCTCAGGAGCCCTCAGTCCAAACATGTAGACCTCCACAATACAGCGAGACAAGCTCGAATGAGTATACCGCGGGTATCGCGGTATCACAACAATAGCTAAAAAAAGGGACCGCAAGAAGCGGTCCCTCCTCATGCTCTGGTCGGGTTGACTGGATTTGAACCAGCGACCCCTGCGTCCCGAACGCAGTGCTCTACCAAACTGAGCCACAACCCGTTAGCTCGACTATAGTAACAAAGATTTCCGTCGTGTGCTAGAGAAATTTTTACTTCTTTGGCACTTCGACGCGAACCGTGTTGGGAATGAACTGCGTCGCGCAGGACCACCAGCCGTTTTGCTGGGCAGCGTCGGCAAGCCTTTCGGCCATGGCGGCGGGGCCGCAAATGGCAAACGAGCAGGCACCCGATCCGCACACATCTACAGCAACGGTGCCGTCCTGTTTACGCAGCCAATCGAGAACCGTTTGAATCTGCGGCTCCATCTGTGCGGAAATGACACCCAAGTTGTTATGGATGAGTGCATATGCCGTCTCGGCATCACCAGCACGCAAGGCAGAAGCTATCGCGCCGGGCTCGTCCGCAGGCACCGGGGCCTCGTCAAAACGTCGATAGGCTTCAATTGTCGAAACACTTGCCTCGCGCGGCTTGACCAACACGACGGGCGTTGCGGGCAGCGCGGGGTACTCAGTTGCCAGCACGTCTCCCCCACCTACGTAGAACGCAGGGCTCGCGTGCAAAAAGAACGGGACGTCAGCACCAATGCCGCGCGCGATGTCGTCGAGCACGGGGTCGGTGCGATCAATTCCCCAGAGCTCCGCCAAGGCGACAATGACCGCGGCCGCATCCGTCGAGGGGCCGCCCAAGCCGGCGCACAATGGAATGCGCTTCTCAATCGTCACGCAGATGTTTGCCTCGCGACCATAATGCTCGGCCATAGCAATCGCAGCCCGATACGCCGTATTCTTTTGCATGGGAAAATCTGATGCTGGAACCGTCTGGACAGTCAGCGCCTGCGCCGGCGTGACCGTCACGGTATCGGAAAGACCGACGGCTGCCATCAGGGAATCGACCCTGTGGTAGCCGCGGTCATCGCGCTCGGTATGAACCCCCAGGTAGAGGTTAATCTTTGCCGGCGCGGAAAGGGTCAGGGACCAATCGGTCACCGCTAGTGCTCCTCGAGCTGATTGCCGAGCGGGGTAAAAATGTGCTCGCCGCTCTCGGGGTCGAACAGCTCGACCTGACCGGTGAGAACATCGATGTACTGGTAGGACTGACGCGACTTGCGGCCACGACGCTCGTCAACCTCGACGATAAAGACGGCGGGGTGCACGCTCTTGATGGTGCCCATGCGCTCGACGACGCGGGTGCGGCCCATGTTGGCCTTCACCTTAACGCGATCGCCCACCATATCGGTCAGCTTCTCGTGGATGTCGTCGACGTGATTGACTTCCATCTCTTCCATGAACAGGGCCTCCAGAAGGTGCAATTCAAAAAGGGGATAATACCCCTAAGATAGACAAAACTCTAATACTATAGCACCCTGCTGCCGCCATACGCAAGTAGCTAAATAAGCCCGGTCCCAAATACGTACCAGACGACAACCTCGCATGACCAGTTGTTACGCGGTTTAGTAAAACCGCGTAACCTAAAGATTGTCGGTGTCCAGGACGATGGTAAATGGACCGTCGTTGACCAAGTCGACTTTCATATCGGCGCCGAAGATGCCGTGTGCCACGTGCTCGACGTCTTCACGCACGAGCGTCAGGAAGTACTCGTAGAGCTCGTTGGCGACATCGGGTGCGCCGGCATCCGTAAACGACGGGCGGCGACCGTGGCGGCAGTCGGCGAACAGCGTGAACTGCGACACCACGAGCACCTCACCGTCGACATCGGCAAGCGACAGATTGGTCTTGCCGTTCTCATCCTCGTTAATGCGCAGGCCGCGGAGCTTACCCCACAGTTTATCGGCCTCGGCGCGTGTGTCGCCGTGACCCACGCCCAGCAGCACCAGGTAGCCGCGTCCAATGCGGCCCACGCACTCGCCGTCGACCGTCACGCCGGCGTTGAGCACGCGCTGCACCACCGCACGCACGGCCTACTCCTCGCCCGTCAGCTTGGCGGACAGGTGCTCGAGCGCATGGAAGCGGTGGCTAATGGCGTTCTTCTCGTCCGCCGTCAGTTCGGCCATGGTCTTGCCCGGCGTATCGACCGGCAGGAACAGCGGGTCGTAGCCAAAGCCGTGGTTACCACGTCCCTCGTGCGCGATAACGCCCTCGCAGGCGCCTTCGCCATAGGTAACCAGGCCGTCTTGGTCGATGAGCGCAACGACGCTCATAAAGCGTGCAGTGCGATCCTCGTCCGCCACGCCGTCCAAGTTCACGAGCAGTTTGGCGTTGTTGGCGGCATCGTCGCCGTGGACGCCCGCGTAGCGTGCGCTATACACGCCGGGCTCACCGTCCAGGGCATCGACGACCAGGCCCGAGTCGTCGGCGATGGCCATAAGGCCCGTCTCCTCAACCGCAGCTTGCGCCTTGATGATGGCGTTCTCCAAAAACGTCGTGCCGTTTTCCTCGGGGTCCTCAAAATCGCCCAGCTGGCCGAGCGCCACAAAGCGAACCTCAGGCATAACCTTGCCCAGGATGGCCTCAATCTCGGTGAGCTTGTGGGCATTGCCCGTTGCCACGACGATGGTCGCCGCGGGGTCGAGCGTGTCGATATCAATCTTTTCAAGTGCCATGAGTGGTCTCCTTGTCCGTATAGCAAAGCCACACAGGGGAAATTGGCCTTGGACCCTCTCCCCTCCTTGGCGGCAGAAACCTTACAGTTCGGCGTTTCCGCTGATAAAACCTGCCAAAATAAACCTGTCCCTTTTTGGCAGGTTAGGCGAGGACTTGGCGTTGGAGCTCGATGAGCTCCGCGATGCCCTTGTCGCCCAAGTCGAGCAGGGCGTTGAGACGCTTGCGGTCGAAGGGCGCCTGCTCGCCGGTACCCTGGAGCTCGATCATCTCGCCGGTGTCGGTGGCGACGAGGTTCATGTCGACCTCGGCATGGCTGTCCTCCGAATAATCGAGGTCAAGCAGCGTATTGCCGTCGACAACGCCCATGGAGATGGCGGCCACCTGGCCGGTAAGCGGGATGCGCTCGATCTTGCCCGCCTCGACCCACATGGCGAGGGCGTCGTGCAGCGCCACCCAGGCGCCGGTAATGCTCGCTGTACGCGTGCCGCCATCGGCCTGAATCACATCGCAGTCGACGGTGACGGTGTACTCGCCGAGCGCCTTCATGTTAACGACGGTACGCAGGCTGCGGCCAATGAGGCGCTCGATCTCCATGGAGCGGCCCTTGCGGTTGGCGTGCTCGCGCTTGCAGCGCTTGCCGGTCGACGCCGGCAGCATGGCGTATTCCGCGGTCACCCAGCCGGCCTTAGCTCCCTTTCGCCAGCCCGGCACGCCCTCCTCGATAGTGGCGGCGCACAGCACGCGCGTGTCGCCGAACTCGGCCAAACACGAGCCGTGGGCGTGCTTCATGACGCCACGGGTGAGCGTAACGGGGCGCAACTCGTTGGCGGCGCGGCCGTTGGCGCGGTTGACCTGCATGTACTCCATAGAAATATCCTTTCGGCAAAAGATGTGGCGAAGGCTTTGGCGGCGGCCTTACATCTATTTCAGCTCATCGATATCGATATGTTCGATGCTCTTGAGCGGCTGACCAAAGATAAAGCTGCCCGCCACCGCAAACTCGGCAATGTTATCGGCCGTCGTGGCAAAACGATGCTGCGGCTCGGCGGCGTCGCCCGCCAGCTGCTCGCGGCGCGTGAGGATATCGGTCAGTTCGCGCGTGGTCTCCTCGGCGGAACTCACGACGCGCACCCCAGGCCCCAGCGCATGGCGGATAGGTCCCACCAACAGCGGAAAATGTGTACAGCCGAGCACCACGGTATCGATACCGTGGTCGCGCAGCGGCTCAACCGTGGCACCCACCAGCGCACGCACGGCAGGCGTATCGAAGATATCCTCGTTCTCGAGCCACTGTTCCTGCAGATGCGCGCCCGAGGCGAGCTCGTGCTCGACCACCTCGACAAAGCTCGAGGCAGGACAGCCGTATACGTCGACACCGGCATCCAGGTCCTGGATGGCGCGCGTGTAGGCGCCCGAGCGAATGGTGAGGTTGGTGGCGAGCACGCCCACCCGGCGCGTGCGGGTGCTGTTGATTGCCGCGCGTGCGCCCGGTGCAATCACACCGATGACGGGGACGTCGAGCACCTGCTGGGCCAGACGCAAGGCCGCGGCGGTCGCCGTGTTGCAGGCGATGACCATAATCTTGACGTCGTGCTTCGAAAGCCAACGACCCGCCTGCAACGCAAATGAGCGCACCTCATCCTCGGTGCGCGTGCCGTAGGGACAGCGTTTGGTGTCGCCGAAGTAGTAGACGGACTCGTGCGGCAGCGCCGTCGCGATGGCGCGCGCAACCGTCAGACCGCCCAAACCAGAATCGAACACGCCAATCGGGCGCGTGTCGCCTGCCGGATTCTCGATATCGGACATTACCTCACCAGTCTCTCTCGAAAAGACATGTCCAAGTGCGGCGGCGGCGCGCTACGAACGCGCCGCGACCAGCAGCTCTGCCGTCGCCGCCCAACCGTCGACAATTTTGCCACGCGTAACGAAAGCGTTCTCGCAAGCAGCCAGGAACTCGGGCGCGCCGGCGCTCGTCAGGCCATTCTCGACCAGGCAGAACGTGCCCACGTGATCGGCCATGTAGAAGTCGGACTCGGAATCGCCGAGCGCGAGCGTCTCCTCGCGCTCGATCCCCAGGTGCTCGCAGAAGCGCGCAATGGCGACGCCTTTGTTGAGGCCCGCGGGGTTGATGTTGAATGCGCGACCGTCCTCGACGCGATCGAGCTCGAGCGTCGTCGGCTTGGACAGGTGAGTCAGATGGCCGTTGCAAGCCCAGATCAGACCGCAGCCGGCCTCGTCCAGGATGGCCTGGACCTCATCGTCGGGCACATCGCCGCGCATGCCGACGGTGACCTCACGGTATTTGTAGCCGGTCGACATGTCGTTGTGGTACTCGATCTTGTGCGGCCAGCGGGCGAGGATCTTCTCGCACACGCCGGTCTGCTCGATCACCTGGTGCGGAGTAAGGCCGCAGGCGGGGTCGTAAGGCATGTCGCCGGTCAGATACTCCCAATCGTTGGCCTTGAGGTCGTACATAACCAGGCCGCCCATCTCACCAATGTAGGAGTTGAGGCCGAGCACGCGCGCGTCCTCGTGGATCATGGTGCGGTTGCGGCCCGAGGTGGGAACCACCTGAATACCAGCGCGAGCGAGCGCCACGACGGCCTCGACGAGTTTGGTCGAAGGGTTGCCGTCGTTGTCGCGCAGCACGCACGAGCCGGGTGCGAGCATCGTGGCATCCAGGTCGGTAAAGACGTACTTGACCTTGGCCAAGCGCTCGCGCATCTCGCCCGAAAGCTCGGCAACGGTCGGCAGGGTGTTGTGGGACATGGTTACTCCGTTTACGTAGAAGGGTTTGGACTTGGACGGCATGTTTTGATTGAGGGAACACGCTTATGGCGACAGCGCACTCAGGGCGCCGCCGCCATCATGGTTCATTAGTCAAACTGGGTAACATCGATCAGGCGATTGGCCAGCGAAAGGTCGCTCTCGATGGGCACGAACTCGTCGCCCACGTGCATGAGTTCCTCGTCACCTTTTGCCAGCAGCAAGACAATGGCGGGAGCATCGGGGTTGACGTACTCCTCGCGCGCCGCCTTGAACGCCGCATGCACAGCGGCTTCGCGATCGAGGATGATCTTGTTCGGCGTATCGTCGGGAACATGTTCGGCAAGCTCGCGACAGACCTTCATCGGGTCCTCGTGAGCCGGGTCCTCGTTGGCAAAGATCATCAGGTCGGAATATGGTGCGGCCTCGCGCGGAAGCTGCTCGCGGCGCTCCTGCGCCTTGCCGCCGGCAGCGCCAAACACCGCAATGACTGGACTAGCGGGAAACGCGCGCTTGACCGACGAGAAAAGCGAACGGAACGAAAGCTGGTTATGCGCATAGTCAACGACGCAGATCACGCGGCCGTCCTTCGACTCCACGACCTCCATGCGGCCCGGCACGCGCAGTTTGGAGAGGCCCTTCTTGATAGCCTCGATACCGATGCCGATCTCGCGCGCGGCGGCGATGGCGACCAGCGCGTTCTCCACGTTAAAGTCGCCCGCGATGCCCAGCAGGACCTTCTCCCCCGCCTCGGACTCGTCGGCACACAGGCCATGCAAGTTGAACTCGATGCTAAAGCCGACCATGCGTACGTCGCTCGCCCACAGGCTTGCCTCGGGATGCTCGACGCCAACGGTCACCAAGCGCTCGGCCGTCGACGCTGCCTCCAGCACACGGTCGACCTCTTCGGTGCCCAGATTCACCACGGCGGTCTTTGCCTGGTCAAAGATCCTGAGTTTGCTCTCAAAATAATCCTCAAACGTGGGGTGTTCGATCGGCGAGATGTGGTCGCGGCCGATGTTGAGGAAGCACGCCACGTCAAACGGCAGATTCTCGACGCGTTGGTACTTGAGCGCCTGGCTCGAGACCTCCATGACCATGGACTGGCGACCGGACGTGCGGCAGTTGGCGATATGGCGCCAGACCTCGGGAGCCTCGGGCGTGGTGTTGGTGCTCTCGTAGCACTCGATACCATCGTCGGTGTTCACCGAGCCGATCATGCCGCAGGACTCGCCCGCCGCCTTGATGATGGACTGGAGCATAAAAGCGGCCGTGGTCTTTCCCTTAGTGCCGGTGATGCCCACGATCTTGACGTCGTGGTCGGGACGGTCGTAGATCTCCGGCGGCAACAGGGCCATGGCCGTGCGAACACTATCAACAACCAGCATCGCAGCACCGCTCTCCTGCGCCAGCGGCTCCAGAGACTCGACCAGCGACTCCTCGCACACAAATGCGACGGCGCCCGCATCGAGCGCCATGCTCAAAAACGCGGGCTTAAAGGCAGCACCTTTGCAAAAGAACACGTCACCTGCCGAGACCGCGCGCGAATCAAACGAGCAGCCGGTCACGGCACGCTCGTCAACCTGCTCTGATGCGCGCAGCTCGCCGCACACATCGAGAAGCTTGGCAAGCGTATCGACCGTGGTCACGGTCGCGGAATCCGAATGGTGCATCTTTCACCTTTCTCAGCCATTTGGCAGGGACGGTTTTATAGTAACTGAAACGCGCCCACGCAAAAACGGCTCCCGGAGGAGCCGTTACGCGCAGGCGTTCGTAAGCCGAGGCTAGGCAGCCTGAACAGCGGGCTGGTCCTCGTCGATAAAGAAGCGCTTGTACCACACCAAGAACACGAGCGGCGTATAGATCTTGCGCTGGAAATCGCCCTTGCCCGCAAAGTGCAGATCGAGCAGGTGCATGAGCTCGTCGGTATCGAAGAACTCGCTTGCCCACGGCGCGGTGAAGTACTCCTTGACATAGTCGTACCACTTTTGCTCGCGCAGCCAGTAGACAATCGGCACCGGGAAGCCCACCTTGGGACGAGTGGCCCACTCATCGGGCAGCGACTTGTTGGCAGCGTGGCGGAGTACCTGTTTGTTGCCGTTCTCGTTGATGCGGTAGCGGTCGGGAATGTGCTCGGCGAATTCCATGACTTTGCGGTCCAGGAAGGGTACGCGCAGCTCCAGCGAGTGCGCCATGCACATCTTGTCGGCCTTGAGCAGAATGTCGCCCGGGAGCCACATGTTCATGTCCAGGTACTGCTTCTTGACCAGTTCGGGCTGACCCTTCACGCGTGCGTAGATGGGTGCAGCGAGCTCAAAGGCGCCGTCGCCGGTGTTGTACTCGGGCTTGAGCACGCCGTCGACCTCGCGCTCCGGCCATACCAGAGCCTGTCCCAGGAACGACTTCTCGGGGATCTCGGCACCCTTGACCAGGAAGTTATGTCCCTTGAAGTACGGCATATGCAGCGCCAGGTTACCGAGCGCGCGACGGATGGGCAGCGGCACCATCTTTTTGTACTTGCGCACCGGGACCGTGTCCTCGTAGTAGGCGTAGCCGCCAAAGAGCTCGTCGGCACCTTCGCCCGAAAGCACGACGGTGACGTCCTTGCGGGCCATCTCGGCCAAGAACCACAGCGGCACGGAAGACAAGTTGGACTGCGGCTCGTCCATGTGATACTGGATGTCCTCGAGCGCACCGAAGAACTCGTCGGCGGTAATCATCTTGCGAACGTTCTCGACGCCGAGCTTATCGGAAAGCTCCTTGGCGTAGTTGGTCTCGTTGAAGTTCTTGTAGTCAAAGCCCACCGAGAAGGTCTTGTCGGGCATGAGGCAAGCGGCGATGTAGCTGGAGTCGACGCCACCGGAGAGGAACGACGCGACCTTGACGTCGGCGATGCGATGGGCCTCGACGCTCTCGTGCACGACCTCGTCCAGCTCGTCGACGTACTCCTCGAACGGCTTCTCGACGGCAGAGTAATCGCAATCCCAGTAGCGCTCGATGTTCATCTTGCCGGTCGGGATATCGACGGTAAAGTAGTGCGCCGGCGGCAGCTTGTAGACACCCTCGAAGAAGGTCTCCTCGGTTGCCGAATACTGCAGCGTCATGTACGGACGCAGGGCCTTTTTGTTGACCGCCTTGTGGAAGTGCGGGTAGTCCAGGAAGCTCTTGATCTCGGAACCAAAGAGCACGCCCGGAGCGCCGTCGCCCGCATCGGCCATGGGATAGTAGTAAAGCGGCTTGATGCCAAAGATGTCACGGGCGCCAAAAAGCTTGTTCTTCTTTTTGTCCCAGATGACGAAGGCGTACATACCGCGCAGGCGATCGAGGACAGCCTCGCCCCACTCCTCGTAGCCGTGCATGAGGCTCTCGGTGTCGGCGCCGCAATGGAACTTGTAGCCCTTGGCTTCGAGCTCGGAACGGAGTTCTTGGAAGTTGTAGATCTCACCGTTGAAGACAATGACGACGCTGCCGTCCTCATTGGCCATGGGCTGAGCGCCGGCCTCGGTCAGGTCGAGGATCGACAAGCGGCGGAAGCCGAGGGCAACGCGGCCGTCGATAAACTGACCGCCCATGTCGGGACCGCGATGGACGATGCGGTCCATCATCTTGGTGAGCACCTCGGATTGGTTATCCGTCCCACCGACAAAACCGACAAAACCGCACATATACTATCCCCTCTGCTGTTGCTGGGCATCAAATCGAATCAGTAGCTTTTGAGTATACCCGAGGGCGTAAAGAGGGGCGGAATGTTCAGGCAATCTCAACTGAATCAGCTCCGCGTAGACACGCGCCAGTTACCTTTAATGGATATGAGGTGAATGGGGCGATTGTTTTGCTATACTCTCTCCGCACGGGCGATTGGCGCAACGGTTAGCGCAGGTGCTTTACACGCACAAGGCTGGGGGTTCGAATCCCTCATCGCCCACCACCGAATTGGAAACGGTCCTCGCAAGGGGACCGTTTTTGTTTGGGCCCAGCGCATGGGATTCGAACCCGCCAGGGTGCGGAGCTGAGGAAACGCGAAGCGTTTTCCAGCGCAGCACGCGAGGGCCGTAGGCCCGAAGCGAAAGCGGGCGGCGTCAGCCGCACGCGGACATCCCTCATCGCCCACCACTGATTTGATAGGCTCCCAGCAATGGGAGCCTTTCTTTTTTGGGCCCAGTGCATGGGATTCGAACCCGCCAGCACGTCTGTCACAAAGGCCGTGGCCAAATAATGGCAAAAATGAGTACTGCTACTTTGCTTGCAACATATAAAAAGATAGCGTTTGCTTAAGTTACGCAACATATGTCCATTATAAGGACTAACAGTTAGATCACAATCGTGCATTCATCGCCATTTCGACTTGCTATCTGGCCTTATTAGTCCAAAATTGCTGCTACCAAATCGGTAGCAGTACTCATATTTAATGTTTTTTGACCAGCGGGTCTCCCTGCCTTAGCAAATCTAAGGCAAAACGGGCTCCAGACCGCTGAATCATGCCACATAGGGCACGCCCGCAGTCCGGAACCCGGTCCAAATTGAGTTATTGCGCTGCGTTAGACCAAGACACCCGACAGGATCTCGATCAGACTGTCCACGTCGGCTTCCTCGCAGACGAGCGGCGGCAAGAAACGCAGCGTATGAGCACCCGTAGCGTTAATCACGGCACCGGCGGCCAGCGCGCGGGCAACAATATCATGTGCGTCGCCCGCGGCATCATCCAAATCACAGCCGAGCATCAAGCCGCGGCCACGTACCTCGGTCACGTGCGGCAGCTTGGCGAGCTTTGCCTCCATATAGGCACCCACCTTGGCAGCATGCTCGGCATAATCGCCGCGCACGAGCGCGGAGAGCGTCGCGGCACACGCCGTGATGGCCAGGCAGCTACCGCCAAAGGTCGAGCCGTGGTCGCCCGGCTTAAACACGTCAGCAATCTCCTTCTTTGCCACGACGGCACCCATGGGCACGCCGTCGGCAATGCCCTTGGCAAGGCTCATGATGTCGGGCTCCACGCCATAGGTTTGGAACGCAAATGGCTTGCCGGAGCGGAAGATGCCGCACTGAACCTCGTCGGCGATAAGCACGGCGCCCACTTCGTGTGCCAGGTCGCGCGCTGCCGCCATAAACTCCTCGGTCATGGGGTGCACGCCACTCTCACCTTGGATCGGCTCGAGCATCACGGCGCAAATATCACTGCCCAGCTGCTTAAAGATCGCACGCAGCTCATCGACATTGTTGGGCGTGCAGGCCACAAAGCCACCCGGCAGCGGACGGAAACTATCCTGCAGCCAATCCTGCATGGTGGCGGCAATGGTCTCGAGCGTACGGCCGTGGAAGCCGCCGCGCATGCACACGATGGTGTTGCCGCCGTTACCGGCACGCTTGGCGTACAAGCGCGCGAGCTTCATCGAGCCCTCGTTAGCCTCGGCGCCGGAATTGGCAAAGAACGTCTCCCACACCTGCTCGCCCGCAGCCGGGGCACCAAGAGCAGCTGCCGTGGTCTCATCGCCGGCGGCAATGGCATCGGCAAGCACGCGCGCACCATCTACGTCGTCGTTAGCAAGCTTGGACAGCAGCGCCGCGACCTGTCCACGCTGCTCGATGTAGAAGTAATTGGAGACATGCATGAGCTTTTTGGTCTGTGCCTCGAGCGCCGAGAGCACAGCCAGGTTGCCATGACCTAGGCTGCACACGCCGATGCCGGCAAGAAAGTCGAGGTACTCACGGCCATCGTCGCCGGTGAGCTTCATGCCGTGGCCCTCGACAAACTCGACCGGAGAGCGGCCAAAGGTATGCATAACGTAATGGGATTCAAGCGATTGCTGAGCTGCAAGTGACATGGGATGCCTTTCGTTGAGCGCCGGACGGCGCGGGGCTATGGATGCAGGAATGGGGCGGCTGCGGGTCAGCTAGACCGTCTGAAGCTTCTCGACCTCGTCGAGGTTCTCGGTCAGACGCGCAGCAAACGTCGAAAGCGGATGCGGATGCGTATCGAACTCGTAAGCCGTCTCGGTGGAATGGATCACGGTACCGACGCCGGCATCGGTCAGCAGCTCCAGCAGCAGCGAATGCGGCGTGGTGCCGTTGATGATGTGAGCACGAAATACGCCGCCGGCAAGCGCATCGACGGCCGCGCGCAGTTTGGGAATCATGCCCTTATCGACCTCGCCGCCGTAGAGCATCTCGTTAACCTCGTCGAGCGTTAGGTTGGAGATAAGCGAGTCCTTGTCGCTAAAGTCCTTGTACAGGCCATCGACATCGGTCAAAAAGATCGCCTTATGCGCGTGGAGCGCCGCAGCAACGGCACCGGCGGCGGTATCGGCGTTGATGTTGAAGAAACCGCCGTCCTCCCCCGCCGCGACGGTTGCGATGACGGGGATGTACTCGCTGTCGAGTAAGCGCTCGATATAGTCGGTGTTGACGTGCGTCACTTTGCCCACGCGACCGAGCTCGGGGTCGAGCGGCTCGGCGATGAGCGTGCCGGCATCGCTGCCCGACACGCCCACGGCCAGGTTGCCGTGGTGGTTGAGCGCCGCGACCAGCTCCTGATTGACCTTGCCGCCCAGTACCTCGCGCACGATGTCCATGGTGGCAGGCGTAGTCACGCGCTGGCCGTTCTTAAACTCGACGGGGATGTCGTAGTGGCTGAGCGCCTCGTTGATAGCCTTGCCGCCGCCGTGCACGATGACGGGACGCATACCGATGATCTTGAGCAAAACGATGTCGCTCATCACGTCGCGGCGCAGCTGCTCATCAACCATGGCGGCTCCGCCATATTTGATAACAACCGTCTTGCCGGTCAGGTTCTTAATCCACGGCAGCGCTTCGAACAGCAGCTGCGCGGTTGCTTCGTTGGATTCGCTCGAACGACAATCACGTGCGAATTTCATAATCTGCCTCGTCTTTCGTATCGTTATCGCGCCGTACTCCGCCGTCCGCAATCGCGGCAAGATGCGCAGCATGCCTGGAATCTAGGAACGGTAGTCGCCGTTGATGGAGATGTATTCATGCGTGAGGTCGCAGGTCCACACAGTCGTTGCCGCGTCGCCTGCGCCCAGGTCGGCCGAGATCACGATCTCGGGCGCCTCGAAACGTCGTAGAGCCTCGTCCTTGTCAAAGGGAACAGTCAGACCGTCGCGACAGACAGGCATGCCCATCATGTCGATGGAAACGTCTTCCTGATTAAACTTCACGCCGCACTTGCCAAGCGCCATAGCAACACGGCCCCAGTTGCAGTCGTGGCCGGCGATGCAGGTCTTAACGAGCGGCGAGTTGGCGACGGCACGGGCGGCGATATCAGCTTCCTCGTCGTTGGCGGCTCCGGTAACGTTGACCGTAACAAGCTTGGATGCGCCCTCACCATCGGCGGCGATATTGCGCGCCAGGCTCTCGCACACCTCGTGCACGGCAAATGCCAACTCGTCAAAGGCATCGGAGCCCTCGACGATAGGCTCGGCATCTGCGGCAGCGGCGCCGGAGGCAAGCATGATGCAGGTGTCGTTGGTCGAGGTGTCGGAATCGACCGTTACCTTGTTAAAGGTCTGCTTGACGGTCGAGAGCAGCAGGGCATGAAGTGCCGCAGGCTCGACGGGGGCATCGGTGGTGAAAACTGCGATCATGGTGGCCATGTTGGGCATGATCATGCCCGAGCCCTTGCACATTCCGCCTACCGTATAGACATTGCCCGCATGACCCGCAGCCTCGCTGACATAGGACACGGCGTACTCCTTGGAGTGCGTGTCAGTCGTCATGATGGCGCGAGCGGCATCGGCGCCACCGTGGGCGGAGAGCGCCTCGTAGGCAGCAGGAATGGCGGTCTCAAACGTGTCGATCGGCAGAATCTGGCCAATCACACCCGTGGAGGCAACCAGAATCTGCTGGGGTTCGCAGCCGATGACCTGCGATGCGATGCTGCACGTCTCGCGCGCGCAGGCAAGGCCGGTCTCACCCGTGGCGGCGTTGGCATTGCCAGAGTTGACCGAAACGCCGGCGATGACGCCATAGCCCTTGTCGGCACCGCCCAGGTTGGCACGGCTCACCTGCACGGGCGCCGCGCAAAAGCGATTGGTGGTAAACACGCCAGCACCGGGACAGGGTTTATCGGGCACGACGAGCGCGTAATCCAGACGCTCGGGGTTCTTGCGGAACCCAGCGTGGATGCCCGCAGCTTTAAAACCAGCCGCAGCCGTAACGCCACCCTCGACGGCGCGAATCTTGATATCAAACAGCTCGGTATTCATCGTCTTTATGACTCCTTATGTCAAACAAAAAACGGACATCGGTTGGTGCGCCATGCCAGTCGTAATCATGAGACCAGCTTAAGAGTGGCGCCCCACTCGATGCCCGACTACCAAATCGTTAACAATCGAATGTGCTACACCGGGCACGCCACTGTGGGCAAGCCTCGTCGCTCGTCAAAGCCAAAGACGATATTGGCGCACTGGACTGCTTGGCCCGCAGCGCCCTTGCACAGATTGTCGATGGCGCCCGTCGCCACCAGCACGCCCGCGCGCTTGTTGAGCGCGAGGCCGATCTGGGCGGCGTTGGTGCCGACGACCGAAGCCGTCTTGGGCTGCTGGCCGGCGTCGAGCACGCGCACAAAGGTGCGTCCAGCGTAGAACTGCTTGTAATAGTCGACGACATCCTCAAGAGCCAGGGAGTCGATGGCCTGCGGCGTGAGCGGCAGCGTCACCGTGGAGAGCAGGCCGCGCTTGAGCGGTGCCAGGTGCGGGGTAAAAACGACGCGATCGGTTAGACCGAGGATTTGCTCGATTTCGGGCGTGTGACGATGCTTACCCACGCCATAGGCCTCCAGGTTTTCGTCCGCGCTGCAAAAATGGGTGCGGGCGTTACAGGACTTGCCGGCACCCGTCACGCCGCTGATGGCGTCAACGATCACGGGACCGCTCTCGGCCACCCAGCCCGCACGCACGGCAGGCGCGGCAGCGAGGCTCGTTGCGGTGGGATAGCAGCCGGCGCAGGCGACCAACACGGGCCTGCCAGCGGCATGGCTGGAAGCAGCGGTCTCCAAGTCCTGGCAGAACAGCTCGGGCAGGCCGAAAGCACGCGTCTTGAGCAGCTCGGGACTCGTGTGCTCGGCGGCATACCATGTCTCAAAGACGAACGCGTCGCTCAGACGATAATCGGCCGAAAGATCAAAGCAGGAAACGCCCGATGCAAGGAGCGCGGGCACCTGTGCCATGGCAGCCGTGTGCGGCACGGCAAGAAAAACCGCATCGCAGCTCTTGAGCTCGGGGGCGTCATGCGTGGTGAAAACCAGATCGCTCACGCCAGCAAAGCTCGGATACACCGCGGACAGCGGCTGGCCGGCATCGGCGTTGGACGTAATGGCAACAAGTTCAAACTCGGGATGACCGAGCGCGAGGCGAATAAGCTCGGCTCCGGCATATCCAGCCGCGCCGACGATTCCAACCTTCAAAGACATATCAGACTCCTTGTCTGCGATTTATGCACCGATGCGCATTTCACAGCGGTCGTTATGAAGTGTGTTGAAACTTTAGCACCAAAAGATGCATTAACACGTAAATGGCTTGCATATTCATGCATTGAAACATTCCCGACACATTCGCTTGAAGGAATTGACAAATAGAGCGGGCCCCGTATTGACCGGCGCTCCTAACGGCGCCGGGCAATACGGGGCCCGCCCATGCGAAAACCAAGTTGTTAGGATGAGCCAGCTGGCTAGAGCTCGACCGGCACCCATTCGTCGTGATTGCAGATAAAAGCCTCGGGATCCTCGACGCTAAAGAAGACGAGCGCGGGGTCGTTAGGCCCCTCATAGTGCTCGCCCAGGCGCTCTAGATGCTTCCACCCGGCTTCGCGCATTTCGTCTAAAGCCCGGTCATCCAAGCCGGCACGCCCGCGCAAGATGAGCCAGCCATGGCCCGGCCACCAACTCGTGGCCTCAAAGCGCTGATTCTGCAGCAGCTCCTGCCACACATCTTTGGTGCGCGCCGTTACAAACCACAGTTTGCCGTCCTGAATCTGTGCAAACGAGAACGGACGCACATGTGGCTGTCCGTCCACGCTCGTCGCCAGATACCACGCCGGCACCGACGTCAGATACTCCAAAACCGTATTCAATCCGTCCACGTTTCCTCCTGTACTAGCTAGTTTGGGAACCTGGTTTGTGCGAGCTAGAGCTCCAGGCGCTCCTCGCTGCCGTCGATATCACAGAAGCGCGCGGCAATATTGCGGACCGAAAAGAAAGCAAGGCGGCCGTCGTTGGCACTCTCGTGTTCCTCGCCAATGCCCACCATGTGCTTAAAACCCGCTTGACGCACCTTGTCGCTCGCAACTGCGTCGTCCTCAAGTGCGGCTTCGCCGGTCAATACGATCCAACATTCCCCCGGCTTCCAGCCCGATACCTCAAACTTGGGATTCGCACTCAGCTCCGCCCACACGTCCTTGTCGCGCGACGTGCAAAACCACAACTTACCGTCATCGACCATGGCAAACGAAAACGGCCTCACGCGAGGCTGATGCCCGTCCGTCACATCGGTCGTGGCTAGATACCACGCCGGAATGCGCCTGAGATACGAACAGGCGCGCTCAAGCTGAGCCGTGCGGTCGTTGTCGGTCATAGGGACCCCTTTCTTGCGCTCGAATCGCGCCTAAACAAGTTGAAGGTTGATGACGATGACGCAGATGAGCAGCAACGCCGTCACCACCGCCGCCAACGCATCGCCGCGGCCAAATGCAAGCGCATGCAGGCGCGTGCGGCCCTGCTCGCCGTGATAGCAGCGTGCATCCATGGCGGCAGACAGCGTCTCGGCATGGCGGAACACGCCCGTGAACAGCGGAATCGCCACACTGCCGAGCATACGCACGCCGCCGAGCGGACCGCCCGTCACGCGCGCGCCGCGGCTTGCCTGTGCATCGGCCGTCTGCTTCATCTCGGTGGCAAACTGCGGCATAAAGCGTAGCGCGATACCCATGATCATGCCGAGCTCGTGCGCAGGAAGTCCCACACGCGCAAACGGCGCGAGCAGGCGCTCAAAGCCCGCGGTGAGGTCGAGCGTCGGCGTGGTGAGTGTAATGGCGCTCATACCGGCCATCATCAACGTCAGGCGGCACGCCATAAAGGCGGCAGAACGCAGTGAGCCCTCGCTTATCTGCAGAAAGCCGAGCTGCCACAGGATGCGCCCACTCTGATCGGTAAACAAGTTGAGCACCGCGACCACGACGACGATTGCCAGCAGCGGCGCCATCGACGACAGAACGCGACGAACCGGCACCCGAGACACGGCATAGGTCAGCACAACGAAAATTGCGACCGGGGCCAGTCCGCGGAAGCCACTGACCGTGAGCGTCGTGATCAGAAACACAAAGCCCAAGAGCAACTTGGTTCGCGGGTCCAGGCGGTGGATTGCACTATCGCCGGGATAGTAGCTGCCAAACGAAAACGCCTCCATCAGCAGCCCTCCTCTCGCGCGACCGTCTTGGATTTAGCAATGTCCGAGACGTTAGAAGAACCGTCTGAGCGACCGATTAGCAGGTCCACCAACTCGTCTGCCAGCGACTCAACCGTATAGAGGCCGTCAAAGCGCAGCGGCACGCCTGCCTTCGCAAGCGCCAGCGCCATGCGCTGGGCAGCGGGAACACCCAAGCCGATTGATTTAAGCTCATCCGCATGCGCAAAAACCTGAGCGGGCGTGCCTTCGGCAAACACCGCGCCCTCGTTCATCACGACGATGCGGTCGCAGCAATTGGCCAGGTCATCCATGCTGTGCGAAACCATGACAACGGTCAGGCCCTCGCGATGGAGTCGATCGATGAGCCCTAAGAAATCCCTGCGCGCAGCCGGGTCGAGCCCCGCCATGGGTTCATCGAGCACCAGGACTTCGGGCTCCATGGCGAGCACGCCGGCGAATGCCACACGCCGTTGCTGACCGCCCGAAAGCTCAAAGGGACTCTTGTCGCCGACCGTGGAAAGGTCGAGGCCCACGCGCGAGAGCGACGACTCGACACGACGGTCGACTTCATCTTGCGGCAAGCCAAGGTTGTGCGGACCAAACGCCACGTCCTGTGCCACGGTTTCGGCAAACAGCTGACGCTCGGGATATTGAAACACCACGCCGACCTTGGCCTTAACCGCGGCGGCGTCTTTCTTGTTTGATAGATCGAGCTCCAGCGCGCGAACGGATCCCTCCTGGGGGCGAATCAAACCGTTGAGATGCTGGACCAGCGTCGACTTACCCGAACCGGTATGACCTGCCAAGCCCAGGAACTCGCCGCGACGCACCGTCAGCGATACATCGCGCAGCGCCCACGGGCTGCTGGGGTCGTTTCCCCAAAGGGCTTGTTTGTTCGATTTGCCCGCAGTGGCCGAGCGCTTGTGCCAGCGGTGGCGCTCGCGCGGACTGAGCGAATAACTGTACGAAACATGGGATAGTTCGATGACGGGCTCCGACGCGTTGTCCTCGTTGTCTACCGGAACAGTGCCGTCAGCGATTTCCAACTGGGATGCGGAAGACTGTCCCGCGGTGTCTGCCCCACTTCGCTCGGCATAAGCCTGCGCAATCTCAGCGACCATATCCACCTCGCGCACCTGCGCATGAACAGGCACGCCCTTCGTACGAAGCGCCATGCCCAGACGACACGACTCCGGCATATCCAGGTTGAGCTGCGCAAGCTCATCCGCCCGCGTCAAAATTTCCTCGGGCGTACCGAGCATGGCAACGTGCCCCGCCCGAAACACCGCGACACGATCGGCCTCGGCGGCTTCTTCCATAAAGTGCGTAATCATCACGATGGTCATACCGCGAGCGTGCAACGCGCGGCAAGCCTTCATGAGGCCCTTACGTCCACGCGGATCGAGCATCGAGGAAGCCTCGTCCAAAATGAGAACGCGCGGTTCCATGGCAAGCACGCCGGCAAGCGCCACGCGTTGCTTTTGGCCACCCGAAAGCGCATGGGTCTCGTGGCGCTCAAAGCCCACCAGGCCCACGCCCTTCAGCGCCTCGCGTACGCGCTGCGCAATTTGTGCCGATGGCACGCCAAGGTTTTCGGGACCGAACGCAACGTCATCTTCGACAAGCGTTGCCACCAGCTGATCATCGGGATTCTGGAACACCATGCCCGCGGTCGAACGAATGTCGTAGACCAGCTCGGGGTCGGACGCATCCATGCCGTTGATGCGTACCGTGCCGGCATCGGGCTGCAACAGTGCATTCAGATGCTTGGCAAACGTCGACTTGCCCGACCCATTGCCACCGAGGATGCAGAAAAACTCCCCGTCCTCGATGTTCAGATCGACACCGTCGAGTGCCGACACGGCACCGTCATAGCTAAAGGAAACGCCCCGACACTCAATCATGCGCGGCCTTTGACCTGGTCCTTTTTAGGCGTGATGAGGTTGGAGACTGCTTTATACACCACCAGCGTCAACACCGAGTTAAGCACGGTCTTGATAAGGTTGAACGGCAGGACGGCGGGAATCATGAGCGGGGCGATCACATCGACCGAGCCATACCAGAACCATACGCCAATGGTAAGGTTTGCGACCATAGACAGCGCTGTAGCGGCAATGACGCCGAGCACCAGGCCAATCACGGCACCCTTATAGGTATGCATCTTCTGGTAGACGATAGCCGCGGGCAGAATGTAGCCCAGCGTGGCAACCAGGTTCATAAGCGCGCCGACCCAGTCACCCGTGGTGAGCGCATGGATAACGATCGCCATGGCGGCAACAGCGGTACCGGCACCGGGACCATATGCAAACCCGCACACCATCGCCGGCACCAGCGACGGGTCATACGTCAAAAACGGCGCCGAAGGAAGGATAGGCAGCTGCACGTACATAAACAGGGCGCCCAAGGCGCACATCAACGCCATGGTAACGAGCTGTTTGGTGCTCCACCTATTCGTGTTCTCAAAATGGATATGCTGCGACTGTTCAGACATAAGATCACCTGCCTCTTTCATCCGGACTCTAACCGTTGGTACTGGAATCTCACCAGTTCAGCCGGCATGCGAACCAACGCACACACGGGTCGCGGACTCATCGGCTCGGCCGCAGGCGTCTCGCCTGCACCACGGCGCCCCTTTGGCACCGCCCGATTTACCGCCAGTGGGGAATTTCACCCCGCCCTGAAACAGCAATTGTAAGTGTAGCACCAGTAGGCTTTCGCGCAAGTATGCCATGGGTAATTTATGGCGGGGACCAGTTACCGCAACAACCACGTTCCCCACCCGTCCCAAAGTAACGCGCCTTTCGCGGCAAAGCCGCGAAACAGCGACCGGGACACGTATCCCCATCAGCCACGATCTCCGCCCACGCCGACCTCAAGGCCGTAAACGCAGGGGATCCGGGGGCGTGACGGGGTTTCTCTCCGGAACATTCCGCAGGACGCAAAGAGGCTCCGCAGCGCGAAGCGCGATGCGGAGCCTCTTTGCATGTCCGAGGACGTTCCGGAGAGAAACCCCGTCACGCCCCCGGATTCCCGGTGGGAGTTCTAGACCTTGTCGGCCTTAGTACATACCGCCGCCCTGCTGACCAGCGGTGGCAGCAGCGATAGCGTCCTCAAGCTGAGTGTTCTTGGGCACATCGGAGACGGTAGCCTCGGTGATGAGGATCAGGCTGGCGACAGAAGCAGCGTTCTGCAGGGTGACGCGGCTGACCTTGACGGGGTCGAGGACGCCCATCTCGATCATGTCGCCCCACTCGCCGTTGGCAGAGTTGAGACCCTGGCCGGCGGGCAGCTCGGCAACCTTGTCGACCACGACAGCGCCCTCAAAGCCAGCGTTCTTGGCGATGGTAGCGACCGGAGCGGTCAGAGCCTTCTTGACGATGTCGACGCCGATCTTCTCCTCGGGGTCGTCGATCTCGACAGCGTCGAGCGCAGGAGCAGCGTCCATGAAGGCGACGCCACCGCCGGCGACGATGCCCTCCTCGACAGCAGCGCGGGTAGCCTGCAGGGCATCCTCGACGCGATGCTTGATCTCCTTGAGCTCGGACTCGGTAGCAGCGCCGACCTTGATGACGGCAACGCCACCGGAGAGCTTGGCCAGGCGCTCCTGGAGCTTCTCACGGTCGAAGTCAGAGGTGGTGTTCTCCATCTCACCCTTGATCTGAGCGATACGAGCGTCGATGGCCTCCTTGGAGCCAGCGCCGCCGACGACGACGGTGTTGTCCTTGGAGATGGTGACGGACTTAGCGGTACCGAGCATATCGGCGGTGATGTCAGCGACCTTCACACCCAGCTCGTCCAGGGCAGCCTGGCCACCGGTGAGGACGGCGATGTCCTCGAGGATGCGCTTGCGGCGATCGCCGTAGCCCGGAGCCTTGACGGCGCAGACGTTGAGGGCGCCACGGATCTTGTTGAGGACCAGGGTAGGCAGAGCCTCGCCGTCGATGTCCTCAGCGATGATGAGCAGGCCGCGGCCAGCGCGCTGGACAGCCTCGAGAACGGGCATAATGTCCTGAACGCTGGAGATCTTCTGGTCGGTGATGAGGATGTACGGATCCTTCATCACGGCCTCCATGCGGTCGTTATCCGTGACGAAGTAAGCGGAGACATAGCCCTTGTCGAACTGCATGCCCTCAACGGTGTCGATGGTGATGTCGAACGTCTGGGAATCCTCGACGGTGATGACGCCGTCCTTGCCCACGACCTCCATGGCCTCGGCGATCTTCTCGCCGACCTCGGGGTCACCGGCGGAGATGGTACCGACGGAAGCGATCTGCTCCTTGGTCTCGACCGGCTTGGCCTGCTTCTTCATCTCGGCGACGGCGGCGTTAACGGCCTTGTCGATGCCGCGACGAATGGCCAGCGGGTTGGCGCCAGCGGCGACGTTGCGCAGGCCGTCGTTGACGATGGCCTGGGCGAGCAGGGTTGCGGTGGTGGTGCCGTCACCCACGGTGTCGTTGGTCTTGGTGGCGACCTCCTTCACCAGCTGAGCGCCCATGTTCTCGATGTTGTCCTCGAGCTCGATCTCCTTGGCGACGGAAACGCCGTCGTTGGTGATGGTCGGGGCACCGAACGTGCGCTGCAGCGCAACGTAGCGACCCTTCGGTCCCATGGTGACGGTAACGGCGTCGGCCAGAGTGTTGACGCCCTTGGCGAGCTTAGCGCGGGCATCGGTGTTGAACGTAATGTTCTTTGCCATGGTAGGTAATCCTCCAAAAGAAATGTGACTCGCGTCGCCGCTTCCGAGTTCTATGCGACGATCGCGTTCAAAGACGAATCAGAGATTCTGACGAGACTAGGCCTCGACGACGGCGTAGATGTCGTCGGCGCGCATCAGCAGATACTTCTCGCCGTCAACCTTGACCTCGTTGCCACCGAACTTACCGTAGATGACAACGTCACCGACCTTGACGTCCATGGGGATGCGCTCACCCTTGTCGTTGACCTTGCCGGCGCCAACGGCAACGATGGTGCCGCGCTGCGGCTTCTCCTGAGCGTTGCTGGCGATATACAGACCAGAAGCGGTCTTCTGCTCGGCCTCGTCGGGCTTGACCAGAACACGATCTGCAAGCGGCTTCAAAGACGACATGCTTGTCTCCTCCTTTTTGGGCCGCGCGGTTATACCACGCGAATTAACCCTTTTTGTTTGCGTACGCGTTGAATGGTACCCACGAATGGCGGGTTATACAACACGGAGTCAAAAAATCTTATTTTTTGGCACTTAGATTTTCTGAATGCCGGGGGATAACTTAGCAGTGGCTCCCGGGGTAACTTATTCGGGCCCGGCATTCAGAAAAGTCAGTGCAGCAAAATGGCGATGCGGATAGCGACATGGGCATGGTTTTCGCTGCGCGCACGGGTCCCCTGGGGAGCGCCGTGCATTTTTGGGAGTATTCAGCAAGCCAGGACGACCTGCATACGCGTCGGACACACCATATTGGTCCCAAGGACGCCTTCGACCGGCGATTTGAGTCGGCAGGCAAACCCCGCCAGGACAAAAAGGGGTCGCGCGCGCAGACGTGGTGTAAGAGCGTCCTGAGGTCCGTCGCTGCAAGTCCCGAT
>UQHR01000032.1 GCA_900540905.1 uncultured Collinsella sp. | reverse complement strand
AGCACATGCTGCGCCGTTGGAAACCCACCGTCGAGTCGAAGCCGCCACACAGGGCGCCTTTGTGGCGGCTTCGACGTTTGCCCAGATAAAACCTGTCAGAATAAACCTGTCCCTTTTTGGTAGGTTTGGGAGAGGGAGCCGGGATGGACAAGGCTGAGTTGCGGCGAGCGGTGATTGCTCGGCGCGATGCTCTTGATTTGGACTTGCAGGCGGCGAAGTCTGCTGATATCTGTGCGCGGCTGGTTGATCTGCTGGGCCGCTTGGATGCCGCGGCGCCGCACACCGTTGCCGTCTATGCCGCGATGGGTTCCGAAGTCGACCCAGCCGCGTTTGCCGCAGCTGCCGCCAAACGCGGCTGGCGCGTGGCCTATCCGTGCATGCTCTCGGCAGCCGAAGCCGCAGCTTGTGGCCAGCGCATGTGCATGCGGGCAGTTGCTGCCGGCGACGCGGACGCGGCCCCGTTTATCGCCCACCCCACGCAGGCCTTTGCGGCCACGGACATCGACAGCAACCGCTTCCCTATCGTCCCTGCCGAAGCACTCGACATGATTGTTGTGCCGCTCGTGGCCTTCGACCAAACCGGCGCGCGCCTGGGCTACGGCGGCGGTTGCTACGACCGCTACCTACCCACGCTTTCGGCCACATGCCAGATCATCGGCATCGCCTTTGACGAGCAGCGTGTCGACCACGTTCCCACCGACGCCCACGACCTGCCGCTACCCCACATCATCAGCGCCTAACGGCTGGTGCACCTCCCGGCGGCCTAGTGCTCCTCGCCGGCGCGGGCTAGGTCGTAGGGCGTGGTCTGGTAGACGTAGTAGTTGAGCCAGTTGGTGTAGAGCAACTGAGCCTGGCTGCGCCAGACGTTGCGCGGCTCGGCCGTGGGGTCGTCACCTGGGAAGTAATGCGCCGGCACCTCCGGGTTGAGTCCGCGCTTCACGTCACGCTCGTACTCCAGACGCAGCGTGTCGGTATCGTACTCGGGATGGCCAAAGACAAAGAAGCGGCGGCTGTCGGTCGACTTGACGATGTACAGGCCCACCTCGTCGGACACGGCCACGACCTCAAGCTGCGGCTCGGCCTCCACGTCCTCGCGGCGCACATCGGTGTTGCGCGAATGCACGGCATAGAAACGGTCGTCAAAGCCGCGAACCAGCGGGCTTTGAGGCTTCACCAGATAATGCTCGAACACGCCGCTCGCCTTTGCCGGCAGGTCGTGCTTCTGAATACCGTAGTGGTGATACAGGCCCGCCTGCGCGCCCCAACAAATGTGCAGCGTAGAGTGCACGTGTGTGGTGGACCAATCCATGATCTGGCAGAGTTCGGGCCAGTAGTCGACCTCCTCGAACGGCATCTGCTCCACCGGCGCGCCCGTGATGATCAGGCCGTCGTAGTGGATGTCGCGGATGTCGTCGAACGTACGGTAGAACGTCTCCAGGTGGCCGGCGCTTACGTGCGTGGCCTCGTGCGTCTTGGTGCGCAGCAGGTCCACCTCCACCTGCAGCGGCGTGTTGGAGAGCTTGCGCATGATCTGCGTCTCGGTGGCGATCTTGGTGGGCATGAGGTTGAGGATGAGCACGCGCAGCGGACGGATGTCCTGGTGCAGCGCGCGGTACTCGGTCATGACAAAGATGTTCTCGCTCTCGAGCTGCGCGGCGGCAGGGAGGGCGTCGGGGATGCGAATGGGCATGGATGCTCCTTACGAGTCAGTTGCAGCTATGGTACAACGAGCGGCCCCATCCGCGCGAGCACATCGCTCAGCGATGCCGTCAGCGGCCCAAATCACCCCAAAAGTAGAGATTAAGGCATGTCCCAAAAATCTGCGGCGCTTTATCCTAGCAAAGTGGTAGCAGGACGCTACAATGGTTCGACGCGAAAAACTCGGCCGAAAGGATACATATATGTACCAGACGCGTAAGATCGGTGTGGTCGGCCAGGGCCACGTAGGAGCACATGTCGCCAACAGCCTGCTCATGCAGGGCATTGCCGACGAGCTGTACCTGTGCGATATCAACGAGGCCAAGGTGACGTCCGAGGTCCAGGACCTGCGCGACTCCCTTTCGTTTGTCCCGTACAACACCAAGATCGTCAACTGCTACGACCACTACGAGGAGCTGGCCTGCTGCGACGTCATCGTCAACGCCGCCGGTAAGGTCGCGCTGGCCGCTGGCAACCGCGACGGCGAGCTGTTCTTTACCACCGACGCCGCCCGCTCCTTTGCCAAGCGCATCGTCGACGCCGGCTTCGACGGCATCTTCGTGAGCATCTCCAACCCCTGCGACGTCGTGTGCACCGAGCTGTGGCACCTGACCGGCTACGATCCCAAGAAGATCATCGGCTCGGGCTGCGGTCTGGATTCCGCCCGCCTGCGCACCGAGATCTCCAAGAAGGTCGGCGTGAGCCCCAAGTCCATCGACGCCTACATGATTGGCGAGCACGGCTTTAGCCAGCTGGCTGCCTTTAAGGCCGCGACCATCGCCGGCAAGAGCCTCAACGAGCTTCAGGCCGAGAACCCCGACAAGTACGCCTTTGACCACATGGAGGTCGAGGAGCTCGCGCGCAAGGGCGGCTATGTGACCTACCAGGGCAAGCAGTGCACCGAGTACGCCGTCGCCAACTCCGCCGCGCGCGTCTGCGCCGCCGTGCTGCACAACGAGCACGCCGTGCTTTCCGCCTCCACGCTCATGACCGGCCAGTATGGCGAGGAGGGCATCTTTACCTCCCTGCCGTGCGTGATCGGCGCCGGGGGCGTCGAGGAGGTCTACACGCTCGACCTGTCCGAGTACGAGCTCGAGGGCTTCCACAAGAGCTGCCAGCACATCCGCGACAACATCGCCCAGCTCGACTGGTGGGACGCCGAGGCCTACGACGCAAAGTAGGCCGCTGGCTGCCGCAACCTTGCGAATCTAAACGCGATGCCAAGCGGGCCGCGCCGAAAATCCCCGGCGCGGCCCGCTTTTTTGACTCACGCAGTGCCCTTGCGAATCGAAGGTGAATACTTTTCCGCGAAGTGAACGAGTAAAAACGAGCCCCCGAAGCATCGACACTTTTCGGACGCCGTTTCCTGCGGTTTCGTCGAGTTTTCCCTGCAGATTTGGCGTCAAAAAGTGTGGATGCTTCGGGGGTCCAAAATAGGTCGTTCACTTCGCGGAAAAGTATTCACCTTCGTTTTCGCGCAGACACGAATCCGGCCGCCACAACGCAAAACGGGGCCCGCGCACAGCGCAGACCCCGTCGTGAGAGGTTATTCCCGGTATATTAGTACTGCTCGATGCCCATGTAGCGACGAACCTCGGGGCTGTGGTCGAAGACCTTGCCGCGGGCGGCGCGCAGCTCGCAGCTCATGTTGTAGAAGAAGATCGGCTCTAGGTACGAACGCACGCTGGCGGGCACGTCGCCCACGCCGTACTCAAGCGCGTCGAGCACCATAATCGTATCGGTGTGCGTGTTGAGGAACGCAAGGGCGCGCTCCTCCATGGGGCGGCACTCGCCCGCGCCAAGCTGCACAAAGTAGAACACGCCGGGCTCGGTGGCCTCGAAGGGGCCGTGGAAATACTCGCCGGAGTGGATATAGCAGCAGTGCTGCCACTGCATCTCCATGAGCGAGCAGATGGCCATGGCGTAGGTCTGGCTAAAGTTGGGGCCGGAGCCCAGGATATAGAAGAACTTGTGCTGCTGGCAGAGCTCGGCAAAGCGGGCGCCCAGCTCGGCGTTGACCTTCTCGCGAGCGGCGGGCAGCAGCGCATCCATCTGTTTAAGGCCGGCGTACATGTCGGCGAGTGCCTCGTAGCCTTCCTGCTGGTCGAGCAGCTCGGCGGCGATCAGAGCGCCGATACCCTGAGGCACCTCGGCCTGCGGCACGCCCTCGCCCCAGGGGTAGACCCAGGTGGTCCACTTGCCGTTGTCGATCTTGGAGCCCTCGCAGTCGGTCATGGCGACGACCTCGGCACCGGCGGCCAGCGCCATCTCGCAGCCGTCGACGACCTCCTGCGTGTTGCCGCTGTGGCTGCAGGCGATGACGAGCGACTTCGGCCCTAGGCTCTTGGGGGCCATCAGGCAAAACTCGCGTGCCGTGTAGACCGCCGAGGTAAACGTGGTGGCTTCGCGCTTGAGCAGCTCGTTGGCCGGCATCAGGTCGATCATCGAACCGCCACAAGCGATCCAAAAGACGTTCTTGATCCTGCCTTTGCGCTCGATGATTTCCTGAACCAGATCATGTGCGTTCATCCTGATGTTCCTCCTTGTGGGGCGGCCTTGAGCGACGGCAGCTCGTACCTGCTGTCGTTCTATGTTGTCCTATTTATAACACGTGCAACAACGCCCGTGAAGTCATCTTAGCAAAGTTGTTCTATGTTGTTCTATCTGTGGACGTTAGATGTCGAAGACGTAGCGCGAGCCCACGATCTTTTGGCGGCCGAGCAGTAGAGGGCGCCCGCCGGCGTCGGTAAAGTAGGCCTCCATATAGAAGAGCGGCTCGCCGACCGGCACCTCCAGCAGCGGGGCCGTCTGAGCATCGGCAAGCGCAATCTCCACGGTGCAGGGGTCGGACTTGAGCGGCGCGCGACCCGAATGCTCGGCAACGAGCGCAAAGATTGAATTATCGGTGAGGTCCTCGTCGGCCAGCGTCTGCAGGTAGGGATGGTCGGCGAGTACAAAGGCGTTGTTCTCGAGCATGACGGGGATGCCGTCGGCCGTGCGCACGCGTTCGACCACGATAAGCTCGCAGCCGGGCTCCACGCCAAAGAACGCCGCATCCTCGTGCGTCGCCGCGACCACCGTGCGCGACACCAGACGCGCACCCGGCACCATGTCGTTGGCAGCACAACCCTCAGTAAAGCTCTGGACGTCACCCTTCTGGCGAATCTTGCGCTTGAGCTTGGGAGCGCACACAAACGTGCCCCTCCCCTGCTGGCGGTTGAGATACCCCGCGCGCGACAGCTCCTCGATGGCACGGCGCACGGTGATACGCCCCACGCCGTAGGACTTCGCGAGCTCCATCTCGGCAGGGATGCGCGAGCCGGCAGGGTACACGCCGCGCGCGATCTCGCCCTTTAGGTCGTCCATGACCTGCTGGTACAGCGGCACGGCGGGCACCTCGGCGCGCTCGGTTTTATCGTCGAATGCCATCGTTACGCTCCATCCCGCGCATGCTCGGACTCAAACTCTTCAATCGCCGCCATAAACTGTTCGCCAAAGGCGTCGGCTTTTTTCTCGCCAATGCCGTTGACCTGGACCAGCTCCTCGCGCGTCTGTGGACGCAGGCGGCACAGGCCGCGCAGGGCTTTGTCGGAAAAGACCATATACGGCGCCATCTCCAGCTCCGTCGAGATCTCCTTGCGGAAGGCACGCAGGCGCTCGAACAGCTCGGCATCGTCGCCAACGCGCGGGCGCTGATCCAGCTCGGCCTCCTCGCGCAGCAGATCGACGGCGCGGCGGGCGCGGGCCGAGGCCTTGCGCCTGGACGCGCGACGCTTAACGGTAAAGGCGAACGCCTCGTCCTCGACCTCGCCGGCACGCGGACCCAGTCCCACGACCGGGTACTGCCCCTGCGAGGTGGCCAAATAACCGCGACCGCACAGCTGGCCGATGATGTCCTTGATGCGTCCGACCGATTCGCTCGACAGCTCACCGTAGCCGTGGTCCTCGTCCAGATGCATCTGGCGAATGCGCTCGGTGTTGCCGCCGTGAAGCACATCGGCGATCAGCGACTTGCCAAAGCGCATGGGTCGCGTGGCCACATAGCACACGGCGGCGCGGGCCATGCCGGTGACGTCCTCGACCTCGAACTGCGTGAGGCAGTTGCTGCAGTTGCCGCAGCCCTCGGCGTCGTCTGCCGTGCCGCCCGCGGCGGCCGCCGCATGCTCGGCCGCGGCCTCGTCGCCAAAGTAGCGCAGCATGTATTCGCGCAGACAGCCGGTGGTATTGCAGTAGCCCTCCATCTGGCTGAGCAGGCGATAACGGTTCTGGAGCGCCCACGCGCGCTGCTCGTCGTCGAGCGCCTCGTCGGCAGCGTCGCCGCGGTCGATCAAAAAGCGGCGCATGCGAAAATCGTTGCCGTTCCACAGCAAGTAGCAGCTAGCCGGGTCGCCGTCGCGGCCGGCGCGCCCCGCCTCCTGATAGTAGGCCTCGATGCTCTCGGGCACGTTGTTGTGGATCACGTAGCGCACGTTGGGCTTGTCGATGCCCATGCCAAAGGCGTTGGTGGCAACCATCACCTGAATATCGTCGTCGATAAAGGCACGCTGGCTTTGCCTGCGGGCGTCGTTGCCCATGCCGGCGTGGTAGCGACCAACGTGAATACCGCTGGGTCCCAGCGCCTCGGCAAGCTCCGCGGCCAGCGCGTCGACCGTCTTGCGGGTCGAGCAATACACGATGCCGCTCTCGCTCGAATGCGCGATCACATAGTCGCGCACCCACGCGGCCTTGGCCTTGTCGCCCATCTCTTCGCAGCCAAAGTAGAGGTTCTTGCGATCGAAGCCCGTCACCACCGTCGCGGGGTTTTGCAGGCCGAGCATCTGCTGAATGTCCGCACGTACGCGCTCAGTCGCCGTAGCGGTAAAGGCCGCCACGATAGGGCGCTGCGGCAGGGAATCGATGAACTCGCGAATCTGCAGGTAAGCGGGGCGGAAATCCTGGCCCCATTGGCTCACACAGTGTGCCTCGTCAATGGCCACGAGCGGTACGCCAATGCCGGAGGAACCCGCGGCCTCCTGCGCAAAGGCTAAAAAGCGCGGCTCGAGCAGGCGCTCGGGCGCCACGTACATAAGCTGGTAGCGGCCCTCGCGCGCCCGCTTGAGCACGGTGTTTTGCTGGGCCGGAGTAAGACTGGAGTTGAGATAGCTGGGTCGTGCACCCGCCGCGAGCAACGCACGGGTCTGGTCTTCCATAAGCGACAGCAGCGGACTCACCACAAAGGTGATGCCGGGCAGCATGAGCGCGGGCACCTGGTAGCAAATGGACTTGCCGGCGCCCGTGGGCATAACACCCAGCGCATCGCGACCGGCAAGGATCGCATCGACCATGCGGTCCTGCCCCGGGCGAAACGAGGTGTAGCCAAAATAGGCGCCGAGCGTGTCGAGCGCCATCTGCTGCATGCTATCGGTCATGGTTTCCTAACGTCCAAGTCATCTGCCGCCGATTATACGCCGCCACAGGGACAGCAGCACACGACCGCAGCCCAGACTAGTCGATGGACGTTCTTAAACGACTAGTCATACAAGAACGCCCAACGACTAGTCATTTAAGAACGTCCAACGACTACTTTGGACCGCGGCAACGCCGATGTTCTGGCAACGACAGCGAAAGCCCGTCAGAGCGAGCAAGGTGCCTTGAAACGAGGCGGCATTGACCTTCTGGTCATGCCACCGAAGTTGAAAGGCAGATTGCCGCTCTGGCGGGCTTGCAGCGTCGAGCCGTTACGCGGTTTGGTAAAACCGCGTAACTTACATGACCATAACGTAACGCGATCCCACGTAGTACTGCTTGCCCATCAGGACCGGCTCGCCATTGGGACCGGTAAAGCCGGCACGCAGGTTGAGCAGCGGATTGTGCGGAGCAATGCCCAACTCGGCCGCCTGCTCGGTATTGGCACGAACGGCCTCGACCGTGCGGTAGCCAACCGAGACAATCGGCGTTCCGCCAACACGCTCGACCTCGGCAAAAATCGACTTGTCCTCAAGATCGGCCGTCAACAGCTCACGGTAGGCGTCAAACGGCACAAAGATGTTCTCCTCAAAGATGGGCTCGCCGTCGGCCGTACGCACGCGCTTGATATGGAGCAGCAGCGCATCCTTCTGCAGACCAAAGAACTCCATCTCGTTTTGGCGCGCCGGAACGATCTGGCGATCGACCACGTGCGCACCGGCCTTCATGCCGTTGCCGGCACACAGCGCGGTAAACGTCTGCAGCGTCGAGGCGTGGAACTGGCGATTGATGTGCGGGGTGGAAACAAAGGTGCCGCGGCCCTGCTGCTTAACCAGGTAGCCATCGGAGCACAGCTCCTCGACGGCGCGACGCACCGTAATGCGGCTCACCTCGTACTGCTCGGCTAGCTCAAGCTCGGAAGGAATACGCTCCTTGGGTGCATAAACACCTTTCTCGATCGCGTCCTTGATTTCGTCATAAATCTGCTGGTAAAGCGGTGCATTTTTGGGTGCAGGCATATCTAATCACTCTTATCAAAATAGCTATATTTCTAATACGTATATAACGTCTAGTTTCATGTTACCTCATATTGATAAAACGATACACCCCACCTACCAAAAAGGGACAGGTTTAATTTGGTAGGTTTTATCTGGGCAAACGAAAGCACCTCGAAAGCAACGGGGCTTTCGAGTGGCTCATACGGAAGGATTACGCCGGGCCGGCATAATACCAACACCCTACTTGCCGTCGTCCTGCTGCAGGCTGTCCTGCTCGCTGAGGCGCGCCTGCCTGCTAGCCATACGCGCGGGCTTGTCGGGATCGGGTACGGCCGTGGGCATGGGCTCGTCGACATGACCGCCCCACCAGCCGCCCACAAAGTTGAGCGTGTGGAACACATTAATCACGGCGCCGGGGTCAATGTCGCACACCAGCTTGATAATGTCCTGACTCTCGTAGGTCGAGACAACGGCGTGCAGCAGGTACATCTTTTCGCGGCTGTATCCGCCGACTACCTCGGCGCAGCTAATGCCGTGCTGAAAATGGTCAACATAGGCGGTCATGACCTCGTCCGCCTTGCGCGTCGTGATCTGCAACGTCACGCGGTCGTAGCGACGATAGAAGCTGTCGATGGTCTTGGTCGAAATAAACTGGAACACGATGGAGTACGCAGCGTTGTCCCAGCCAAACATAAAGCCAAAGATCGCCAGGATAAAGCAGTTGAAACCAAAGATGACGCCCCAGATGGTCTTGCCCGTGTGGTTGGAGACCCACAGCGCGATAAAGTCGGTGCCGCCGGTGGATGCGCCGGACTTGAGCGCGATGGCAGCGCCCAGACCCGAGACCACGCCGCCAAAAATGATGAGCATGATCTTGTCGCCCAAAAACGGGGCGAAGTGAAAGATGTTGAGGAACAGCGATGAGAGCACAACCTGCATCATCGAGAAGATGACGAAGCGCTTGCTAATGCCGCTCCAGCATAGGAGCGCCACGGGGATGTTGAGCGCAAGCATGCCGAGCGAGATGTCGATATGGACGCCGCCAAGCGAGGTAACGCGATCGAGCAGGACCGCGACGCCGGTGAGACCGCTCGGAAGCAGGTCGGCGGGCCGAATGAACGCCTGGATCAGGAATGTCTGGAGAACGGCCGAAATTGTGACCGCTACGGCGGTGATAGCGCGGCGGACGATGGTAAGGCGGCCGAGCACGAGCACGCGGTCCGTGAGCTGATCGATGGCGTTCGCCACGTAGGCTCCTTTCGAAGGCAGATATAGTTGTGGGGCGTGCCCGCGATTGTAGCATGGACCACCACAAAGGGGACAGGCACCTTCGTGGTGGTTTTGCTGCTAAATGGCAGGTAGGATGTCGGTCAGGTTGTCGATGACAACGTCGGCGGCGGACTGATCCAGGTTGACGCCCTCGTGCTGGCGCAGCGCCAAGACGCGGGCGCCGGAGCGCCTGCCGGCCTCGATGCCCAAAGGCGAGTCCTCGATAACCAGGCACTCGGCAGGCTCCACCCCCAGCGCCTCCATGGCACGCAGGTAGATCTCGGGGTCGGGCTTAAACGCACTGCACTCGTGACCACTGATGGTGTAGTCCAGCACGTCAGCGATACCGGCAATCTCCACCAGCTCGTCAATCAACTCGCGATAGGACGAGCTCGCGATGGCGCACTTCACGCCGCGCTCGTGCAGCTCACGCATCACCGGCTCCGTCTGCTCGTTGAGCAGCTCGGCATACGGAACGGGGTGGCCCGGGCTGTAGACCTGCTTGTACTCCACGCGCAGGCGCTCGCGCAGCTCAATATCGTCGGGCACCAGCGCCTTCCAAATGGCGGGCTCGTTAGACCCCGAAAGATCGGGGATCTCGTCAAAGTGGAAGCCCTTCTCCTCCATAAACGCCACGCGGCGACGATTGTAGAACCACTCGGTATCGACCAGTACGCCGTCCATGTCAAACAGCACTGCCTTGATCATACGCATCTCCTCCCACCTGCCAAAAGGGACAGGTTTATTTTGGTAGGTTTTATCTGGGGTTTTATGACTCGACAGACACGCCCCCAAAGCAAAAAGGGGACGGGGCGCAAACCCCATCCCCTCTCAATCAACCCGTAAGGTCTACTTACTTGTGATTAGTAGGAAAGCTTCCACATGTAGCGACGCATGGTCAGCGGGTGCTGACGGGCCTCGGCGATCTGGTTGCCGTACTCGCGCATAACGGCGAGGTGCAGCAGCGGGTTGAAGTAGGTGATGACGCTCGCGGGCACGGCGTCAGCCAGGCCGTAGTCCTTGGAGTCGATCAGAGCGACCTTGGCGCCCATGCGCTCAAGGAAGGTGAGGGCGCGGGCGTCCATCGGACGGGTGGCGCCATCGGACATGAAGAAGACGTAGGGCTTACCCTCGGTGGAAACCTCGAACGGGCCGTGGAAGTACTCGCCGGTGTTGTAGGCGGCGGCGTCGATCCACTGCATCTCGGTGAACAGGAAGGCGGCGTGAGAATAAGCCATCTTCTCGGAGGCACCGGAAGCCATGAAGTAGATCATCTTGTCGTCCTTGAAGTCCTCGGCGAACTTCTTGGCGAGCTTCTTGCAGTGCTGAGCGGCGTTCTCGCAGAGATCGAAGATGTTGGTGAGACCGGTGATCATGTCCTCGTAGTGGTCATAGCCCTCGGTCTGCTGAAGGATCTCGAGAGCAAGAGCGATGGCGTAGCCGGGCTTCTCGCACTTGGCAGCGTAGTTGGCGTGGAAGCCGTGGACGATGACGTGGTCGGCGTCGACGGTCAGAGCGGAGCCAGCCTTGTTGGTGAGGGAGACGACCGGGCAGTTGTGCTTCTTGGCGGTCTTGTTGGCCTCGACGGTCTCGGGCGTGGAGCCACCGAGGGAGCAGGTGATCACGAAGGTGTGCTCGTTGACCCAGGAGGGCGTGTCGTAGTTGAACTCGTTAGCGGTGAAGATCTGAACGTTCAGCTTGTCCGTGTTGTTGGCCAGGAAGTACTTGGCGGGGTACAGGTCGGACATGGAAGCACCGCAGCCGACGAAGGCGACGCTGTGGATCTCGTGGTTGGACAGGACGTCAGCGACGATCTGCTTAGGGAGGTTAAGGTCGATCTCGTACATCTGACACATTCCTTTCGATTTTTGCGGCGCCACATTGCCGGGCGCTCGCAGGGTTACCGTGATTTGGACCGAGTCGCCGGCCCGTTGAGGATGTGACAAAGGGACTGCCCTTTGTCACGTATAGGGATGGAAGCCTGCCTGGGGTATGGGATGCCAGGCAGGCCCCCGGGGGAAAGCGGTTGGACGCTTGGTCGCGACTAGGCCAGGATGCCGGCCGCGGAGAGGGCGATGCCGCCCACGATGGCGATCACGAGAAGCCAACCGGTGTTGACGTTCTTCTTGATGAGCCAGTACATAAGGCCGGTGAGGCCGAGGGAGATCATCTGAGGCATCATGCCGTCCAGGATGTCCTGGATAACGACGGTGCCCTCAGCGAACTGCAGCGGGGTGGTGGCGCCGATCAGCGTAGCGATCATGCCGCCCACGGACATAAGACCCACGATGCCGCAGACATACATGAGCTTCTCCATGAGGTCGCCGCCCTGAAGCTTGCTCAGGTACTCGTGACCGCCCTGATAGCCCATCTTGGCTGCGAACCAAGTGATCAGCACGGAGGGCACGATGGAGATGAGCATAGCCAGGATCGGGCCCATGATGGAGCCCTGCTGAGCCAGCTGAACGCCCAGGCCAAAGGCGATAACGCGGATGGTGCCCTGGAAGAAGGAGTCACCGATGCCGGAAAGCGGACCCATGAGGGAGGTCTTGACCGCGTTGATCGAATCGGGATCGAAGTTCTCGGGATCCTTGGCGTACTCCTCCTCCATGGAGGCGGAGAGGCCCAGGATGAAAGCGCTCGTCTGCGGGGTGCAGTTGTAGAACGCCATGTGACGGTGGTAAGCCTCTTTCTTAGCAGCGAGCTGCTTGGGGTCGGACTCATCCGGATAGAGGCGATCGAGCGTGGGAACCATGCCGTAGAGGAAGCCCATGTTCATCTGACGCTCGTAGTTCCAAGAGGCCTGGATGGCCCAGGAGCGCCAGAAGAACTGGCTGACCTTCTTGTTCAGGGACACGTCCTTGGTTGCGGTTGCCATAGTGTGTTCCTCCTTAGTCTTCGTCGTCTTCGAGCGGATCGTAGTCGGAATCGACACCGGCGGCTGCATGGGAACCGTTGAACTTGAAGCCCATGAAGACGACAGCCAGGCACACACCGATCAGAGCGACCGCGATGACGGACAGGTTGAGGTAAGCGGCGAGCAGGAAACCGATGAACAGGAACGGAGTCATACCCTTCTTGATCATCATGGTGAGCAGCAGGGCCAAGCCGTAGGCGGTCATGATCTTGGTCGAAACGTTAAGACCAGTGGACAGCCACTCGGGAACCATGTTGACGATGGCCTGAACCAGGTCGGTGCCAACAAAGACGGCGAGGAAGATCGGCAGGAAGTACATGACGGCGTACAGACCGGAGCCGGCGCAGATGTGCATGCGGTAGGCGGTCTTGAACTTTCCGTTATCGATCGCGCTATCTGCCACATGGGTGAGGGCGGCGATGATGGAACGGAACACGATGCCGAGGAGCTGACCCAGGACGGCGACCGGGATGGCAATCGTCATGGCGGTCTCGGCGGAAGCATCGGTCAGGCACGCAAAGGCAGCGGCCACGATGCCGCCCAGGACCATATCGGGCGGAACGGCGGCGCCGACCTGCACCAGGCCCATGGACACGAGCTCGACGGCGGCACCGACGGCAAGGCCGGTGGGCACATCGCCCAGCAGCAGACCGACGAGCGTAGCGCCAACGAGGGGCTGCTCGAAGTTAAGACGACCGAGCAGGCGGGAGTCCCACATGCAGAACACGCCGACGAGGCCGACGAGCACCGCACTGATGAACGTATTCATACCCTTCTCCTTTCAGTCAGGCAAAAGCCTGGTTGATTACAGCTTGGCGTCGATGTCGACGCTCTGATACGTGGGGGTCTGCTGGACGTAGAGCTTGATGCCCATGTCGAGCAGCTGGTTGATATCGGCCTTCTGGGTGGCATCGAGGAAGACGGAGCTGTCCTTGCCGCCGACCTGATCGGCACCGTCGTGGTTGGCGGTGGCGCCCAGGTTGATGGCGTCGAGCTTGTAGCCCTGGCAGAACTGCAGCATCTCGGCAGTGTTGCCAAAGACGAACATGACGCGCTCGCCGAGGGTGTTGAGCTTGTCCATCTTGGCGAGGGCACGCTCGACGGTGAAGACGTTCAGGCGCACGCCCTGGGGCTTGGCCAGCTTAAGGGCGCCCTTCTTGATGTCATCGTTGGCGGCAGCGTTGTCGACGACGATGATGCGCTCGGCCTGAACCTTGGTGGTCCAGGTAAAGACGACCTGGCCGTGCAGCAGACGGTAGTCAAGACGTGCGAGGACGATCTTGGCGGGACCGGAGCTGTGACGGGGCGCCTTGGCCTTCTTGGCGGGAGCCGCGGCAGCCTCGACCGGTGCGTTGGGGTTGGTCAGACCGGTGCGGGCCTCGTTGATGAGGGCCGCGAGCTCGGCGCCCTTGACGGGGACGGGGCTCATAGCGAGCGTGAGCGCCAGCGGAATGTTGAAACCGCTGACAACCGTGAACTTCGTGCCGTTCTTGGAAAGCTCGACCATGTTGTTGTTGACCGAGCTACCGAGCATATCGGTCAGCACATAGACGGTGTCGTCGGCGTTGAACGTGGCGATCATGGCGTCCACCTTATTGGTGATGGGCTCCTTGTCGTCACGAGCAAGCGACACGACGTGGACGTTCGACACGTCGCCGAGAACCATCTCGAGCGTGTCTTTGGCGCCTGCGGCCAGGCCACCATGAGATGCGAGAATGATCTGATTCATCTTGCCTCCTCCTTTTCGTTATGGTCATTATAACGTCTTATACGTTGCTTATATTGCTAATTAGTATAAAGACCGTTTGCGGGTGAAAAACGACCGTTCGCGGGTTTAACGCACTTGAAACGTGGGGGCTGGGCAGGCCGGCGACGGCGGGATAACCCCAGGTCGGACGCCGCGCGCAACCCCCTATCGCACGAAGTACCAGGGGCTTTCTTGCACGGTGGGCTCCAAGGCAATGCCCGTGCGTTCCTTAAACAGATCCATGTCCTGCGATTTCTCTGTCCACCACGCGTTGGGCTTAAAGGTCATGCTCTCAACGACATGACCGACAAACACACTGTTGCGCAGCTCGGAGAAGTCGGTGTTCATAATCAGGATGGACGCGAGCACCAGCACAATGCCCAGGACCTTGATCGCGCCGGCGGGCTCGGCATAGACACCAATGCCCACCAGTACGGTGACGACCGTCTCGAAAGACATTACGACGGGAACCTTCGATGTCTCGAGTCCCATGGACAGACCCTGCATATATAGGATGTAGGCCACGGCTGTGGGGATGAGTCCAAAACCAAGGAACAGCAGCAGCAACTGTGGCGACATTGCCGCGGCGACATCCGGCCACGGAGCCGCGATAGCTGCCATAACCGCACCGCCAAAAACAAAGCCCCAAAACGTGACAGCCAGCGGGTGGACCGTCTTGGTTGCTATCCGGCTAAACACCGCGAGTGACGCACCACAAAGGCCTGCAATCACGCCCGACGTGACGCCCCAAACCGAAAAATGAAAACCGGAAAGGTCACCATTGGTCACTGCAAGCACGCAGCCAACGATGTTAAAGACAATGGCAACGAGCTTGTTGGGGGTCACGTCCTCGCGATAAAGCACGCGGCCGAGCATGACGCCAAACACCGGCGAGGTGTAGAGCAGCACCGAGGCCGTGGACATGCCCACCTCGCCCATGCACTCGTAATAGCAGGTGTTGGCGGCGGCCAAACCGACGATACCGACAAGCGCGCAGGGAACGAGCTCTTTAGGACTTGCCTTGAACAGAGCCAGCGGACTCTGAGCCACGGTAGACCCCTCACCCGGACGGCAGCCCATAAACATCAGGACCGGCGCCAAGATAAGCGCTCCGACCAACAAGCGAAAGGCAGCCATGCTCTGGGACGAAACGCCCATGGCCGAGATGCCGTTTACAAAGATTCCGATGCTGCCCCACATAAGCGCGGCGATCAGTACCAGCACATAGCCCAAATTGCTTTTCTTCAACGCAGCCTCCTCGATATTGTTTCCAATATGTTTCACACTACGTTATGGTCGTTATATACATTTTTCAAGACACAAATCGGCGAACGAGGAAATGAGTCCCAGGAGTGTCCCCGAGTGCCGGCACAAAAGGAACGTCCCCAAGTGCCAACCACGGCAACGCCGACGTTTTGGCAATGTCAGCGAGCGCCCGTCATTTGAGCCAAGGTGCCGTGAAATGAAAAGGCGCTGACCTTCTGGTCGCGCCTTTGAAATTGAACGGCAGATTGGCCAAATGCCGGGTGCGCAGCGTCGGCCGGTCCGCCGTTCGGTAGAACGGCGGAACCAATATCCCCTAGTAGTCCAGCTTCCACATGTAGCGGCGCGTCATGTAGTCCTTGTGGGTAACGGCAGAGAGCGCGCGCATGTACACATTGTTGAGGATCGGGGCAAAGATCAGGTGGTTGAAGTACTCGCTCACGCTGTCCTTGATGTCGTTGAGGCCGAGCTCCTTGGCGTCGAGCTGATAGACGCGCTCGCCACCGTACTGGTTGACGAAGCGGATGCCGCGCTCGTCGTTGCAGCGGCTGCGGCCGACGCTGATGAGCTGGAACAGCGAGGTGCGCTTGTCCAGGATCTCGAAGGGGCCGTGGAAGAAGTCGCAGGTGTTGATGGTGCAGGAGTCGATCTGCAGCATCTCCTGCACGTTGCAGATGCTAAAGACGTAAGCGGCACCAAAAAGCGGACCCTGAGCCATGACATTAATGCAGGGCTTGTCGGCGTTCTGCTCGGCCCACTTGGCAGCGAGCGGACGGGTGTACTCGACGGCCTTGCGATAGATGGGATCGATCAGGTCGAAGGCGGCCATGGCGGTCTCGTACTCGGCATAGCCCTCGGTCTGCTGCGTGAGCTCCATGGCGATCATGGTCACGACGGCGGAGTTGGTACGGCCCATGCAGGACTCGTCGACGGCCAGGCTGTCGTACTGGATCTTGTAGTCGCAGACCTCGGTGAGGCCGGACTCGTCAACATAGATGGCGATGGTGCTGGCGCCGTGGTCCTTGGCGACCTGGGCGGCGACGATGGTCTCCTTGGTGCCGCGCATGGACACGACGACGGCCAGAGTGTTCTCGTTGACATAGGCGGGCGTGGCGTGCACGAACTCGTTGCTGGTGTAGCTGGAGCTCACGACCTGCGTGGCCTCGTGCTCCATAAAGTACTGGGCAGGATAGTTGCCGCCGTTGGATCCGCCGGCGCCAATCCACACGACGCGCTTGATGCCGCCCTTGTCTGCCTTGTCAGCCAAAACCTGGGAGACGACGTCCTTAACCTGTTCCTGAGTAGTCATCGTGCATCAGCCTTTCTTCTCGTTTGATGCTCTCGATGGCATACAAGTTACATACATGTTTTGGTTATGTCGACTAGTTGTATGCTATATTTGTCTTAGAAATTTTGCTGATGCGGTTTTCGATAACTGGATACCAGCGGTTTTGTTGTTGTATTGAATACATGCTTGATTAGATACGTATACAAGTTAGATACAGGTTGATCGCATGAACGCTTCATCTAAAAAGAGACTGACCCAATACGAGCGCTTGGCGGGCATACTGCGCGACCGCATCGCCTCCGGCACCTACGCACGTGGAGACAAGCTGCCGTCCGAGATGGAACTCATGGACGAATCGGGTCTGTCGCGCAGCACCGTGCGCCATGCCCTTAAGGTACTAGCTGATGAGGGCCTGGTTCGCACCGAGCGCGGGCGCGGCGCCTTTGTGGCCGACACGCCGGCGCTCCACGAGAACAACCTGGTGTTTTCGAGCTATACGGCACAGGTCCAGGGTCAGGGCATGAAGCCCACCACGCGCACGGTGGACTCGGGCTTTGCCAAGGCCGCGGGCAATGCTGCCAAGTTCTTCGATGTCACCGTGGGCAGCAAGCTCGTCAAACTTGTCCGTCTGCGTTATCTGGACAATGCGCCATTGTGTCTGGAGACTACCTATCTACCACCGAGCTTTGAAGCACTCATCGATCGCGTTATCAATGGTTCGCTCTACGCGACGCTGCGCCAAGAATTCCATCGCGCGCCGGCACGGGGGCATAAGACCTTTGAGGTGTGCTACGCCTCGCAAAACGAGGCGTTTTTGCTCAACGTCAAGCGCGGGCAGGCGCTGATCCTGATCACCGACTACGTCTACGACACCGACGGCCGCCCGCTCCATGTCTCCAAGCGCATCCAACGCACCGACCGCGCCAAATACACCGAGCCCATCGGCTAACCAATCGAAAACCACCACAAAGGGGACAGGCACCTTTGTGGTGGTTTCAGGCAAGGAGGTCGGGGAACCAGGTTGGCTTGGGTTGGTTGGGTGTGCGCTCGGCTAGGACCAGTTCCATCCAGCACATGTCGTACCAGCGGCCGAACTTTTGGGCACAGCGGTCGAAGGCGCCCACCAGGCGATATCCCATATGGGCATGGAAATCCTGGCTGTTGTGCGTCAGGTACTCGTCGTCCTTGTCGTGCGGCACGGCGATGAGGGCGCACATGTTGGTGATGCCCATCGCGACCAGGCATTGCTTGAGCGCGTCATGCAGCTTGCGACCCAGCCCGCCATGGCGCACATCGCGTGCCAGGTAGATTGACGTCTCGACCGACCAGTCGTATGCCTCGCGGCTGTTAAGCGGACTCACGTAGGCATAGCCTACCGGACGCCCGTCCAGCTCCATCACCAAATACGGATAGTGCTTGAGCGTACGCTCGATACGCCCGGCGAACTCCTCAACGCTCGGCACCTCGTATTCGCAGGTAATCGCCGTCTGGCGCACATACGGCTCATAGATGGCAAGCAACGCCGGCGCATCATCGGGCGTCGCCAGGCGAATCATCGGCTCGGACATCACGGATTTCTCGGGCATACAGCCCCTCCCCCTCAAAAGCAAGGGCCGCCCTGCGCCAAACCAAGGCGCAAGGCGGCCCCTCGTCATCACATCAACCTACAGGACAGCCGCCAGTGCGTCGATGTCCTCCTGCGTCGTGGCCCAGCTGGTGCAAAAACGCACCACGGTGTGGGTCTCGTCGTACTTTTCCCAGTACTCGATCGAGGCATGCTCGCGAATGCGGGCCATGTCATCGTTGGGCAGAATCACAAACTGCTGGTTTGTGGGCGTCTCCAAAAAGAACTGGTAACCGCGCTCGTGCAGCACACGGCGTAGCGCCTGGGCCGTCTCGATCGCCTGTCGACCAATCTCAAAATACAGCCCATCGGTAAAAAGCGCCTCAAACTGCACGCCCGTCAGGCGGCCTTTGGCAAGCAGCGCGCCGTGTTGCTTAATGCGAGGAATGGGATGCGCCGGGGCGTGCATGCCGCAAAACACCACGGCCTCGCCGCACAGAGCGCCGCACTTGGTGCCGCCGATGTAGAGCACGTCGCACAGCTGCGCCAGCTCGGGCAGGGCAATGTCGCACTCATCGGCCGCCAGCGCATAGGCCAGGCGAGCACCGTCCACAAACAGCGGAATCTCATGCTTCTGGCACACCGCGTGAATCGCCACGAGCTCGGCCTTGGAGTACAGCGTGCCGTACTCGGTCGACAGGCTCACGTACACGGCGCCCGGAAACACCGTGTGCTCGTAGCTCTCGTTTTCGTAGAACACCTGGATATAGTTTTCGAGGTCCTCGGCATGCATCTTGCCTTCGTAGCCGGGGATGGTGAGTACCTTGTGGCCGCCAAACTCGATGGCGCCCGCCTCGTGGCAGGCGACGTGGCCGGTCTCGGCAGCAACGACGCCCTCGTACGGCGCGAGCAGCATGTCGATCACCGTCGCGTTGGCCTGCGTGCCGCCCACCAGAAAAAACACGTCGGCATCGGGGGCCTGGCAGGCCTCGCGAATAAGTTGCTTGGCACGCTCGGTATGTGCATCGGTACCGTAGCCGGGCTGCGGCTCCATATTGGTGTCGACGAGCGCCTGCAGCACCGCCGGATGTGCGCCGTGGGAATAATCGTTGTTAAACGCGAGCATGGCAATCCTCTCTTACCGGGTATCGGCCAGATGATTCAAACGGAGCTATTGTACGCCGTTGGGATAGGCAATACGCGCGGCAAGGCACTCAAGCGCCAGCACCAGGGCAAAGCCGCAGCTCACGTCACTCAAAAAGTGCGCCCCGATCACGATGCGGCCAAAGGCGACGAGCGCCGCGACCACAGCCGCCGTCCAAAAGACCACGCGGCGGCGCGACGGCTTTTCCTTAAAGGCCGCTGCGGGAAGCCCGGCGAGCATAAGGCCGATCGCCGCGTGCGCCGTGTGTCCGCTCGCAAACGACTTGAAGCCGTCCTTGATCACGCCAGCGGCAATATAGGCCCACTTGTCGGGGTTGCCGATCACCCACCACGGCTGAAAATTGAGCCCTGGCGTGACCTCGATCACGCGCATGCGCGGGCGCGACCACAGCGGCTTAACAATCACGTTGAGGATAATGGCCTGAGCGACCCACACGGCAAGTACCATCAACGCCCAGCGTGTGAGCTCGTCAGGCGCGGTGTCGTGCGTAAGGCGGTAGGCGATGAAGTTGGCTGCGATGACCAACGCAAACGTCAGCACCAGCTGAACGGCAATGAGTTTACCGCCAACCCGCAGGGACGAAACGATCTCGTAGCCGGCTAGGCCAACGTTGACGAGGATGCCGAGCACGGCGAGCCATTTGCTCCCCCCGGAGTCGGGACGCACCGCGCGCACGAGCATAACGCCCGCGACGCTCGCCGTCAGCTCAAACGGCAGCTCGCCGGCGGCCTCGATAAAGCGGCCGTACATGCTGCCGACGCTGAACAGCGCACTCGAGATCTGATAATCGAAGAAGCTGCCCACGCCCAGGCAAAGGGCAAGGATAACCGCGATAGCAGCGACGTCTTTCTTGTAGATGTACCCGAACATGCTTTCCTTTCGATGGAACCAGATTGCCCAAATGGGGCGTTTGCAGCGTCGACCCGCTAGTCGTCGTCGCTCGCACCCAGCTGCTGCAGCAGCATGAGCGCCGCGGCCACGGGGCCGGTGCCGTCGTTGGCGTCGAGGCCGCGACCCAGGCCGCTGCCCGCGCCGGCACCCGCCTTGTAGGGCACCGACAGCTTGCGGCTCTTGGGGAAGTTCACCGCGCCATAGCGGGTCTTAAGCTCAAAGGCCACCTTCTTGGGCACGTCTACGCCCAAAAACGTGATGCGGCCGCCACTGAGCGTGACGCTCTCGAGCCCCAGACGCTCGCCGCGGATACGGATGCGCGCGCGGTTGAACAGGTTGAGTCCCGCCAACGGCAGCTCACCATGCGCGGCCTCGGTCTCTTCCTGCACCTCGTCGATGCTCTCGAGGTCCTCGGCCGCCGCGAGCTTACGGTACACGAGCACGCGCTGATCCACCGCCGGCAGGTACTCCTCGGACAAGAAGTAGTCGGCCGGCAGGTTAATACCCACGCTCGCCGCCTCCACGCCGGCGTCGTCATCGCCGCGCGCCTCGGCCACGGCCTGGCCCAGCATCTGCGTAAACAGGTCAAAGCCCACGCTCGACAGGTTGCCGTGCTGCTCGGCGCCCATAAGCGAGCCGGCACCGCGAATCTCCAGGTCGCGCATGGCGATGCGCATGCCGCTGCCCAGGTCCTGGAACTCGGAAAGTGCGGTCAGGCGCGCCGTGGCCTCCTCGGTGAGCGGCAGCTCGCCCGGGAACATAAAGTACGCGTAGGCCTGTGTGGCAGAGCGGCCCACACGGCCCTTGAGCTGGTAGAGCTGCGCCAGGCCCAGGCGCTGCGAATCCTCGATGATGAGCGTGTTGGCGGTCGCGTTGTCAATGCCGCTCTCCACGATGGTCGTGGCGATGAGCACATCGATCTTTTTGGTCGCGAACTCGATCATCACGTCCTCGACCTCGCGCGGGCTCATCTTGCCGTGCGCCACGCCCACGCGCGCCTCGGGCGCGGCCTCGTGCACGCGCGCCACGGCGTCGTCGATAGTCTTGACGCGGTTGGACACGTAATACACCTGGCCGCCGCGACCCACCTCCAGGCGAATCGCCGCGCTCACCACATCGGGGTCGTACTCCCCCACGTGCACGATCACGGGGCGACGCCCGGTGGGCGGCGTCGTGATCAGGCTCATGTCGCGCACGCCGCTCGTGGCCATCTGCATGGTTCGCGGAATCGGCGTTGCCGAAAGCGTGAGCACGTCAATCTGCTCGCGCAGGTTCTTGAGCTGTTCCTTGTGCTGCACGCCAAAGCGCTGTTCCTCGTCGATGATCACCAGGCCCAGGTTCTTGGGGTTCACATCGGCCGAAAGCAGACGGTGGGTGCCGATGAGCACATCGATCGTGCCCTCGGCAAACGCCTTGAGCGCGCGCTTCTGCTGTGCCGGCGTGCGGAAGCGGCTGAGCACCTCGACCTCAAGGCCAAACGGGGCAAAACGCTCAAAGAACGTCTCGTAGTGCTGCTGGGCCAGAATGGTCGTGGGGCAGAGCACCATGACCTGGCGACCGGAGTCCACGCACTTAAACGCCGCGCGCAGGGCGACCTCGGTCTTGCCAAAGCCCACGTCGCCGCACAGCAGGCGGTCCATGGGCTTGGGCGCCTCCATGTCGGCCTTGATGTCGGCGATGGCCTCCAGCTGGTCGCGCGTCTCGTCGTAAGGAAAGCTCTCCTCCATCTCGATCTGCTCGGGCGTGTCGGGCGGGCAGGCGATACCGGTAATCGACGAGCGGCGCGTATACAGATCGACCAGGTCGAACGCCAGCTTTTTGGCGTTTTTGCGCGCCTTGTTGGTGGCGCGCGTCCAGTCGGCGGTGTTGAGCCTGGTCAGGCGCGGCTTGTCGCCGTCGGGACCGACGTATCGCGTGATACGGTCGACCTGCTCGAGCGGCACGTAGAGCTTGTCGCCGTCGGCATATTCCAGCAAGAAGTAGTCGCGCTCCTTGCCGCCCACTTCTTGGCGCGCGATCTCGCTAAAGAGCGCGATGCCGTGAGTGGCGTGCACCACGTAGTCGCCCGGCTTAAACGGGAACGTGATCTGCGTAATGTCCACCTTGCGGCGGCTGCGCGCGCGGTTGGCGTCCATGCGGGCGTTGAGGTCGGCGATCGAGAACACGGCCAGGTTGGCATCGGGCACCACCACGCCCTGCGGCAGGGCGGCATCGACAAAGGTCACGCGTCCGCGCGAGATGGTGGGCACGGCGGCGCCGGCGGCAGCCTGGGCGGCACCCGCCTCGAGCGAACGGGCGTTGAGTGCATCGGCGCGGCGCTCGCGAATGGAAGCATGGGCCTCCTGGCGTGCGGCACGGTCGGCGGAATCCGCCGCTGCCACGCGCACGCGGTCGCCGATAGCGCCGGCATTTTCAGGTGCGGCCGTCAGCGATTCCTCAAAGGTAATGCCCTCGTCACCAAAGGTGAGCTCCATCGACTCGCGCGCACCGCGATCGGGAATGGCAAACACGCAGGCGTAGCGCTTGCCCACGACTTCCTGAATGCGCGTCATAAAGCGATTGTCCGAGCCTGCGATGGCAGGCTGCTCAATCTTGAGCTCGGCCGTAACCGCGCCGCCGGCGCGAATCAGGCTCACATAGTTCAGGCGCTGCTGGGCACCAAAATCGAGCTGTTGGGCGCGCACATACAGGCCGTCCAGGCGGTCAATCCCCGCCTCGCCGGCACGGGCCTCGATATCCTCGTAGGCGCGCAGACAGTCGTCGAACAGCGAGCGCGGCTCGGATAGAACCACGAGCGCCTTGCCGCCCACGTGTGCCAGTGGGCTTACGGTCTGGCCGTACATCACCGGCAAAAAGCGGTCGAGCTCGGGCGTGACGATGCGCGCATCAACCATCTCGAGCAGCGCCGCCAGCTTGCTATCGCTCTGGCTGGCGCGGTAGAGCGCCACGTGCATGTTGTGGACGGCTTCGTCGGTCAGTGCCAACTCGCGACACGGGAAGATCTCGATGCTGTCCTCGTTGCCGATGGTTTGGCCCGTGGAGCTCACCATGCGGCGGATGCGATCGATCTCGTCGCCGAAGAACTCGATGCGCACGGGCGCCTTTTCCTGTGCGGGGAACACCTCGACGGTGTCGCCGTGAACGCGAAACAAGCCGGGCGCATCGGCGGCGCCGGCATTGGTGTAGCCCATGCCCACCAAGCGCTGCGGCACCTCGTCAAAGGGAATCTCCTCGCCCACCGCAAAAGTAGTGGACTCCCAGTAGCGGCTCTCGACCGGCGGCACGCAGCGCAGCAGCGCGCGAGCCGAGGCGACCATGATGCAGTTGTCCCCGCGCACGATGCGCCCCAGAGCCTCGCAGCGCTGCGCCACCACGGCGTCGTCCGGCGCCTGCTCGCGCCACGGATAGTCCTTGCGCTCAGGAAAACGACACACGTGCGCCAGGCCCACGTAGGCGGCAAGGCTACGCGCGGCGCGATCGGCCGCATCCTCGCCGCTCACGATATAGACCGTCGGGCGCGGACGGCGCGCAAACTGGGCGGCCGCCATAAGCGTGCGGCCCGACTGCGACACAGCCAGCGTCACGTCCTCGCCAGCATCGAGCCCGGCCTCGACGGCCTGCAAGGCCTCGGCAGTGTAGAGCTGCGCGGCTATACGGTGAATGAGCATGCTGTTCCTCCGGCATTGCAACGCCAAAAGCCCGCCGGGGCAAGCTCGGCGGGTATGCGGCGGATTTCATTGCCTGTCATGGTAGCGCATGGAGAGGACTCCGGCTCAAGAGCAAACCCAGCCCCGCAAAAAACGCCAGACGAAGATGCGTTCCGCCCTACCCCGCTACGCGCACGCTGGGGCACAAATCTGCCAGCGGACACTCGTCACACTTGGGTTTGCGGGCGTCGCAGATCTCGCGACCGAAGGTGATCCACTGATGGTTGACCGACTCCCAATACTCGTGCGGCAAAATCTTGAGCAGATCCTGCTCGGTCTTGAGCGGCTCCTTGGCATGTGTCTTGGGACTCAACATCAGGCGATGCGCAATGCGGTTGACGTGCGTGTCCACCGCAATGCCCTCCACGATGCCATACCCCACGTTGAGCACGATGTTCGCCGTCTTGCGTCCCACGCCCGGCAGCTTCACGAGTTCCTTCATGTCGGCCGGCACCTCGCCGCCATAGTCGGCGACGATCATCTGCGCGGCCTCCACGGCGTGCTTGGCCTTGCTCTTATAAAAGCCGAGTGACTTGATGGTGTCTGCCACGTCAGCCACACTCGCCCCGGCCATGGCCTCGGGCGTGGGCCACTGGGCAAACAGCTTCGGCGTCACCTTGTTGACCTGCGCGTCGGTCGTTTGCGCCGAGAGCAACACCGCGATCAGCAGGCGGAAGGGATTCTCGTGGTCCAAAAAGCACTCGACCGGGCCATAGCGACGGTTGAGGCGCTCACACACCTCAACGGCGCGCTCGCGTTTGGCGGCATTGGTCTCGCGTGGCATAACGACTCCTCGGCTCAACGGCACAATAAACTTATGGGCACAATTGTCCCACGTCCGAGACGCTTACGCCTCCAAGAATGCGCCGGTCTGACGGCTCCACAGGCTCGCGTACTCGCCACCCGCCTCGACGAGCTGCGTATGCGTGCCGTCCTCGACAATCTCGCCATCGGCCAGCACCACAATGCGGTCAAGCGCCGCCACGGTGGACAGGCGGTGCGCCACCACAATGGAGGTGCGGCCGCGCATCAGATTCTCGAGCGCCTCCTGCACCAACGCCTCGGACTCGCTGTCCAAGGCAGACGTCGCCTCGTCGAGCACCAGAATCGGCGCGTCGGTTAGGATGGCGCGGGCGATAGCCACGCGCTGACGCTGACCGCCAGAGAGCTTGACGCCGCGCTCGCCCACCATAGTGTCAAAGCCACGGGGCAAGCGGTCGATAAACTCGGTCGCATTAGCCAAGCGAGCCGCCTCGCGAATCTGCTCATCAGTGGCGTTGGGACGACCGTAGGCAATGTTTTCGCGAATGGAGCGGTGGAACAGCAGCGCCTCCTGCGGCACGTAGGCAACCTGACGGCGCAGGCTCTGCTGCGTGCAGCGCGAGACGTCCTGGCCGTCCACGAGCACGCGGCCGCCCTGTACATCGTCCAGGCGCAACAACAACTTGGTGAGCGTCGTCTTGCCCGAGCCCGATTTGCCCACCAGGCCCACGCGCTGGCCCGCCGCCACATGAAGTGTCAGGTCATCGAACACGCTCTCGCCCGCCGCAGCGTCACGGTACGCAAAGCTCAGCTGCTCAAAATCAATCGCGCCCTCGGTCACTTTGAGCTCGGGGGCGTCCGGGTCATCTGCCACCAAACGTGGCTCGTCCAGCACGCGCGTCATCTCGGCCGCATCGCCGAGCGCGCGGTTGATGCGCTGCATCATGGAGCTTACGTAGTTCAGGCGCATGGTGAGGTTATAGGTGTAGGTAAAGATCATGACGAGCGAGCCGGCCGAGATGCCAAACCACGCGTTGCCGCCCGCCACGAATACGCTCACCACGGCCATGGTGATGACGATAAGACCCGAGGTCGTAAAGTTGCGCTGCATCATGGCGTGCATCGAGACCGTCTCGGCATCGCGCGCGGCACGATCAGCGGCGTCGAACAGATCACGTTCAAAGTCCTCGCGCCCGCAGGTCTTGACGGCCAAGATGTTCGTGACCGCGTCGGAGAGCACGCCCGAGAGCTTGTTCTGCGCGGCGGACGTCGCGGCCGAAAGCGGCATGATGCGCTTGTACATAAGCCAGACAAACGCGATGTAGACGGCCATGATGCACACCAGGATCACGGTAAACGTCGGCACCACCGGGGCGAGCGCCGCCACCGTGCAGATGACCGAGGTGATGGTGGGGATGAGCGAATACACCGTCACGTCGACCAGCCCCGTATAGCCGCTCATAAAACGGCTCGTCTGGCTCACGAGCGATCCGCCAAAGCGGCTGGTGTGAAATGTCATGGATTGATTGGAGAGCGTGTCGAAGCACAGGCGCGCCAGGTGATAGTTGCCCGCAATCTCGAGCTTGTAGACGGTGTAGTCCTGCAGCTTGGAGAGGATTTGGCCCACCAGGTTAACGAGTACGAGCGCCAGGATATAGGGGCCGAAGACCTCAAACACCTGATCACCCGCCACGGGACCGGCTTGAACGCGGTCGACAATGAGGGCCATCACATAGGTATTGGCAAACGTCAGCAAAAAGATGTAGCCCGCCGACGAGAACACCGAGAGAAAGACAATCAGCGGCTGCGTGCGCGTGACACCCCAAAACCGCTGCAGCGTGCGGCGCACGGTGGGGTCGCGCGCGCAGACGTGGTGTAAGAGCGTCCTGAGGTCCGTCGCTGCAAGTCCCGAT
>UQHR01000031.1 GCA_900540905.1 uncultured Collinsella sp. | reverse complement strand
AAGAGAAGAGGCGGGGCATGCCCCGCCTCTTACACCACATCTCTGCGCGCTACCCCGCCGTAGGACACCTGACGTCTAAATCGATTTCTGAAGGCATGAAATCGCTGTTACTAAATCGGTAACAGTACTCATATTTGCCATTTTTTGCCCATGGTCCATCGGAAGATGCCGGGATCCGCACCCTGCCGGGTCCGAATCCCGGCATATCGGTAGCAAAAAGCCCGCTACCGAATTGGTAACGGCCTTCACATTTCAAATGGTGCCCCCAGCGGGATGTCCGCGTGCGGCTGACGCCGCCCGCTTTCGCCGCGTCGCTTCGCTCCTTGCGTGCTGCGCTGGAAAACGCTTCGCGTTTCCTCAGCTCCGCACCCTGTCGGGTTCGAATCCCGGCGCATGGGTAGCAAAAAGCCCGCTACCGCGAGGGTAACGGGCTCTTCAATTCAAATGGTGCCCCCAGCGGGATTCGAACCCGCGATATCCACCTTGAAAGGGTGGCGTCCTTGGCCGCTAGACGATGGGGACAGCGGGAAAGAGTATAGCAGACTTTTTTAGCCGTTCACATATCGTTGGCAAACTGAAAAACCACCACATAGGAGCTGGCTCTCTATCCCGATCATCAAACATCTCAACCTGTAACATCTGGGCTGATAAATCGGCTCTATATGTTACAGATCGAGACAAAAGGCAGGCGTCGGGACGAACATCTCATTCTGTAACAGTAAGACGACTTTTAACGGTCTAGATGTTACAGATTGAGACAAACCGCTGGGACGGGTCAAAACCACCACAAAGGTGCCTGTCCCTTTGTGGTGGCGGGGCGTTAGGGGAGGAGCTTCATGGCGGCGTCGTGGGCGGCGCGCTCGTAGGTGTCGTCGAGGGGCTTGAGCGGCAGCAGGGCTGTGGCCTGCGCATCGCCGCGGCGCTCGAGGGCGTGGGTAATGAGCCAGTCGGCGAGCTCGGGGTTCTTGGGTAGCGCTGGTCCGTGCAGGTACGTGCCGATGACGCCCTTGTAGATCAGGCCCTCAAAGCCATCGTCGCCGTTGTTGCCGGTGCCCGCGACGACGGACGTTCCGAGCGGCGTGGCATCGGCGTCCAAAAGCGTGCGGCCGCCATGGTTCTCGAATCCCACAAAGGGCTCAGGTGCCAGATCGGTTTTGACGGCTACGTTGCCGATCAGGCGATCGGAGCCACGTACGGTTTCGGCGGCAATGACGCCCAGGCCCTCGATGCGATCCTCACCCATATAGTACGAACGGCCGAGCAGCTGATAGCTGCCACAGATGGCAAGCAGCGAGCCGCCATCCTCAACATAGGCCGCGACCTTGTCTTTTTGGGCGAGCAGCTCGTGTGCCACGGCTAGCTGGTCGCGGTCGGAGCCGCCACCCATCATGACGATATCGGCATCGGTCAAATCAAGCGTTTCGCCCATACGGACCTCGTCCACGCGCACGGGAATGCCGCGCCAGACGCAGCGGCGCTCGAGCGCGATAACATTGCCGCCGTCGCCGTAGAGGTTAAGGGCATCGGGATACAGGTAGACGATGCGCAGCGGGTGCGAAAGTTCGACTGGCGCGATGCCGACAGGAAGAGCGCTGCCGTCGGCACGGGCTACGGCGCGCCCGGCAACAGCATCGGCGGTGGCGCCTTTCAGCCCGTCGAGCTCCTTGACCAGCGGCGGGAAGGCCGTGTAGTTGGCGACGGCGTAGAAGGTGTCATCGGCGGCCTCGTCTGCCACGGCGCCAATTGCCTGCGCGACGTCCGAGATAATCGCGGCATCGATGCCGGCGTACTTGAGGCGCACCTGCATGTCGTGCGCGCGCGTGCCTCCGGCAAAGGCGACAAGACCCGGCGTGTCGGCGATGCGATCAAAGTCGACGTCGTAGATCCACGATACATCGTGTCCGTCGGCGTCATTGTCGTTAAGGAAGAAAGCGCAGAGTCTGCCGCCTGTCGTCTTGATGGACTGGATTTGTCGATCGAAGCCTACGGGATTCTTAGCCAGGTTGGCCTCGACGGTGCGGCCGGCGATATCCCAGCGCCCCATACGTCCGCCGGCGGGGACGTAGGCATCGAGCGTAGGCTGTAGAAGCGCCGTATCCACGCCCAACTCGTGCGCGGCAAAGAAGGCGGCGGCAACGTTGTAGACCATGTACAGGCCGTTGTAGCGTGTGGCGATGTGTACGGCAGCCGCGTCGGGCGCAGATCCAAAGACCAGGTCGAAGCCGTAGCCGTCGCAGCCGAGCTTCACGTCCGTCACGCGACGGACAAGCGCAGGGCGGGCCCAGCCGCACGAGGGGCAATGGTAGGCGCCGAGCTGGCCGTATTGCACGTAGTCATACTCCAGCGGCGTGTTGCACTTTGAGCAAAAACGTGAGTCGCTAATACGGTCGGACTCGGTGTTGGTGGCGCTGTCGATGCCAAAGGCGATGCTTGCATTGGGAACGCGCGCGGCAATCGAGGCACACAGCGGGTCGTCTGCGTTGTAGATGAGCGTTGTTGCCGGAGAGAGCTCCAACGCATGGGCGATGACCTCCTGGGTGTGATCGATCTCGCCATAGCGATCCAGCTGGTCGCGGAACAGGTTGAGCAGCACGAAGTACGTCGGCTTGAGCTTGGGCAGGACGCGCACGGTGTAGAGCTCATCGCATTCAAAAACGCCCACACGCTTGCCGCTGTCAGTGTGCTTAAGGCCGCCGCGGGCCTCGAGCAGAGCGCCCACCACGCCCGGCTCCATGTTGTTGCCGGCGCGGTTGCATACCACGGTGGCGCCGCTGGCGGCAACGGCGTCGGCGATGAGGTTGGAGGTGGTGGTCTTACCGTTGGTGCCGGTGATCACCACGCTGCGGTCGATAAGGCCGGCGAGGTCGCTTAGCAGCTCGGGGTCGATCTTCATGGCGATGCGGCCGGGGAGTACGCCGCCCTGGCGTTTGAGGACAGAGCGCAGTCCCCAGCGAGCGATATCGCTCGAGGTACAGGCGAGAGATGAGCGGAGGTTCATGAAACCGTTCCTAACGTAAACGACATGGTCGGGTCGAGTGCGTCACTAAAAACCGTAGCGGCGCGCAAATTCCTGGGCAAGCTGTGACACGTCTTCACAGGCATTGGCCCAGGGGGCAAAGTCGGGAGTGTCCGAGATAATACCGTCCGCTTCCCAAACGGCCTGGTGCGAAAGATCCCAGGGATCGCGCGGCTCGGGTCGGCAGGGAAGGTACGGCGTCTGGTACATGGGGTTCAGCAAGAAGAACGCGCCGCCCTCGCAACGGTTGGCAAACTCACGCAGCGCGCGTGTCGCCGGGCGCATCTTGTTTGTTTTGAACAAGAGGATGGTGCGGGCGAGCAGGTACCAGGGGGAGTTCTCGAGTGCATCAGCCCCCACCTGTTCCTCGAGTTGGTGAGCTAGGGCAAAAAAGCCGTCCTGGTCTTCCAGACGAGCGAGGGCGAGCAACACGGTGCCGGCAGCTCGGGTGGGATAGCCTTCTGCCTTAAGGACGCGGCGGGCGTAGTTGGCGGCAGCACGGTAACGAGCGCTCGCCATGCACAGCTGCGAGATGGCTTCGAGTGTGTGAAGCCACCCGATAAGAGCCGGCTCGCTCACGGTAAGGTCTGCTGCGGTGACACCGTCGGCCAAAACATTATTGGCCCAGTAGTGCGGGGCTTCCATGTCGAACCCGGGCACACTTTGCTGCAGGTAATCGGCCGTGGTCGCCTCGAGCTTCATCAGGTCGCCCAGGCAGGCGTCAACGGGCGTGTCGGCCAGGATGATGGCGAGCAGCTGCGCGTCGAGGACATACGCATCGATGCGGACGATCTTGAGCAGCTCATCGCGCATATCGTCGAACAGGCGGTTGCGCGTCTGTTCAAACTCCTCATCGCTGCCCATGTCCTCGATGCGATGGAGCTCGTCGAGCAGGTGGCGATGAACACCGGCATAGGACAGCAGCGCTTGGGCATGCTCGGACTGCGCGTACTTTTGGGGATTCGCGCTAATGTCGTTATGGACAAGCTCGCGTGCTGCATCGGTGAGCTCGGGGTGCGACGCCAGATAGGTGCGCTCCAAGTAGGCGGGGATGTAGACGCTCGGATCCATCAGAGGTCCCCTCCCTTAAATGGAAGCCCCTGCTCGGCTGCGCGCAGGATGCGCTCGTCGATTTGGGAACGCACGATGTCGTTGGTGGCGACCCAGGCGGCAAAGCTGGCGTTGTCGGGAGCGCCCAGGCCCTCCTGCAGTACCGGCGTCGCCTCGGACAGTGCAAGGACGAGCTCGTCGGTGGAGCCTGCACCCACGTTGACGCGGGCATAGACGCCATCGGGAAACTCGGTTTGGAAGTAGAGCGCCTCGGCCGCGTGCGGACACGAGCGCGCAAGGATACGCAGGTAGTGCTCGGCGCCCTCGTAGTCCAGCTCGCGCCAGGCTGCGCTCATCAGTGCGATGAGCGTCCACGGGTCCAAGTCGCGCTCCGCATCTTTGGGGCGGCGGCGCAGCGGGGTATTCGCGAGATAGGGTACAGAGTGGGCAGAGCGAAAACGCTTGAGCTCCTCGGCAGAGTATTCGAGCTTTGCCATGGCGAGCATCGCGGTGTGGCGGACATCGGCCGGATCGTTGGGCGCAAAGTCCAAGCTGCGATTCGCGGCTTCGAGCGACATGCGGTAGCGTCCGCTAATGAGCGCGCGCGATGCCAAGGCGGCAAGCCAGCGCAGGTAGGGGCGGCGCATAAGGTCGCCAGCGGCCTCGCGCTCGTAGGGGTCCTGCGCCGAGGCGATCTTGAGCGCCAGATCGTGCTCCACCTCGTCGCACTTGGACACCAGATACTGCACGTATTCCTCGTTGGATTCGGCGGTGAGTGCCGTCAGCATGCGCTGAGCGTCCCAGTTGGCCGGATCGAGTGCGGCCGCCTCGCGGAGCATGTTCTCGGCAGCTGCCTCTTCTTGCTCTGCCTGGGTATCGTCAGGGATAAAGGGAATGCGGTAGTCGACAGCCTCGACCACCTTGGCAATGAGGTGCCCGGCGCGGTCGCGGTCGTGCACGATGAGCGGTGCGGGGTTGCGGGTGAATTGTTCCATCAGACGCTCTACGGCGGCACCGTCGGTGAGCGGGATATTGTCGCGGCGCAAGGCCTCAAGAACGAGGCGATGGCAATCCTCTTGAATGGGATCGAATGCCATGGGGCCTCCTTTGCTGCGGTTAGGGTTCAAATGTTTCTATATAAGGTTCTAGTTTACCCGCATGTGGCACACCGGGGGTGCCGCACTTGGACTTGCACCTTTGCACCACGAAGACGGATGTCGCACAAATGTCGGCACCTTGGACGACCGAGTGGTATCACGGTGCCGCAAACGGTCGATTTTTGGCGGCGAACGGTGCATATTTTGGAGGGGCACGGTCCTGCCCGGGATATGTAGTCAACCTTGATAAAACGTTTGCCCAGCTTGGGAGTATGAATGCCGCACAAGGGTCTTCAGGGATAGAAAAAACGTTTCATCATTGGCGGCTTTAGGTGAATAACTGACCAACCAGAACGGTAAAATAGTGTTTGTCTGAGCGTTGAGACGTTTAGACATCGCGCATTGTCATCGCCGGCAACGCGCAAACCGGTCCTAACGGAGCCAATTGGGTGCTCCGTTATATACGCAAGTCTAAGAGGGGCTTGTTTAGGAGGCACAGTATGGGACGTTTTACCAATCCTCGCGATCTGTACTTTGGTGAGGGCGCTCGCCACGAGGTGAAGAACCTCAAGGGTAAGAAGGCCATCATCGTTTCTGGCGGCAGCTCTATGCGCCGCGGCGGGTTCCTGCAGGACGTTGAGGCCGACCTCAAAGAGGCCGGCATGGAGGTCAAGCTGTTCGAGGGCGTCGAGTCCGATCCCTCCATCGAGACCGTCATGAAGGGCGCAGCCGCTATGCGCGACTTCGAGCCCGACTGGATCGTTGCTATCGGCGGCGGTTCGCCCATCGATGCTGCTAAGGCCATGTGGGTCTTCTACGAGTATCCCGAGGAGTCCTTCGACAACATTATCCAGCCGTTCAGCTTCCCCGAGCTGCGTCAGAAGGCTCACTTCTGCGCCATTTCCTCTACCTCCGGCACTGCTACCGAGGTCACCGCATTCTCCGTCATCACGGATTACGATAAGGGCATCAAGTACCCGCTGGCCGACTTCAACATCACCCCTGATGTCGCCATCGTCGACCCCGAGCTCACCTACACCATGCCCGCCAAGCTGTGCGCTCACACCGGCATGGATGCTCTGACCCACTGCATGGAGGCCTACGTTTCCACCTGCGCCTCTATGTTCACCGACGCCAACGCTCTGCACGGCATCCGCGAGATCGTCGAGTGGCTGCCCAAGTCCTATGCTGGCGACCATGAGGCCCGTCAGCACATGCACGAGGCTCAGTGCATCGCCGGTATCGCCTTCTCCTCGGGCCTGCTCGGCATCGTTCACTCCATGGCTCACAAGACCGGTGCTGCCTTCGAGAACGGCCACATCATCCACGGTGCCGCTAACGCCATGTACCTGGGCAAGGTCATCCAGTGGAACTCCAAGGATCCCCGTGCTGCCGAGCGTTACGCTTACGTGGCCAAGGAGATCCTGCACCTTCCCGGCGAGACCAACGAGGAGCTCATCGCTGCGCTCGTCCAGAAGATCCGCGACCTCAACGACCAGCTCAACATTCCGCAGTCCATCAAGGATTACGCGAATGGTGGCGTGAAGGTCGACGCCGAGAACCCGCAGATGGTTTCCGAGGAGGAGTTCCTCGCCAAGCTGCCCGAGATCGCCGCGAACGCCGAGCAGGACGCCTGCACGCCCGAGAACCCGCGTGAGACCAAGGCTGCCGACTTCGAGAAGATCCTCAAGGCCTGCTACTACGACACCGACATCGATTTCTAATCGACTCTTGTTATCGTAACGAGGGGCTCCGCACGTATCCGTACGGAGCCCCTTTCTTTTTTAGAGAATGGGATAGTTATGGCTGCAATTTTCAATAGCCCCAGCAAGTACATCCAGGGTCCGGACGAGCTCGCCAAGCTCGGCTCTTACGTTGAGCCGCTCGGCGCTAAGGCCCTCGTCATCGTGACGCCTTCGGGCAAGAAGCGCGTCGGTGCCAAGATCGAGGGCGGTTTTACCGAGGCTAAGGCCGAGCTGCTGTTTGAGGACTTTAACGGCGAGTGCTCCAAGGGCGAGGTCGATCGCCTGGTTGCGCTCGCCCGTGACAACGGTTGCGACATCATCGTCGGCGTCGGTGGCGGCAAGATCCTCGACACCGCGAAGGCCGTCGCCTATTACCTGGAGTCCCCGGTTATCATTTGCCCCACCATTGCTTCGACCGATGCCCCGTGCTCGGCGCTTTCGGTGCTCTATACCGATGACGGCCAGTTCGACAAGTACCTCTTCCTGAAGGCAAACCCCAACATTGTCCTGATGGATACGACGGTTATCGCGGCGAGCCCGGTGCGCCTGACGGTTTCCGGTATGGGCGATGCACTCGCAACCTACTTTGAGGCCCAGGCGACGCATGATGCCGACGGTGGCACTTGCGCCGGCGGCAAGGGCGGCATGGCTGGCTTGGCGCTCGCCAAGCTCTGCTACGAGACGCTTATGGCCGATGGCGTCAAGGCCAAGGTCGCGCTGGAGAAGGGTGCGCTCACGCCTGCCGTCGAGCACATCATCGAGGCCAATACGCTGCTTTCGGGCATTGGCTTTGAGAGCTCGGGCCTTGCTGCTGCTCATGCCATCCACAATGGCCTGACGATGCTGCCCGAGTGCCACGGCATGTATCACGGCGAGAAGGTCGCCTTTGGCACTATCGTCCAGCTGGTACTCGAAGATGCTCCGACTGAGAAACTCGAGGAAGTCTTGGGCTTCTGCATTGAGCTGGGCCTACCGGTCACGATGAAGGAACTTGGCGTTGCCGAGCTTACGCGCGAGCAGGCCATGATTGTTGCCGAGGCCGCGTGCGCGCCCGAGGACACCATGTGCAACATGCCGTTTGATGTGACGCCCGAGATGGTCGCAAACGCCATCCTGGGTGCCGACGCGCTGGGCCACTACTATCTCATGGATGAGTAAATCAAGCTAAGGAAGGGGCAAAGCCAGCAGGTGGCTTTGCCCCTTTTTGCTATGGTGCAAAGGGGTCAGGTTACTTTGCACCAATCGTTGTTTGATGAAGGGCGGATTCTCGTACGGCGCTTCCCATGGTTTATGGCGGTCCTGGCCGGTATGTTCAGGGGCCGGGTGAGCTCTCGCGTCAGGGCAGGTATTTGTCATGGTTGGGTTGCGCTGCCTATGTCCTGTTTGACCAGGGCACCGAGGATCGGCTGTGCAAGCAGATCGTCGATGGATTTCTGGATGAAGATCTAAGCGAGCCGTTCTTTAAGATTTACAACGGTCCGTGTACGGAAGATGCCGTTGTCGAAATGGCCAAGGAAGCCCGGGCCGAGTATTGCGACATGGTGGTGGGCATTGGCGGCGGCAAGATGCTCGATATCGCCAAGGCCGTTGCGTTTTATGCCGAGTTGCCGTTGTGCGTATGTCCCACGGCGGCGTCGATGGACGGTCCGTGCAGCGCGATTTCGGTGCTGTATCACGAGGATGGGTCGTTCGACCGCTACCTGATGCTCGAGAAGAATCCAGACTTGGTCGTGGTCGATACCAACGTGGTCGCGGCGGCCCCGCTGCGTATGACGGTCGCTGGTATGGGCGATGCGCTGGCAACGTATTTCGAGGCGCGTTCGTGCGCCGCGGCGCACGGCGCCAACGAGCACGGTGGCGCGCCGGGACACTTGGCCTTGGTTGCGGCTCGTGCCTGCTATGACACACTCATGGAGTGCGGCGTCGCTGCCAAGCGCGATCTCAAAAAGGGCCGTATATCGCCGGCGGTTGAGCGCCTGATCGAGTGCAATATTCTGCTCTCGGGTGTTGGCTTTGAGAGCGGTGGCCTAGCGCTTGCCCATGCCATCGCCAACGGCCTGACGATTCTGCCCGAGTGCAAGGCCATGCATGGTGAGGCCGTGGCATTTGGCCTGGTGGTGCAGCTGCGCCTGGAGCGTGCGCCCGAGCTTGATCAGGTGCTCGAGTTTTGCCAGCGCGTCGGTCTGCCGACGACGCTCGAGGAGCTGGGCCTTGACGAGATTTCCGATGCCGATCTGCAGGGTGTTGCAAATGCGGTCTTTAGAAACGAGCGCAATATGGCCAACGAGCAGGCCAAGGTGACCAAACAAAAACTCGTGCAGCTCATGTGCGAGGCATAGCTTGGCACTTGATTGACCTTGTGCAATCGAGGCGGCGATAGGCCATGGGCTATTTGCCGCAAAGATGCTCCGCGTGTAATTTGCCCGAGGCGTGGGCCGATAGCGTATCATTATCTCTTGCTTGTTTGCACTGCTCAGGGAGGGGCCGCGCATGGCGCAGGAACACGATCTGTTTGATGACATTATCGAGATCAGCAAGGGTTTCGACTTTCTTAAAAACCCGCTTGGCGGCGTGACCGACGCGCTCGATCCGTCGGCGCCGCAGTGGAATCCTGCCGACTACAAGGAGCGTCCGCGCGGCAACACCATTCCGTGCTTGACCTGCAAAAACGAAAAGAGCGGTTGCGCCGCGTGCATGGACGTGTGCCCGGTCAACGCTATCGAGGTCGAGGAAGACGCCATCGAGATCCTCGACTCCTGTCGCAAGTGCGGCCTGTGCGCCGCTGCCTGTCCGACCGAGGCGATCATCTCGCCGCGCCTGGCGCCTAAAAACCTGTATGACGATATCGTCTCCGCTGCTACGAGCCACGAGACCGCCTACGTCACCTGCACACGCGCCCTCAAGCGCATGCCGCGCGAAAACGAGGTCGTCGTTGCCTGCGTGGGCGATATTACGGCCGAGACCTGGTTCTCGGTACTGGCGGACTATCCCAACGTGAGCGTCTACCTGCCACTGGGCGTGTGCGATAAGTGCCGCAACACCGGTGGCGAGGACATTTTGGGCGAGGCCATTGCTACCGCCGAGGAGTGGGCGGGTACGGGCATGGGCCTGGAGGTCGACCCCAAGAGCCTCAAATGCCATAAGCGCCGCGAGTACGAGCGCAAGGAGTACATGGATAAGATTGCCCGCACCACGGGCCTGACGGTGACCAAGCTCAATCCGGCGACGGCGGCGCTGGCCTCGGTGACGCAGAAGTTGAAGGCTCACCGTCACCAGATCACGCAGCTCGAGCGCACGCTCAACACCATGTGCGGCACCACGACGACCAAGCGTCGCCGTTCGCTCACGCACGGGCGGCAGCTGGTGCTCTCGACGCTGCAGAACCACCCCGAGCTTGCCCAGAATATGCAGGTGAGCACACCGGAATGCGATTTTGACAAGTGCACGTCATGCGGCGAGTGCGTCAACGTGTGCCCCACGTTTGCCTGCGATTTGGTGGGAAGCGGTCGCTTTGCACTGGAGTCCACGTATTGCCTAGGTTGCGGAGCCTGCGTCAAGGTGTGCCCCGAGCATGCGCTCAAGCTGGTCGAGCACGATGCGTCCAATCTGGTCGTTGTCGACCCCGAGGCCGAGGAAAAGGCCGCTCAGAAGGCCAAGGCCCACGAAGAGGCCCAGAAGGCCAAGGCCGAGGCAAAGGCCAAGCTTGACAAGATGCTCGATCAGGTGGAGAAGCTCGCGGACTAGTCAGCGAGCTCTATCTCTGCTTCATTTGCGCCGCCGCGGTGTCCGGATTCGCCCGGATGCTGCGGCGGCGCTATACTTATACAGTTTGAAGTACCTGTACTAAAAGGAGCTGTCGTGTCCCTTTCCATCGGTATCGTGGGCCTGCCCAACGTGGGCAAGTCGACGCTGTTCACCGCGCTTACCAAAAAGACCGGCCTTGCCGCCAACTACCCGTTTGCCACGATCGACCCCAACGTGGGTATCGTCGATGTGCCCGATAGCCGCCTGCAAAAGCTTGCCGACATCGTCAACCCGGGCCGCATTGTGCCGGCGACGGTCGAGTTTGTCGACATCGCGGGCCTGGTGAAGGGTGCCAACGAGGGCGAGGGCCTGGGCAACCAGTTCTTGGCAAACATCCGCGAGACCGATGCCATCTGTGAGGTCGTACGCTACTTTAAGGACCCCAACGTCATGCGTGAGGTGGGCCGCACGGGCGAGTTCGTCGATCCCGCCGGCGATGCCGACACCATCATGACCGAGCTTATCCTGGCCGACATGGGCACGCTCGAGAAGCAGCTGCCCAAGCTCGAGAAGGAGGCCAAGCGCGACAAGGAGCTCATGCCCAAGTTCGAGGTGGCCAAGCGCCTGCTTGCCTGGCTCAACGAGGGCAAGCGCGCCGCATCCATGGAGATGACCGACGAGGAGCGTGCCGCTGCCAAGGGCCTGTTCCTGCTCACCATGAAGCCCATCCTGTATGTGGCCAACGTGGACGAGGATATGCTCAACGACGACCTGGCGCCCATCGATGGTGTCAAGCCACTGCCCATCTGCGCCAAGATCGAGGCCGAGCTTTCCGAGCTCGATCCCGAGGACGCTGCCGACTACCTGGAAAGCCTGGGCCTGGAGCAGCCCGGCCTGGACGTGCTCGCTCAGGCTGCCTACAAGCTGCTCGGCCTGCAGTCGTTCTTTACGGCCGGCGAGATGGAGGTCAAGGCCTGGACGGTGCGTCAGGGCGCGACCGCCCCGCAGGCCGCCGGCGTCATCCATACCGACTTTGAGCGCGGCTTTATTAAGGCCGAGGTCATTGGCTACGACGACTACATCGAGCTCGGCGGTGAGCAGGGCGCCAAGGCCGCCGGCAAGCTACGCATCGAGGGCAAGGACTATGTCATGGCCGATGGCGACGTCGTGCACTTCCGCTTTAACGTGTAAGGACGACGCGCATGTTCAAATATGGCAAAAAAGCCGGCTACATGGGCATCGCGCTGCTGGTGCTTGCGGTGCTTCCGCTGGTGGTCGCAGCGTTTGTAATCCCCAACATTGGCCCCGAGGTGGCAACGAAGTTTAACGCAGCCGGCGAGGTGGCGCGCTGGGGCAAGAGCTACGAGCTGCTGGCGCTTCCGGTGCTCAATTTGCTGCTGAGCGTGGCAACGTACTTTACGGCGGGACGCCAGGCCAAGAACAATGATGACTCCGCCGCCATGGCGCGCATCGTGTGCGAGCGCTACCTGCGCAACGGTTGCATCACGGGTGTGTTCCTCAACGTGATCAACGTTTACTTTATGTACTCGGCGATTACCGGAACTGGCTTTGGCTTTGGTTTCTAGCTTGTCCTTTTAAGCAACGAGCCTGCACGCATATTCAATGGCTGCTGCGAGGCCGCCGCTCGATCGTGGTCGAAAGACTACATCGGCGGCGGCCTCGTTTTCGTATCCGGCGCCGCGAAGGGCGAGTGCGATACCGGCTTCTAAAAGGAGCGGCAGGCCTCGTTGGCTGGTTGCGATTACGGCAGCCTGATTGAGCGAGCAGCCGTGCACTTGGCATCGGATGGCAAGTTCACCTTGCGTCGGGCAAGGGACCAGAACGGCGGCGACGCGACTTGATAGCAATGCAAATGCTGTGCGCTCATCGGGCGAAAGGCATTCTGCTTCAACGACGACGAGCTTGGGCGGTGCGCTGTTTGTGCGAAGCGTGGCTCGGTACGTACGGACCGAAGAACCCGACATAGAAAACTCCTGTGTATTCGGCAAAACGTAAACTATAGTTTACGTTTATGTTCGGCTCCATTTCAAACTCGGCTGCATGGACGAACGTGCGAAACAGATTCTTGGCAGGCGGGTCGAAGAGACACGCAGGGACCTTGGTATCTCCAAGGTTGATTTTTGTGTGGCGACAGGAATCAGCCGACCCTACCTCGACCGAATCGAAGATGGGACGGCAAATTTCACGCTCAAGGTTCTATTTAAGATCGCGCCCGCACTCGGCATGACGGTGTCAGAGCTTCTCGAGGGTATCGGATAGGGCGTTCCCCCGCTGTATTTGACGCTCTTTGGGCGGGTCCCCCTGGTTGCGATGTGCAAAATCGCGAGTATTCAGCACCAGTTTGGCCGTAGATGGTAGCTCGAGCGGCTGGCTTTGCCTTTTTGGCAGTAGTTAATCCACATACTAAATAAAAATGAGGAATAAATATTTACTAGACGGAACCCTCGTCCTAAAAGTTCGTCTAACAATCGGTCGATTCTATGCCTACGGAGGAGAAATTGCAGAATACTCCGATTTTTGCACGGCCCGAGGGGGACCACCTGTCGTTTAAGGCTGCGATAAGTGGAGCTGCCTTAGGGATTACGCCATCGGGATGCGGTCGTGGTTGACTTGGCTGTAGAACAGGCGCTGAATCTCGGCCGCATCACGTGACTGGCCGAGTGCCCACATGGTTTTGGCCACGAGCGTCTCGGTGGTCATGTCGTCGCCGCGCAGAATGCCCGGATGATCGGCGTAAGCACGGCCGACCTCGTAAACGCCCAGATCGAGGCCCTCTTCGGGGACCTGCGTGGTCATAACGACGGTGCGGCCCGAATCGACCCAGCGGAAAATCGCCTCCTGGAATGACTCGCCCGACTCACCAAACTCGGGAATACCGCCAATGCCAAAGGTCTCCAGAATCACGGCGTCGTAGCTATCGGCTAGGGCGTCGAGGATGCCCGGGTTTACGCCGGGCGTAAGCTTGAGTACAAATACGCGCGGGTCGATGCTGTCGTAGAAACGCACCGGGTTTTCGCCCTGATGCGTACCGTGAAACCCGTTGCGCACGATGCGGCCGTTGCGGATGTAGGCAATGGGCGGATAGTTGACGCTAATGAACGCGTTAAAGCTCATGGTGCGCTGCTTGCGGGCGCGCGTGCCGGCAATGGCGACGCCGCCAAACACGATCGAGACGTCGTGCGAGTGCTCATCGAGTGCATAGAGCAGGCTTTGGTACAGGTTGAGCTTGGCGTCGGTGAAGGGGTTGCCCATGGGCTTTTGCGAGCCGGTGAGCACGATGGGCTTGGGGCTGTCCTGAATCAGGTAGGAAAGCGCTGCCGCGGTGTAGCTCATGGTGTCAGTGCCGTGCAGAATCACGAAGCCGTCGTGGTCGGCATAACCCTCGACAATGACGTCGCGGATACGCATCCAGTCGCTCGGGCGCATATTGGTGCTGTCGATGTTCATGGGCTGCATGACGTCGAGCTCGCAGAGCCCCGAGATCTCGGGGACGCTCTGGGCGAGCTCCTCACCGGTCAGGGCGGGGGAGAGGCCGTTGCCGTCCTCGGTCGATGCGATGGTGCCGCCCGTGGCGATGAGAAGGATGCGCTTCATGCTGGTATTCCTATCGTATTTGCCGCCGCAGAGGCGGAGTCGTTCGGCAGTATTGTGGCACAGGGCGTCCAATGTTCAAACGTATTACATCATCTGTAACGTTTGAAAACACTTCAATTGCCGTCAAATAGGGGCCCAGGTCGTGCGTTTGCCGTGCGCTGATGGCTGCGAGGGGCGAGAAACCCCATATAACGTGTACACTATGGAGGTTATTTTCGTTCATTCACGCGGGTGGGCACCGGCTCCCCGCCAACAAGAGGGGGAACCATGGATCAAAAGGCTTCCGCAAAGGTCCTCGTACTCGACTTTGGTGCGCAGTACGGTCAGCTCATTGCCCGTCGCGTCCGCGACCTCAACGTGTATTCCGAGATCGTCCCCTGCGACATCTCGGCCGACGAGATTCGCGAGATGAACGCCTCTGCGCTCATCCTTTCCGGCGGCCCGGCTTCTGTGTATGCCGAGGACGCTCCGTCCATCGATCCTGCCATCTTTGACCTGGGCCTTCCCGTCCTGGGCTTTTGCTACGGCCATCAGATCACGGCCGTGACGCTCGGCGGCAAGGTCGGCCACTCCGAGGTGGGCGAGTACGGCCGCGCCACCATCACGCGCACGGCAGGCGCCAAGCTCTTTAACTCCACGCCCATGGAGCAGACCGTGTGGATGAGCCACCGCGATGCCGTTTCCGAGGTGCCCGAGGGCTTTACCGTTACCGCCAGCACCGACGTGTGCCCGGTTGCTGCCATGGAGTGCGTCGAGCGCAAGATCTTCACCACGCAGTTCCACCCCGAGGTCAAGCACTCCGAGTACGGTCAGCAGCTGCTGAGCAACTTCCTGTTTGAGATCTGCGGTCTGGAGCCCAACTGGAGCATGGACAACCTGGTCGAGACCATGACGGCCGAGTTCCGCGAGAAGGTCGGCGACGACCGCGTGATTCTGGCCCTGTCCGGCGGCGTCGACTCCTCCGTCGTGGCTGCGCTGGGCGCTCGCGCCGTGGGCAAGCAGATGACCTGCGTGTTCATCAACCACGGCCTGCTGCGCAAGGGCGAGCCCGAGCAGGTGGAGGAGGTCTTCACCAAGCAGTTTGACGTCGACTTTATCCACGTTCACGCCGAGGACCGCTATGCCGAGCTTTTGGCCGGCGTGACCGAGCCCGAGGAGAAGCGCCGCATCATCGGTACGCAGTTCTGGAAAGAGTTCTTCGCCGTGGCGCAGCAGCTCGAGACCGATGGCAAGCCGGTCAAGTACCTGGCTCAGGGCACCATCTATCCCGACATCATCGAGTCCGGCGCTCGCAAGACGGGCGGCAAGACGGCCACCATCAAGAGCCACCACAACCTGATCCCGTTCCCCGAGGGCGTGCACTTCGACCTCATCGAGCCGCTTGACCACTTCTTTAAGGACGAGGTCCGCGCGCTTGGTCTGGCACTGGGCCTGCCGGGTCACATCGTGTTCCGCCAGCCTTTCCCGGGCCCGGGTCTTGCCATCCGCATCATCGGTGCGGTCGACAAGGAGAAGCTCGAGATCCTCAAGAACGCCGACGCCATCGTGCGCGAGGAGCTCGACGCCTACAACCAGCGTCTGTTTGAGCAGACCGGCGAGCGCAACTCCGAGCACAGCTGCTGGCAGTATTTCGCGGTCCTGCCCGACATTAAGTCCGTCGGCGTTATGGGCGACGAGCGCACCTATCAGCGCCCGATCATCCTGCGCGCCGTCGAGTCCAGCGATGCCATGACCGCCGACTGGGCCAAGCTGCCCTACGACGTGTTGGCCCGCATCTCCGGCCGCATCGTGGCCGAGGTTCCCGGCGCCAACCGCGTGTGCTACGACATCACGTCCAAGCCGCCTGCGACCATCGAGTGGGAGTAAACGATATTCGTTGATTTCAAGCCTCTGACCTGCGAAAACAGGTCGGGGGCTTCTTATTTTGCAACCTCTGTGCAACCTTTGCGGTTTCGCGCCCCGTGAACAGGGGACGTAGCACTGTTCACGTCTGGGCCCATATCGGCACCGATCATTGCCCGCGCTGCTTCTGCTTGCGCTTCAGCTTCCGCTGCTCGAGGCACGTCGCCCGGTGTTCCTCGCCAGAGGAGAGCTGGCCGTTCCTTGCGAAACCGCGAGGCCACCTATATCCGCTTGCTGCGGGCTTGCTTGAACCAGTTCCTCTTGAAAGAGCCTATACCTCCGAAGAACTTGTTGTACGTCTCACCGTCCTCCTTGGCCTCGTACTTGACCAAGGCAAGTTCGATAGTGCAGAGGTAATCCGCCACTTGCTCGAGGCGGTAGTCGGTCATCGAGGTCTTGCGGCGTCGGACGACCCCTTCTGAGAGGACCTTGCCCACCGAGTCGTCTCGCCCGCGGAACAGAAGGAGCGCATCCTCGCGACCTTCGGCGACCCGTGCTGCGAGATGGAGGGCTGCACCATCGCGCAGGCCGCCTATCTCAACGGCGTGCCCCTCGTCGTCGTGCGCGCCATCAGCGACAAGCCCTGCGCCGAGGGCCAGGTCGTCGACTACAACACCTTCGAGAAGAAGGCCGCCTGCGACTGCGCCCGCATCGCCGCGCGCATGGTTAAGCTTTAGGCCCTGCGCGCCGGGGCCCTTCTTTATGTTGGGACCCCGGCGCGCAGGGCCCTTTCCAAAGCGAAGTGTCGAGCCGAAGTGTTGAGCGTCGGCCCTGAATGTTCAATGGCCGTTGTTTTCTGCCCCTCAAGTGGTGAACTTCTCCTCGGGGCTGTTGATTCCCCCACGCGCCCCCTTCCGTTCTCTGTGTTCCCCTTATACTCCTTGTACAAGGAGGTAAGAAGTCATGGACAAGACCGCACAGGACAGCTTGGCAAAGAAGCCCGTCGACATGAGGGACAGGATTCTCGAGCATCTCGAGGCTCTCACCTCTGCCGTCTCGCTCGACGACCTTGCCCGTCTGTCCACCTCCGACATCGCCGAGACGCTCATCATCTCCAGGAGTCTGGCGAGCCAGTACCTCAACGACCTTGTTCGCGCCGGCCTTGTGGTTAAGGTGGCGGGCAGGCCTGTCCGTTATTTTCATCGCCGCGCGTTCCAGAAGCGTTTTCAGGTAAAGCTCTCTGCAAGCGAGTACGCCTCGCTCGCCGACCTCATCCAGGCGACGGGAATCGCCGATCACCGTGACTTCGCGCGTGCCGTGGGCTTTGACCTGAGCCTCAGCTCCGTTGTCGAGCAGTGCAAGGCTGCGGTTCAGTACCCTCCGTTTGGCCTACCCATCCTCTTGAGCGGCGGCGTGGGTGTCGGCAAGTCTTTCCTTTCTCGTCTTGTGTACGAGTACGGCAAGAACCAGGGCTTGCTGTCCCGCGACTCCTCCTATGTGCGCATCGACTGCGCCGGGGTCCCGGACGCCGCCTCGTTCAACGGGCTTCTTGACGAGTCGATCGCGAAATCGCGCGGGGGTGTGGTTTTTGTCAACGGCATCGAGGCACTCTCTCCCTCTGCGATGGAGCACTGCCTTGCGACGGCCCTCGGGCTCGATGCCTCCCAGGATGCGCCGCGCGCTCGCCTCGTTCTTTCGACGACGCTTTCCGCCGATGACCTGAAGGTTTCCTCGGCCTACAGCAAAATGCCCATCTGTGCCCGCGTCCCCTCACTCAAGGAGCGGACCCCCGAGGAGCGCGAGGATCTCATCTTGAGCTTCCTGCGCAGCGAGGGGTGCCGAATCGGTTCTGATGTGAAGATTAGCCGCAGCGCATACCGTTGCCTCGTGAACGCGGACTTTTCCGATAACATCGCCGGCTTGCGCGCCTGCGTGACGAACTGCTGCGCCAAAGCGTTCCTCAATCGCGAGGGCGACTACGTCGTCGTTCGCCCGTATCTTCTTCCCAGCGGGCTCCTCTCCTCCGCGCAGATCGATCAACAGCCCGACGATGGCGTTCTGATCGACGCGTCCCTGGATGCCGCCGAGAGCACAGGGCCGGTCGAGCAGGCGCTCGATGCCCTGTGCTCTCTCGATGAGCGACTCTGCGCCGGGGAGCTCTCTGTCTCCGAGCTCGTCTCGCAAGCTGTCTCTGCTGTGCGCGGCGTTGAAGATCACTTGATCTTCGGCCGCGGCGTTACCTCCTCGAGGTCGCGCGCCTTCGAGCGCATCGTGGGCGCGGTCCTTGCCGACGCAGGCTCTTCTTATGGCATCGAGCTTTCGAGGAAGGTCGCTTTTCTACTGGCCCAGGAGATTTGCCTGCAGTTGTGGCCGGGCATCGGCCTGGCTAAGCGAAAGTCTGCCTGTGCGGAGCAAATCTCCCATCTCCTCGGTGCCGTGACCTCCGAATTACCGTTTGCCTCGAGCGTCTCCGATCAGGTCGCCGCAGACGTGGAAGGGGCGCTGGGAATCTCGCTCGATCACTTCACGAAGACGCTTCTGACGCTGTGCGTCGCATCGGAGTCTCGCGACGCGAAGGCCCTTCGGACGCTCTGCGTCATCTTGTCCCACGGCTACTCGACGGCGACGAGCATCGCCGACGCGGCGAACCGTATGCTCGGCATGCATGTGTACGAGGCGGTCGACATGCCCTACGACCAGCAGCTGAAGGACATCGTCGGTCCGCTCCAGCGCCTCGTCGACCGCCATTCCTACTGCACCGGGGTCGTGTTCCTCGTCGACATGGGCTCCTTGGAGGAGGCCTATAAGGCCCTCGAGAACGTTACCGACTCCACTATCGGCGTGGTGAACAACGTCTCTACCGGTCTTGCGCTCGAGATCGGGGTCGGGCTGCTCGGCGGCAAGTCCATCGCCGAGGTTCTTGGCGATGCGACCGCCGCGTGCGTGACGCACTGCAAGGTGATCGAGCGCATCAACCGTGAGGACGCCATCGTCTTCTGCTCCGAGTCCGGGGTCGACGCCGCGGAGAGGATACGCCAGCTCGTCTCGCAGAGCCTCCCGCGCACCATAGGCGCGCGCCTGCTCACGAGGCCCTTCAAGCAGCTCGTCGCGAACGGGTCGAACGACGCCGTTTTCTCCGAGCACCGCGTCTGCGCCGTCATCGGCACGGGAGACCCCGGGGTCGCCTCCATCCCCTTCGTCGCCCTCGAGGACATCATGTCGACGGCGTCCGCCTCTAAGGTCGATGCCGTGTTCGGCAGGTGGCTTGACGCTTCCGAGCTCTCTTCTTTCCACGAGAAGCTGCTCTCGAACATGACGCTGCAGAACGTCATCCGCTCCATCACCATCCTCGACCCGGAGCGGCTATTCCACGAGATCGAGAGCGCCGTGCACGAGCTTCAGCGCAGGACAGGCGAGAAGATCGGCAGCAACGCCATCATTGGGCTCTACGTCCACCTCTGCTGTCTCGTCGAGCGCCTTGTTACCAGAAACCCCATTGAGACCTACGTTGGCCAGGACCGCTTCGAGGAGGAGCGTGCCGATTTCATCGAGTCCTTCAGGCAGAGCTTCTCGAGTATCTCGACGCGCTATCGCGTAGAGGTTCCCGTAAGCGAGATCGCATATGTCTTCGACTACATAAGCGTGAGCGCCGCCCCGGCGCGAGAAGAGCGCCTCGGCTCCTCGGACCTCCTGCTCGACGAGTGACCTTCCCCGCGCCGCCGCAAGCTGACCGCGCGTCCTCAATAATCCGATAACCCCTTGCCCGGCGCGAATCCGGATAGCGCCGAGGCAGTACCGAACGTAAAACTTCATTTGATAGGAGCAAACATGAGTGTTGTTATGGCACGAATCGACAATCGCCTGCTTCACGGCATCATCGTGACGCAGTGGGCCCCGCTGTCGGGCGCGACCCGAGTCATGGTCATCGACGACAAGGTCGCCGGCGACGAGGTCCTGAAGTCCACTATGAGGATGGCGCGCCCCGCGGGCATGGCCGTCTCGATCATCTCCGAGCAGACCGCGCTCAAGAACTTCGCGGCGGGCAAGTACGACCGCGAGAAGGTCTTTGTCATCGCCAAGGAGCCCGAGACGATCCTTCACCTGGTCGAGTCGGGCATCGAGCTCCCGTCGCTGATCGTCGGCGGCTCGCTCGTCAAGGAGAGCGGCGTCCAGCTCACCCAGCGCGCCTATGCCTCCGCCGAGAACGTCCAGAGCTACAAGGCGCTCATCGCCCGCGGCGTCAAGGTGACGGCACAGTTCGTGCCCGCCGACAAGCCCGTCTCCGTCGCCGACCTCATCTAAGGAGGGATCATGGTCAACTTCACTATCCTGCAGGTCGTCCTTTTGACCCTGCTGGCCTTCATCAAGCACGTGGACTACTACGGCATCCCGATGATCTTCGTCAACTATGCCGTCTTCTGGGGCCTTATCACCGGTGTCGCATGGGCGACTGGCAGACCGGCCTCGTCATCGGCGGCACCATCCAGCTCATGCAGCTCGGCGTCGCGGGCTTCGGCGGCTCGTCGATTCCCGACTACGGCACGATGGCCATCATCGCCACCGCCTACGGCGTGACCCTGGGCGCGGACACGGGCCTCGCCATCGGCCTGCCGGTCGGCATGCTCGGCATCCAGCTCGACGTCATCGTCAAGATCCTCAACGGCTTCGTCGTCGAGAAGTCCCAGAAGTTCTGCGACGAGGGCAAGTTCAAGCAGATGAACGCCATCCTGTGGGTCTGCCCCGTGCTCTTCGGCCTGTGCGCCGCCCTGCCCGTCTTTGTCTCCGTGACCCTCGGCCAGCCCGCCGTCAACTGGCTCCTCGAGGTTATGCCTCAGTGGTTCCTTTCCGGCCTCACCCTCGCCGGCAAGATGCTCCCGGCCGTCGGCATCGCGATGCTGCTGCGTTACATGCCCACTGGCAAGTACTTCCAGTACCTGCTCGCCGGCTTCTTCCTCTCGGCCTTCCTGAACGTGCCCATCATCGGCGCCGCCATCGTCGGCGTTGCCCTCGCGATCGCGTTCTACCAGCGTGCCGAGAGGGACACCGAGCTCGCCGCCCACGCTTCCGCAGACGCCTTCATCGGAGAGGATGAGTAACCATGGAAAACGAGAACATCACCGCCGTCGCCGAGGGCAAGCCCTCCGGCTACAAGGTCACCAAGAAGGACCTGCGCAACGCGAACTGGCGCTGGCTCATGAGCGTGTGCACCTTCAACTACCAGACCCAGCAGGGCGCCTCAGTCGCCTACGCCCTCTCGCCGGTCCTGAGGAAGATCTACACGAACGACGAGGACTATAAGCAAGCGCTCAACAACCACTTCCGCTACTACAACACCCAGCCTTGGCTCGCCGCCATCATCCTTGGCGCCTGCGTGGCCATGGAGGAACGCGACGGCCTAGCGGCGGCGGACGCCGTCCAAGACCTGAAGATCGGCACCATGGGACCGCTCGCCGGCGTCGGCGACTCCCTGCTCATGACCATGATCCCGACCATCATGGGCTCCATCGCCGCCTACATGGCCATCGAGGGCAACCCCGTGGGAGCCGGCATCTGGTTCGCGCTCATCCTGGCCATCTTCTGGGTCCGCATGCACGCCCTCGAGTTCGGCTACAAGCAGGGCGTGAAGCTCGTCACCGACTTCAGCGAGAAGCTTCCCAACCTCACTGCCGCCGCCTCCGTGCTCGGCCTCACCGTGGTCGGCTGCCTCATCGCCTCGGTCATCGGCGTCACCTGCCCGATTAGCTTCAGCTTCGGCGACGTCTCGATGGAGATTCAGCCGCTGCTCGACAAGATCCTGCCTGCCATGATCCCCGCCGCCATCACGGGAAGCGCGTATTACCTTCTTACCAAGAAGAACGCGAGCATGACGGCCCTCATCCTCGTGGTGATCGTCCTCGCGATGGTCGCCTCCGCCGCTGGCATCCTCGCCTAGCTTCGACCCAAGAGATTGGTGAATCAATGAGAAAGATAGTTGTGGCGAGTCATTCCCTTCTCGCCCAGGGCTTCAAGGACACCCTCGAGTTCCTTACGGGTAAGAGCGACGCCGTCAACGCCGTGTGCGCCTACGTGAACGACAACGGCGAGGGGCTCGACGCGGCGGTCGAGGCGGCGCTTTCGGGCACTGACGAGGTCGTCGTCCTCACCGACGCGCTCGGCGGCAGCGTGAACCAGCGCTTCTCCCGCTTCGCCTCCGACCGGATCCACGTGATCGCGGGTGTCAACCTCCCGCTCGCCATGACGGTCGCGCTCGCGCGCCCCGACGAGAAACTCGACTTCGACGCCCTCGTCGACGAGGCGCGCCAGCAGATCGTCTACGTGAACGGTGCCAGTTCCGCCGAGTGCGAAGACGACGAATAGAGGAGGTCGACGATGAGAGAGTTCCTTAAGGACGTGTGGATGCACGGCGGTGAGGAAAGCCGCGCCATCACCCCCGAGAACATCACGGGCGAGAAGGGCCGTGCCGCCATGTCGGCCAGCCACCTCGGCGTCGGCCGCAAGGGCTCGTGCTGCGTGCCCCTTGAGTCCGGCGAGACCATCACGCTCGCGGACATCGAGGGCCCCGGCATCATCCGCCACATCTGGATGACCGTCCCCGACAAGACCGCCGCCGGCAGCTTCGTCATGCGCGACCTCGTGCTGCGCTTCTACTGGGACGACGAGGAGACCCCCTCGGTTGAGTGCCCTGTCGGCGACTTCTTCTGCAACGGCTTCGGTGAGCGCGCCATCGTCAACTCGATGCCCATCTGCGTGAACCCGACGGGTGGCATGAACTGCTACTTCGAGATGCCCTTCAGGAAGCACGCCAAGGTCACGCTTACGAGCGAGCACCCCGGGTTCATTAAGTACATCTTCTACACGTTCAACTACGCGCTCACCGACGTGCCGGACGACGCCATGTACTTCCACGCCCGTTTTAACCGCGAGCGCAGCACCCGCAGGGGCGTCGACTACACCGTGCTCGACGGCGTGCGCGGCAAGGGCTACTACGTCGGCACCTACATGGCCCTGTGCGCTCTGGAGCGCTATTGGTGGGGCGAGGGCGAGATGAAGTTCTTCCTCGACGGCGACGAGGAGTTCCCCACGGTCACCTCGACGGGAGCCGAGGACTACTTCGGCGGTGCCTGGGCCTTCCTCGACAGGCCGCCCCACGCGCTGCCCGAGGCGCAGTGCTTCAACACGCTGTTCGCCGGCTACCCGTACCGCTCGACGCGCGACGCCACGCGCGACCGCTTCAGCGCGGGCAAGCCGAACCCGAACCCGATGCTCGCGACCAACGACGACGCGCTGCCCAGGCACGGCCTCTACAGGTGGCACCTTCCCGACCCGATCTCGTTCAAGGAGGACCTGCGCGTGACGTTCCAGGACCTCGGCAACGACGACATCAAGCTCTACGAGCGCGAGGACGACATCTCCACCGTCGCCTACTGGTACCAAAGCGAGCCGCACGCCGTGCTCGCCCCGTTTGCCGCAAGGCAGGACCGCGTGCCCAGGTAGGGTCGCCTCGAAACAAGCCAACGTTATGGGCGCCCGCGGTTGACCATGACTGCGGGCGTCCCTTTGTAAGGAGGATCACATGAGCGAAAAGCAAATGAGGCTCGGCGCCCTCGAGGCCGGCGGGACCAAGATGGTCTGTGCCGTGGTGTCCGGCGACGGCGAGGTCCTCGACCGTATGGAGACCCCGACGCTTATGCCCGCCGAGACCGTCCCACAAATGGTCGAGTGGTTCACCGCCCGTGATGTGAACGCGTTGGGCATCGGCGCCTTCGGCCCGACCTGCGTCGACCCCAACGATGAGCGCTACGGTTCCATCCTTCAGACGCCCAAGCTCGCGTGGCGAGGCTATGGTCTTCGCGCCGCGTTCGCCGACGCCCTCGGGATTCCGGTGGCCTACGACACGGACGTGAACGTTGCCTGCCTCGGCGAAGTGGTCTTCGGCTGCTGCAAGGGGCTCGAGGACGCCGTCTACGTGACCATCGGCACCGGCGTGGGCGCGGGCGTCATGTGCGCGGGCAGGCTCCTTCACGGCATGCTGCACCCCGAGGCCGGCCACATGCTGGTAAGGACCCGTCCCACCGAGGAGGGACGCTGCGTCTGCCCGAGCCACGCGAGCTGTCTCGAGGGCCTCGCCTCCGGCCCCGCCATCGCCGCGCGCTGGGGAAAGCCCGCGGCCGAGCTCGCGGACAACGCTGAGGTGTGGGCGCTCGAGGGGGATTATCTGGGGCAGATGTGCGCGAACCTCGTGCTCATGTACTCGCCTCGCCGTATCGTCCTCGGCGGCGGCGTGATGCACCAGGAGCAGCTCTACGGCATCGTCCGCAAGAAGACCCTCGAATATCTGGGTGGCTACATCCAGACCGCCGAGCTTAAGGACATAGAGAGCTACATCTGCGCCCCGGGCTGCGGCGGCGACCAAGGAATCCTTGGCGCGGCCGAGCTGGCAAGAAGGGCGCTCGCGTAACTTGCGCTCTCTCCGCCATACAACGCGTTAAGAAAAGACGAGCGCTTCTTGCCAATTGGGCGGCAAGAAGTGCTCGTCTTTTGCATTTTTGCCTCTCAAAATGTTATTTTCACGATTTGCATTTTCATCCCGTTGTCACCGACCCTTGCGAGAAACCGGAAAAAGCCGCTGACAGAAGGGTCTCTCAAATCTTTGTAGCCCAGCATATAGCCGCGACTTGTGACCTGCAGACGGCTGTCCCACGTGCCGATTTCCTTGGCGGCATTCGAAACCGCAAAATATGCCCCCACATCCTTGATTTTTGCAGTCTTAAGCCATGTTTTTGCGATCATCTTTACCGCCGTCCGATTGGCAGCATCAAAGACCAGCACGCTGCCGGGGAAAGCGTCCGCCATCCCCCGCACCAGTTCCCGGACCTGCTGGGTCAGAAAGTAATAGAACACCCCGGAGGCAAAGAACACCGCCCCGCCGGAGGCATCGATTTTGCTAAACCATGCGGTGTCTTTCAGGTCGCAGGGGATATTTTGTTCTCGATCCCCGGCGGGCAGTAGCTGCTGCCGCAAGGCAATCACATCCGGGAAGTCCAGATTGTAGATCTTGCATCTACCGTTGTCGCAGGTTCTGCCGGTGTTGTCCAGCCCGCAGCCCAGATTGACCACCGCCGTATTGGGGTGGCCTTTCAGGTAATCCTGCACCTCGAAAGCAAGATCACCCTGCCGCATGGCCACCTCCAGCGCACCAAAGCGCTGCATCAGGCTGCGGGAGTTTTTCTCTGCCTCTGAAAAGTCGTAGTCGATCTGGTCGAGCAGGCGAACCGCTGTTTCATCCCTGTAAAGGTTCGGGTACAGCTCCGTACACAGCTTCCGGGAATACAGCGGGAGGATCAGCGTCTCCTGCACGGTGTTTTTCTCAATTTTACATTTCATAGGTTTCTTCCTCAGCGAATAAAAACTGTCATAATTGCCGCCAGCACAGCCGCTATGGCCGTCATGCCTATCGCCATGTGCAGGATGGATGCAAAAATGCCCGCATGACGTCCTCAAACGCCATATCCGCCACACTGCCTTGCAGAACGGCGCAACGCCCCTCCTGAATTGCAGTTCGGTTGAGCTTTCTAGTCTTCTCCACGCTGACGGGCGAATAGTCGATGCCCTTGACGACGCCATGCGGGCATTTTTTCAGCAGCCGTTTTATGTTCGCCCCGCCGCCGCAGCCGCAATCCAGCACCTTGGCATTTGGCGCAAGTCGTAGAAATCGAAGTCCCCACCGCGCCACAGGGCTGTGCCCCAGATTCATCATGGCAACCATAAGTTTTCCGCCGAGGCCCACGGGCTTGCGGGTGTTTTCAAAGAACGACATCTGGCCCCTCCGATTTCGTGCATTCCGCATAGGTCAACGGGAACGAGGCCTTCAGCACCGCGCTTTTCTGCACTGCCCAGCCGTTTTGACGCAGGAAACGTAGATATTCCTCGCTTGTCCACCTGCTGTGGAGGGGGAATCCCGCCATACTCATGAAAAAGGCTTTTGCCTTGCCGGAAACCGAGCTCCCCGCGTGGGTGAAGGTTGGCGCGATGAGCACGCCGTCGTCCTTCAGCACCCGCCTGATTTCTTGCAGGGCCTTTTCCGGATGCGGCACTATGTGAAGCGCGTTGGACGCGATCACCACATCAAAGGACTTCCGTGCATAGGGCAGGCGGAACATATCTTGTACGGAAAAGTGCAGCTTTGCGGATTGATTGTCCCGCTTTGCTTCAAGGATCATCTTTGCAGAAGCGTCCGTAGCCTCGATGTGCGCCGCCGCATTTACGATGCTCTTTGCGATAAGCCCCGTGCCGGTGGCAACCTCCAGTACGGTTTTTGCTTTCACCACCGGCCTGATCAGCTCATACATATTCTCATACGCCGCCCGGTCCTTTCGCATGAAACGGTCGTACCGACCGGCATTCTTGTCCCAGAAGCCCTTGCATTCGTGCATTGCTATCGCCCCCAAATAGTTAGAGACATCTAACTATAACACACGAATCATGCAGTAAGATAAGGCTAACCTTATTCTCGGCTAAGACGCATCTCTCCGACCCTTTGAATCACCCCTTTTCACGCCACCCGCTACGAACCCCGGCGGGAACCAGGGAGTGATTAAAGGAGCGGCCTGCGGTTTTGCGAATCAATTGATTCATTCCCGAAATCGCGAATCAAGGGCCTGAGTCGTCAGGCCCTCACAGGGGGATCGCGATGGTGGCCACCGCGCCGCCCGAGGGGCTGTTGGCGAGCGAGACGGAGCCC
>UQHR01000030.1 GCA_900540905.1 uncultured Collinsella sp. | reverse complement strand
CAGAGCACCAAAAGGGGGGGCCCGCCCCGTTTGGGGCGGCACGTTTTTGTTTGGGCGGGCGTCTGCCGCGTGCGTTACTCGAAGTATTGGAATTTGTTGGTCGAGAAGGCGAACGTTACGACGAAGCCTTCGCCAGGCTCGGATGCTGCGGTGACGTCGATGCCCATCTTGGAGCACAGACGCGCCACCAGGTAGAGGCCGATGCCCGTTGCGCGCTTGGTGGTGCGGCCGTTGTCGCCGGTAAAGCCCTTCTCGAACACGCGCGGCAGGTCTGCCGCACACACGCCGCAGCCGTTGTCCGCGACAGTAAGCTCGATGCGCTCGCTCGCCAGGCCCTCGTCCAGCAACGCACCCGAAAACACAATCTTTGCGCCGTCCTCGCGCGCATATTTAATGCTGTTCTGAATGAGCTGGCCCAGAATAAACTCGAGCCACTTCTCGTCGGTAAAGACCTCGAAGTCGAGGTTCTCGCACACCGGGGCCACATGCGCCGCGATGAGCTCGCGGGCGTTGGCTTTAATCGCACCCGTCACCAAGGTCTTAAGGTCCCAGCGACGAATCAGGTAGTCGCGCTCCACGACTTCCGAGCGCGCATAGTACAGCGCCTGGTCGATATAGCGCTCCACGCGGGCAAGCTCGCGACCCAGGTCATCCACACGCGACAGATCGTCTTCGCTGCCGTCCAGGTTTTCCAAAATCAGATGGGCTGCTGCCAGGGGCAGCTTGGCCTCGTGGACCCAGCTCTCGATATAGTCGCGGTAGTCATCGGTCTGGCGCCGGCCTTCCGCCACCTCATCGCATGCCGCCTTGCCCACCCGGCGCAAGACCTCGTACTCGAGCTCGCCCTCAGCATAGGTCGGGCATTGCACCATCTCCTGCACCCATGCGGGACTCTCGAGCTCCTCGGCCGCACGCTCCAGCTGGCGCAGAAAACGACGACGGCGCGCGTACTCGATCACGATGCCGAGCATACCAAAGATATAGGACACGCCGACCGCCACGACCACGATGGAAACGGGTGCGCCGGCGACCGTCAGCACAAAGCAGCTCAACAGCACGCCGCACGTCCACACGGCGACGGGAAGCAGCGCATCTTTAAAGAACTTGGCAAACGACATAGCCGGCCCCTAGATCGAATAGCCCTGACCGCGGTGCGTGGTCAAATACCCCTTGATGCCGATTTTTTCGAGCGTGGTGCGCAGGCGGTTGATGTTGACGGTGAGCGTATTGTCGTCCACGAAGGCATCGGAATCCCACAGGTCCTGCATGATGGCCGAGCGCGAGACGATCTTGCCCGCACGGCTCAGAAGCAGCGAGAGGATACGCAGCTCGTTTTTGGTGAGCTCGGTACTGGTGCCGGTTTGCATGTTGGTGACCATGGAGCGGGCGAGGTCGAGCTCCAGCCCCTTGTGGACAAGTGTGCTGCGCTCGCCTGCCGCCGCGGTGCGACGCAGCAGTGCGTTGATGCGCGCCACGAGCACACGGGCGCTGTAGGGCTTGGGAACAAAGTCGTCCGCGCCGAGCGTCATGGCCATGACCTCGTCGATCTCGGTCGTGCGCGAGGTGAGGACGATGATGGGGACCTCGGATTCGCGGCGAACCTCATGGCAGATATGCTGGCCGTCCTTGACGGGAAGCGTGAGGTCGAGCAGCACCAGGTCGGGCGCGGCGGCGAGAATATCGCGCGAAACATGCTCGAACGATTCGCAGGCCTCGACCTCAAAACCGGTACGGGCAAGGATGTCGGCAAGCTCGCGACGAACGGGCTCGTCGTCCTCAACGATATAGATCAGCGCCATGGATTCCGCTCCCCTCTTGGTTGTCTTGCCCCATTATGACCGCGGAGCCGCAGGTGCGTGCCTCGCGCGGCACCAAGGTGACAGAACTGTTCGCAAGCGGGGGCGTTTTGTCCGCCTCACGCTCGCGACGGAAACGGAGACCAAAATGAGTTTTTAATCCCCGTCCCAGAAAAATCATTTAGCGGCGGGCACGGAGCTTTTCGTAGCCTTCGGCGAAGAAGGCGACCGTCGCGGCGTCGGCCTCGGCGGCGTCGGCCTCGGCGGCGTCCGTCTCGGTTGCGGGGACCACGCCGTGCTCGTCGCTCACCAGGAACAAGGCGCCCTTGAGCTGTGCGGGAATGTCTACGCGCGTGACCGGGATGCCTTTGGTCTGGGCCAGCTGCTCAATGAGCGTCGCCGTGCCGCACAGGCACTCGTCCGCTGGCGCCACAAAGGCAAGCTCGCCGTTATCGACGGCGGCGAGCAGCTCGGGCGCCACGCCGGTTTCGTCGGCCTCGGAGCGGGCCTCGGCGGAGCGGGCACGTAGCGCCTTGGCCGACGTATCGGTTAGCGGCTCGTACTCCCCCACCGTCATGGCGGCGTTGCCGTTGACGTCGATCACCAGCATGAGCACGCCGTCGCGTGCGGTGTAATCGCCCTCGGCAAGCGACCACTCAACGTGCTGCTTGGCCCAGCTGAGCATGTTATGGGTAAGCGGCTCGCCCTGCACCAAGCGCTCGGACAGTGCGCGAATGTGGCGGTTGAGCATGGGCACCTTTTTATTGGACATGCGCCAACGGCAGACAAGCGCGGGCTTGTCGAGCGTAAACTTCTCGACCGCCTCCTGATTGGCGCAAAAGTCCTCGTACGCACGCTGATCCTCGGCATTGCCAAACAGCTCGGCATCATCAATCTGGGGCATGGTTGTACCTTTCGTGTTAGTCATTCCGTCCTCTTATACCAAAAAGACGGCCCTCCAAACGGAGCGACCGTCTTTTGCAGAGATTATTTTGACGATATGGTCAGGCGACCGATCAGCTTAATGGGATAGAACAGCATCCCATTAAGGGTTTTCCAAGTGCCCGAGATTGCCCCGAAAGAGGAGCGCCGCGTACTAAATGTACGCAAGCGACGGTTTGAGGGGCAAGGTCGGGTGCTTGGGAAAGCCCCTAGTGCCTAAAATGCCTGGCACCCGTAAAGACCATCGCGATGCCATGCTCGTTGCAGGCCTGGATGCTCTCGTCGTCGCGCTTGGAGCCGCCGGGCTGAATGATGCAGGTCACACCATGCTCGGCAAGCACGTCGACGTTGTCGCGGAACGGGAAGAATGCGTCGCTTGCGCAGGCAAAGCCGCCCTTCTCCACGCCCTCGCGCTCGCAGAAGTCCTCGGCGCGCTCGCAGGCAAGCAGTGCAGAGTCAACGCGGTTAGGCTGACCCGGGCCCATGCCAATGCCGGCCTTACCCTTGGAGACCAGGATGGCGTTGGACTTAACGCCCTTGCAGACCTTCCAGGCAAACTCGAGCTCGGCCATCTCAGCGTCGGTGGGCTTGCGGTCGGTGGGGAACGTAAAGGTCGCGGGATCCTCGGTCACATGGTCGACTTCCTGCACCAGCATGCCGCCGTCAATGGAGCGCAGCTCCACCTGGGCGCCGTGGCCCACACCGCCGGTGGCCAGCACGCGCAGATTGGGACGCTTGGCCATGCGCTCGAGCGCCTCGGCAGTGTAGCTCGGGGCGATGATGACCTCGACAAACTGCTTGTTCTGGTCGGCGAAGTGCTCAACCAGCTCAAAGGGAACCTCGCGGTTGCAGGCGATGATGCCGCCGAAGGCGCTCTTGGGATCGCAGGCGAAAGCGCGGTCGTAGGCGGCCGTGATGTCCTCAGCAACGGCGGAACCGCAGGGGTTCTGATGCTTGAGGATCACGCAGGCCGGCTCGTCGAACTCGCGGACTAGGTTCCAAGCGGCATCGGCATCCAGATAGTTGTTGTAGCTGAGCGGCTTGCCCTGGATCTGCTCGGAGCCCACAAGCGGGAACTGAGAGCTCGCGGTGTTCTCGCAGCCCTCGGCAAAGCGATAGACCGTGGCCTTCTGCTGCGGGTTCTCGCCATAGCGCAGGTCGTCGACCTTCTCCAGCGAGATCTCGAGCTTGGCAGAGGTGTCCGCCACGTCGCTTGCCTGGGCGGCAAGCCAACGGGAGATAGCTGTGTCGTAGGCGGCGGTGGTCTGGTAGACCTTCACCTGCAGGCGACGACGGGTGGAAAGCGTGGTGCAGCCACCGGTCTCGCGCATCTCGGCCAGGACGGCATCATAGTCGGCCGGGTCGGAGATGACGGTAACGCTCGCGGCGTTCTTGGCGGCAGAGCGCAGCATGGAGGGGCCACCGATGTCGATGTGCTCGATGGCATCCGCAAAGGTGACCTCGGGGTTGGCGACGGTCTTCTCGAACTCGTACAGGTTGACGACGACCAGGTCGATCAGCTTAATGCCGTGCTGAGCGGCCTCCTGCATGTGCTGCTCGGAATCGCGACGGGCCAGCAGCGCGCCGTGGACCTTGGGGTGCAGCGTCTTGACGCGGCCGTCCATCATCTCGGGATAGCCCGTGAACTCCTCGATGGGGGTTACGGGAACGCCCGCGTCCTCGATGGCACGAGCCGTGCCGCCCGTAGAGATGATCTCGACGCCAAAGTCATCGACCAGCGTCCGTGCGAAATCGACGACACCCGTTTTATCGGTAACCGAGATCAACGCGCGCGCGATCTTCACATCAGATCCCATGCAGTCCTCCTGTCTGGTACGCCGCCGTGCTCTGTGAGTCGGTGATACGTCGATCTGCAGCGCTCGCGCAGCGGCATTGAAAATACTGATTCAATGTAGCGCATCGAGCGCATCGATGCACCCCGCAACGGGCGCATGTGCAGAAAAAGTTTGCGAGCGGAGGGGATGGGCACGGCACCGGGCACGGTGAGTTCATGGAACACAGGGGCACCATAATTAGATGCCAATAGCGTGGTAGAACTGTGCTCGATATGCATCCGCAAAAGAAAGAGGCACCATGGTCTCGCGGGTTCTCTACCGACCGTTTGATACCGAAGACTTCGACGCCATCGCGCTGATCCTGCAACAGCTTTGGCATAACAATTCGGATAACGATGAGTACAACCGCCTTGAGGCCGCGTGCGACCTCGCCTACTGCCTTTCGTCCTCGACGTTTTCGCAGGTTGCGGTGATTGACGGCGAGGCGCGTGGCATTGCGCTCGCGCGCGCGGGACAGAGTTCCGGCGCCACCGTCAAGGAACATTGGATGGACACCGAACGCGCTCTGCTATCGCAAATGCGCGAGCTGGAGCCCGATGCCTGCGCCGAGTATCTCTCGTTTGTGCGCGCAACCATCCGAACCAACAACCGCCTGCTCGAAAGCAGCCCGTTGCCCCACGACAACGAGGTCACGCTGCTTGCCGTGGATCGCGACGTCCATGGCCTGGGTGTAGGCTCAGTGTTGCTCGATGCCGCGGTCTCGTACCTGTCCTCGCGCGGGGCGACAAGGGCGCACCTGTACACCGACTCTAACTGCTCGTGGAAGTTCTACGAGCTGCACGGCTTTAAGCGCACGGCCACGCACCGCGCCAACCGCGAAGAGCGTCGTCACGACATGCCGCGCGAAAGCTTTCTCTACGAACTCGACCTAACAGCCTAAACCTGGCAGCCATACCTAGTCATTTAGGAACGTCCCCAGTGACTAGTCGTTGGGGACAGTCTTCGTAGGTAGCGCATGAAAAAGGGATGGGCTTCCCCCGACGGCTGTCGAGAAAAGCCCATCCCATAATTTAGGACCGCTAGAACGTTCCGCCGCCGCCTCCGCCGACGCCGCCGCCTCCGCCGCCCGAGAAGCCGCCGCCACCGCCGCCGCTCGAGCTATCGGAACTCGAAGCCAGCTCACGGATGCTCTCGTGATACACGTCATCGAATGAATCGAGCGGGGACTCGGTACCGTAATGATGGTAGTACCACCAGTAGCAGGGGTAATTGTCGTAGAAACCGTCGGCCTCGCGCACCTCGGGAGGAACAGCCTCGGCAAGCTGACGCAGGACTTCCTTCGAAACGCCCAGCGCCGCACCCATCACCAGAAGTTTATTCCACAGGACCAGATCGCCGGGGACGGCTTCCTTTAGACGCGTGAAGTCCTCAAGCCAATGCTTAAGCGCCTTGCAGCGAGCCGCCACCTCGGCACCCTCCGGCGTAAAGCGGCGGAAGGTGAGACTCACGCCAATGCCCACAAGCACGATGGGCACCGAGATAATCGCGGCGATAACGTTTGCCTGCGCGCCATCGGTAAAGAAAATGGATCCAATAGGAATAAAGGCAATTAGATTGCCCAGGACCAGGCCAAACACCATTGCGACAATGCCGTCCGAGGCAACGTACTCGCTATCGGCCAACTTGCCCTTAACGGTGTTCTGATAGTCCTCGAGCTTGTCGCCCACGGGCGTAGCGTGCTGCTTGACGTAGTGCTGCAGCTCGTCGAACGTGCGCGAACGATCACCGTTCTCGTCGGGCTTAGCACCGGCAAAGAAGACCTTGAGCACCATGCGGTCAATGCCCTTGGCCGACTTCCAGCCCGCATCACTCACCGTCACACGATACGTCTGCTCTTCTTTTTCACGCCCCAACAGACCCTTCTTGGCCTTGGTCACGGTCGCCTGCTCCAGCTTGATCACACGGTCGTCGGTGAGCTTCATGAGCGTGGCGATATATGCCTGATCGGGCACCTCGTTCCAGCTCATGAGGGCCGAAAGCACGGCGGGATGGTCGGCCGAGGGCACATCGCGGAAATATTCGTCCTGGAAAAGCGGCTTGGGCTTGCGCTTGCGCAGCTTGAGCATAACGATTGTGCCGGTAAAGGCCACCGCCGCAACAACACTTAGCACGACAAGTGCATTGGCAATCATGCGAGCGTGAGCGCGGCGGGCGTTAGCTTCGTCGGCCCATTCCTTCTCTTCGCTCAGGATCGTTGACATGCGCTCTTCGCCCGAGGCGGCAAGCTGCGGCACCCAGTCGCTGGGGAAGGCGATGCGTGCCTCGGCGAATTCGCCCTGATGCACGCAGGGAATGGTATAGGTGACCATGGGTTCGTCCGCATCGAGCGATACATCGCCCGTCAGCGGGCCGTGGCCCCATGCGCGGAAGTTATCGCCCTTGACGGCCGCCGTCCCGGCAGCGGCATTTGCGAAGTACACTTCCATCTCGACATCGTCGGAGTCCGCGGACCAGCCGTCGCCCACAAACTTCCAGTAGAGCTCGGCGGTATCGGCCCAGTTCATAACCGCACCGGTCATGGTATAGTTCACGTAATAGGTCGCGCTGTCGCCGCTCTCGTGAGGACTGAATACCTTAATCCTTACGCCGTCACCGGTCTGCTCGACCGTGTAGACGCCAGAGTCGCCCTTGTTCGCGCTATCGACTTTGTTAAACGCGGTGTCCTCTTCCTCGACACTCAGCACGTCGACGCCCGCCGTGCCGCCCTGCTGGTTGGTGCCCGTATTGATCTCCCAAAACACGCCGTTGATGTCGTCGTCGAAATCAAACTGGCGTCCCTCGACAACGGTTAGCGAGCCGTCGGCCTCGACCGTGGCACCGATATAGGTTTGGGTCATGGAATAACCGTCGGCGTGTGCGGCGGCGGGCAGTAGCAGCAATGCAAGCGCGACGAGTGCGCAGACGGAAGCAAATCGCGCAAACAGGCGGCGCTGCCGACAGGTTTTGGCAACGGGGTCGTTCATAGGCACATCCTTTGTCTGTGATACCAGTAGCGTCATTGTCCCACGTTTGCGGGTACGCATGACAAACATCTAGGCGACCGGAGCGCCAAACGGGATGAAAGTCACACCCGCACCCCGGCAGCTAGTCATTGGGGACGTTCTTAAATGACTAGTCATTAGGGACACCCTTGGCATAGCCCGCCCCGGCAATAGATACCACTTCACAGCTCCGTCACAGGTGTAGCGGCTTTGTGTGGGCGCGGCACGCGCTGATTGAGCCGCCAGCTGAGGGGCATAAAGCAGTTGAGCGAAAACGGTTTGCCCCTTTGCCGTTCGCTCGAGGATCATGTCCCCCTTTTCCGCGGAAACCCCGGCAGTTGCGAAGAGCTGCCGGGGTTTCTGTCGTTTGAGGGGTTGGGCTGGCGGGCGGCGATCGAGCTGTCGAGCCGGTGGTCCGGCACGCGCAACGCGCGGCCTCGGCAACTTGCAGGCCACGGCAGCGTCTCCCCCACCGCGCCCCGCGCTATACTCGTCCGCATGGATATCAACGCACGCAACATAGCAACACACGCCGCGGACGCACCAGCAACGGCAGTGCCCACCCCCGTCGTGGGCCGTTTCGCCCCGTCGCCCTCGGGCCGCATGCACCTGGGCAACGTGTTCAGCTGCCTGTGCTCGTGGCTTTCGGCCCGCAGCCAGGGCGGCAGCATCGTGCTGCGCATCGAGGACCTGGACGATCGCTGCAAGCGCCCGGAACTTGCCGCTCAACTGATTGACGATCTGACCTGGCTGGGGCTCGAGTGGGACGAAGGCCCCTACTACCAGCACGATCGCCTGGATCTGTACGAGGACGCCCTGCGCCAGCTGCAAGACGCCGGCCTCACCTATCCCTGTTTTTGCACGCGTGCCGAACTCCACGCCGCGAGCGCACCGCACGCCAGCGACGGCACGCCCATCTACCGCGGCGCCTGCAGAGGTCTTTCTGCTGATGAAATCACCCGCCGCAGTGCCCTGCGTGCTCCGGCCACGCGCCTGCGCGTGCCCACCGTCGACGACCTCGCCAGCGACGTGATCGAATTCGTGGACCGCACGTACGGAGCCCAATGCGAAGCACTCGCCACCGAGTGCGGTGACTTTTTGGTGCGCCGCAGCGACGGCGTGTTTGCCTATCAGCTGGCCGTGGCGGTCGACGACGCTGCCATGGGCGTCACCGAGATCGTACGCGGATGCGACCTGCTTGGTTCCACGCCGCGCCAGATCTATCTGCAACATCTGCTGGGACTGCCCACGCCGCACTACGCGCACATTCCGCTGCTCATGTCACCGGACGGCCGCCGCCTTTCCAAGCGCGATCGCGATCTGGACCTGGGCGAGCTCCGCACCCGCTTTGGCACACCCGAGGCACTGTTGGGATGGCTCGCCGGGCAAACAGGCATCGCGCCGGACACCACGCCGCGTACCGCCGAGCAGCTGGTCGAGCACTTTAGCTGGGACGTCATCCGCGCGCATCGGGAGAACATCACTGTAACGGTCGAGTAGCCAGCCACCCCGCCTCTACGCAACATCCCAGGGCTGGAGTTCGTCGCCCAAGCGAACGATGCAGTCGTAGAGCACGGTGTGACGCTCGGCCGGGTTGGCGTCACGATGAAAATGCCCGTAGTACCAGCGCTTGTAGTCCAGGTGGTCCTCCAGCTCGTCGAAAAACGTGGTGAGTCGATCGACATCGGGATAATTCCAGCCAGGTGCCGGGTAAAGCGTGGGCGAAAGCATGCGCGTGGAGCAGGTATGGGTGATCGCATAGTCGACCTTCCAACCCACGCTGTCGAGCTTTGCCCGCGCCTCCTCAAAGTTGCGCTCGTCCGGCAGCTCCTGCGGCCACCAACTGGAATACGGAATGCGGTATTCCTTATCCACGCTCGTGGCGCCGCCCATGGTAGAGATCGTTGGGCCGTCGAGCTCAAAAACCTCACCGCGCGTCAGGCGTCGGATGGGCGAGGTGTCCGACAGGCGCTGCGTCAGGCCGCCGTGCCACAGCTCCATGGGGCGCTCCGACCAGTGATCGAAACGCTCGTGGTTGCCGTCGACAAACAGCACGGTATAGGGGCGCGACTCCAGCCAGGCGATGTCGGCACATTCCTCGGCAGAGAAATCCCACGGAAAGCCAAAGTCGCCCGCGATGATGAGATAGTCGTCACTTGTCAAACCATCCCCAAGATCCCAGTCGCGAAGCTTTTGCATGTCGACGCCGCCGTGAATATCGCCCGTCACATAGACCGTCATCGGATCACCACTTCCCTGTAAGTCGCTAGCCCACATTCTGCACGATCACTAAGTCAACCGTTCCAGCCCTTCCATCCTTTGGGACCTACCCTCGCTCTTCCATCCAAACGGGTCAAACACCCAAAAGATCAAATCGAGCACGCCGCCGGTCATCATGGCGCCGGCAAGAGCCATGCAAGCATGCAGAAAGCTGGCACTTCGGAGCACGTCGAACGGCCCCAGAACAGCCAGCAGCGCGACCGCTGCGCCGGCTACGCACAGCGCGAGGCACGGCCCCGCGTCCTTAACGCACTTCTTTGCGAGATGCTTTGCGTTGTCACTCATCGGTATCGAACTCCTTAGAGGGTCGTTGTTCAGACGCATGCCGTCGCGGCAGAGCGGGGCGGCAGGGTAAGTGTCACATGCTGTGCGGACATCAATGGAGAAACCGCCTGCTCGACCAACCTTTGACGCCGTTTTGCACCGACACCACATCCCCCGCTATCGAGGTCTAATACTTTTCCCACCGCTACCCAAAAACTCATCCAACATTAATCTTGGCTCAAGAATCGCTTAATCTATAACCTGCACTATAGAGTTCGACCAAGGGCGGGGCGGCGCCGCGCAACGCAGGCCGCCGAACGCAACGCTCGCGCCCGGGCAGATCGCCCGGCGTCGCGCCCATCGAACGAAAGGACAGGTCATGGACGACCTCGAAAAAGTTGAAACCATCCGCACCAAGTGCAACGTGAGCTACACCGATGCCAAAGCCGCGCTCGACGCCGCCGACGGCAACGTTTTGGACGCCATCATTTGGCTCGAGTCGCAAGGCAAGACCCAGACCACGTCGGCGCACGCCGCCACCGAGTCCGCGCCGGTCGACGAACCCTCGGCCGAGATGGTCGCCGCGCAGGCCGCCTACGAGAAGTCGAGCGAAAAGACCGACTTCTCCAAGAAGATGGACAGCGTGTGGGAGTACCTCAAAAAGCTCTTCCGCCTGAGCCTGGACACCAAGTTTATCGCCACGCGCCGCGATGCAATCATCCTCAACATCCCCATCCTGATCCCCATCATCGCCCTGTTTGCCTGGGGCGCCACGATATGGCTGATGCTGATCGGCCTGTTCTTTGGCATGCGTTACCGCATCGATAGCGACGGCGACGTGCCCGGCAGCATCAACAACCTTATGGATCACGCCGCCGACGCCGCGGACGACATCAAGCAAAATCTCAACGACGACAAGTAATCGCAGACGGGGGGGCACGTATGGCACGGATCCTGATCGTAGAGGACGAGGAGAAAATCGCCCGCTTTGTGACGCTCGAGCTGGAGCACGAGGGCTACCGGGTGGAACATGCCGCCGACGGCCGCACCGCCGTGGACCTGGCACTGGAGCGCGACTACGATTTGATTCTGCTCGATGTACTGCTGCCGCAGCTCAACGGCATGGAGGTCCTGCGGCGCGTACGCAAGCACAAGGATGTGCCGGTGATCATGGTCACCGCGCGCGATGCCGTGATGGACAAGGTGGCCGGGCTCGATGCCGGCGCCGACGATTACCTGACCAAGCCGTTTGCGATTGAAGAGCTGTTCGCACGGATCCGCGTGGCGCTGAAGCGCTCGGAAGCCGTGCGGGCGGCTTCGGGCGTTGGCGGCGCCGGTGCCGGGGTGGGTATGGCGGGCGGCGCGGCCGGGAACGCCGCTGCGATGTCCCCGGTCGGCGACTCGGCCAAGACCTCTGCCGTGCCCTCCCCCGCCACGCTCGCCGTGGGCTCGGTCGCACTCGATCCCGACCGCCGCGAAGTCACGGTCGGCGGCTCGCCCATCGCGCTCACGGCCCGCGAGTTCGATGTCCTCGCCCTGCTTATGGCGCATGCCGGCAGCGTGCTCACGCGCGAACGCATCGCGCACGAGGCGCTGGGCTACGAATATGTAGGCGACACCAACAACGTCGACGTGCACATCGCGCACCTGCGCGCCAAGATCGAGGACGCCGGCGGCGCCCGCATCATCCAGACCGTGCGCGGGGTGGGCTATGTCTGCCGCGCGTAACGCCGAGGCCAAGCGCGTCACCTCCATCGCCCGCGCCATCAACTGGGGCTATATGTGGCGCCGCCTGATAAGCTACGTCTGGCTCGATCTGCTGCTGATGGTGATTGCGACGGCGATCCTCGTCTATGGATACAACCAGACGCTGCCCGACGGCGCGTTTACCGCAGGATGGATCCCCAGCGCCACCGTTCACGGCATGTCGCTGACGCCCGCGCGCGGCTGGGACCTGGCAACGCTCACCTATACCGTCGAGCTTGCGCGCACCACCAAGACTTTCCCCCTCGCGCAGGACCTCGTCGCGCTATGGCCTCTCTACCTTGTCGTTGTGGGTTGGCAGGTCATCAGCGTGCTCAACATGCTCGGCGGTGCCCGCCGCGTGCGCCGCACCATGGCGCCGCTCAACGATCTGGCCCTGCGCGTGGACGAACTCGGCCGCATGCAACTCGCCGGCGGCAAGATGGAAACACTGGAGCAGGCCATCGAGCGCGCAAGCGTCGACTCGCCGAGCGTCACTACCGGCGACGCCGACCTGGCAAGCATCGAGGTTGCACTCAACCGCCTACTGCGCCAGATGCAAGAGGCCAAACTGCAGCAAATGCGCTTTGTCAACGATGCGAGCCACGAGCTGCGCACGCCCATCGCGGTGATTCAGGGCTACGTAAACATGCTCGATCGCTGGGGCAAAGACGACCCGGACGTGCTGGCAGAATCTATCGCGTCCCTCAAGGCCGAAAGCGAGCACATGCAAGAGCTCGTGGAGCAGCTGCTGTTTTTGGCACGCGGCGATGCCGGGCGCACGGTCCTGCGGCGCGCGCATACCAACTTGGCTGCACTGGTCAGCGAGGTATGCGAAGAATCGCAGATGATCGATACCGAGCACACGTATCGGCTGGCTTCTGACGCTGCGCTTGCCAGCGACCCGCGCTGCGACGCGCCCGTCGACGTGGCCCTCGTGAAGCAGGCTCTGCGCGTGATCGTGCAAAACGCCGCCAAGTACTCGGATGCGGGAACGACCGTCACATTTGGCATAACGCCAGATGCGGGCGCGGGCACGATCGACATAAGTGTTGAGGACGAGGGCATCGGCATGAACCAGGAATCCGCAGCTCACGCGTTCGAGCGGTTCTACCGTGCCGACAACGCGCGCGATGCCGGCGCACAGGGTTCGGGTCTGGGGCTTGCGATCGCCAAGTGGATCGTCGACAGCCACGGCGGCGTCATCGGTGTGACCTCGGTCGAAGGGGTCGGCAGCCGCTTTACGATTCGCCTGCCACGATAGGAAGCCCCTCGGCATAAATAAAGGGATAGGGCCACGCGACCCTATCCCTTTTTGCCAGCTATGGCAGCTTGTGCGCTACTCGCGGCACAGGTGCACGGCGAAACCGGCGAACTCGCGCTTAAAGTACACGAGCTTGGTGCCGCCGTCGGACAGCAGCACGCGCGACTCTTCGTTGACCTCGAGCCCGCGCTCGGCAAACCACTTCTCAGCTGCATCGATGTCGTTAACGGCAAAGCCGATGTGGCCCTTGGTGCCACGACCGTTCTGCTTCATGATCTCGACCAGCGAATCGTTGAAGTACGAAACCGGGGTCTCGATGACGGGCAGGCCCATCATCGTCGAGAACAGCTCCGCGATCTCCAGGGCGTCTGCCGGGTCGGTGGCGTTAATGCCCACATGGGCAACGCGCATACCAAAGAGCTCTACCGGGTTGGCGTTCTGCTCACTCATGCAGTCAGCGCCTACTGAGCCATGACGTCGAGAACGGCCTTCTCGGCGGCAACGCGGTTCATGCCGGTCATGAAGGGCACGCCACTCACGTACGGGCAGGTGAGGCCCTCGGGGGCAACGGTGGTGGCGATCAGCAGGTCAGCGCCCTCGTCGCAGTAATCCTTGGCCTCGGAGATGGCGCACTGCACGATCTCGTACTTGTCGGCATAACCGTTGGCGTCGAGCAGAGTAGCGACCTTCTGGGCAACGAGCGTGGAAGTAGCAGCGCCAGCACCGCAAGCCAAAACGATCTTCTTCATAGGTAATGTCTCCCTTCATGGTTTACTTTAGGTAAGTGTACCGCAGCGAGCGATGGCACTCGGCCTCGATGAGCTTTTATGCCAGTTTGCTTGCGCGCTGCGTATAATACATCTAGTACGTGTTGTCATACCGCTCGCTTTATGAGCGACTAAGGACCCTAATATGCCCGATTCCCGCACACTCTGGACCGCCGTCGTTATCATCTGCATCGCCGTGTCGGTGTTCTTTAGCGTCAAAAAACGCACCACGTTCAAGCGCCTGCAGCAGCTTATGGCTGCCAAGCAGTGGGACGAGTTCGATCGTTTGCTCGACGGCAAACTCACCAGCATGCTGTACCCACGCTACAACCGCGACTACCTGCGCCTGAACTCCTATCTGCTGCGCGAGGACCACAAGCGCGCCGATGAGATGTTCGATTTGCTGCTGGGGCTCAATCTGCCCAAGATGCAGCGCGTCGACCTGGTGATCAAAGCCTTTAACTACTACGTTGGCCAGGAGGACCGCAAAAAATCCAAGGAGCTGTTGCACGAGATCAAGGGCTTTGAGGGCGGTCAGGCCGAGGCGGTCGCGCACGAGTGCCAGCTGATGTACGACACGATGATCCTCAAGCGCCACAACGATATTCCCGAGCTGGAGCGCATGCTCGAGGATGTCGGTGACGACCCGGTCAAGCGCTGCCGACTGGAGTACCTGCTGGCCCTGCAGTACCAAAACAAGGGCGACGAGGCCAAGTTCCAAGAGTTCCTTGAGAAGTCGGGCCAGCACTCGATGGCCGTCAACGCGTAATGGGCGGCTTGTGCTAGACTTCTAGTCTCACGGGGGCGTGGCGGAATTGGCATACGCAGGAGACTTAAAATCTCTCGCCGCAAGGATTGTGGGTTCGAGTCCCACCGCCCCTACCATGTGATTGCTTGCGAGCCCGTGTTCCCCAGGGATGCGGGCTCGCTTCTTTTAGATGCCGGCGGGACTCGAACCCGCGAGGGGGCGAGCGTTAAGCGGACGCGCAGCGTCCGTAGCGAGCCGGCGAGGGCGCCGACAGGCGGCCGAAGCCGGTGCGTATTTGCGCAGCAAATACGCAGACGTCCCACCGCCCCTACCATGTATTGTTTACGAGCTCGTGTCCCCCAGGGATGCGGGCTCGTTTCTTTTACACGCCGGCGGAGCTCTAAGTTGCGGTGGAATAGATCCTGTTTATACCGTTTACCAGCTTATTTAGGAACTATTTCACCGCAACTTATTTAGAGGGTGCTGAGCTCTGGGGTCCAGGAGATGGTGGGGGTCGCACCGTCGAGAGCCTCGTTGATGGTGGCGGCCATGCCGGCGAGTAAGCTGTTCTCGCTTACAGTGAGCGTCTTGTAGCCGCCGGCTCGCATAAGCTCGCGGATTACCACGGCACCAGCCAAGATCACGCCCGCGCGTTTGGGCTGTACACCCGGTAGAGCGGCGATGCCGTCCGCATCCAACGCAGACATGCGCTCGATAGCGGCCGAAACCTGATCCAGCGAAAGCTCGCGCAGGTGCACAAAGCTCGAATCGTACGGTTCCAGCTCATGAACGAGCGCCACGAGTGTGGTGACGGTGCCACCCACTGCGACCAAGCGTTCGGCGCGCTCAAAATTGCTCGGCAGGCCCTCAAAATAGGCAGCGAACTGCTCGCCCGCCCACGCGGCAGCGGCAGTAAGCTCGCCGCGTGCGGGCGGCAGTGCCGAGAAAAATCGCTCCGTCACGCGACGGCAACCGATGTCCAGTGAGCGCGTTCCCTCCAGCGCAAAGACCCCGCGCTCCGGCGCATAGACGCCCGTCGCGAGCTCCGTGGAGCCGCCACCCGAATCGGCGACGATGATGCGCTCGTCTGCAAAGTCGTGCGCTACGCCAAAAAACGTCAGGCGCGCCTCAACCTCGCCAGGAATCACCTGCGGTTCGAGCCCCAGATCGCGCAGGCCGTCCAGCAGCAGGGCAGCATTGGACGCATCGCGTGCGGCGCTCGTGCACGTGGTGCAGATGCACGCGGCCCCAAAGGCACGGGCTTCGTCCACAAACATGCGGCACGCAGCGAGCACGCGCTCAACGGCCGCCTCGCAAAAGCGCCCCGTCGCGTCCACGCCCTCGCCCAAGTCGGTAATCTCGGTATGCTTGGACGATTCCGCAATCGCTCCGCCCTCGACCTGGGCCAACACCAGTCGCGACGACACCGTTCCCAGGTCGATCGCGGCTACCTTATAGCGTTTGCAATTTGTCATTGCGGGCTCCCCTCCGGGCGCTATTTGCCGTTGGACACGACCGTCTGGCCCTCGACGCCGTTAAACCCAAACAGCATGTCGAGCGCTTGGATGTACCACGGCGCGTCCTTACCGACTTCTTCGATTTCCTTGGCAACTTCGCTGGCCTTCTTGGCGTTCGACGACTTCTGGCTCGACGAGGCATCCGAATCGCCGTCCAGGCCCTGCACTTCAATCCTCTTCTCGCCGGGCATCACCAAGCCCAGGTCCTCGGATGCCGCATCCTTGATACCCTCCTCCGAGAGCAGCTTGTCGACGCTTTTTTGCAGCCCATCATTGTATTGCTGGCGAATCTCGACCTGCTTGGTCAAGATATCGCTCGAACGCTTTGCCACGTACAGGTCGCGCACGGGGAAATACAGGCTCACGAGCACCAGGGCAACGACGATGCCGATGAATAGCCCTCGCTGAGGACCGTGGGTAAAGTCGTAGATCGCCTTGACCACCGCGTTGTCGTTGGCGTAGTGCATAAAGTCCGAGCCCGAAAAACGGTTCGAGGGCCTGCTCGACCTATCGTGCGTTTGAGCCGACGAGCGCTGAGCATGCGACGAACGTGCCGGGCGCACTGGTCCATCTGTCGAAGTATTCACTTGAGCATTGGGGCGCGAGGTACTTGTCGGGCGCTGCATGGAGCGGTCGGCGCCGGCGTAGGCGGACCCACCGAGCTGCACCGTGCGCGCACGGCGAGGCGACGGCTCACGCGAACCGGCGGAATAGTACCTGTTGTCGTAAATCTGATCCATGTGCGCCTTGTGCGGTTGAGGTTTGTTTGCGCTAAGTCCTTTAGTTATAGCACGAGCGCCCGCACCGCCTTCGGCAGCCTTTGCTCGACATAAAAAAGGCGCTGAGCCATATGGCCCAGCGCCCAATGGTGCTCAACAGCGCCCGGCTGAAGCAAGGCAAATCCGAGTCTTCCCCGCCCCCGCGACCTCCGCGTGCCTAGCGAATGTTGTAGAACGCGGCCTTGCCGGCGTAGCGCGCACTGCCCTCAAGCTCGTCCTCGATGCGGATGAGCTGGTTGTACTTGGCGATACGGTCGCTGCGGCACGGTGCGCCCGACTTGATCTGGCCGGCGTTGACGCCCACGACCAGGTCGGCGATCGTGGAGTCCTCGGTCTCGCCGGAACGGTGGCTCACGATGCAAGCGTAGCCGGCCTCCTTGGCGGTCTCGATGGCCTCGAGCGACTCGGTGAGCGTGCCGATCTGGTTGACCTTGACCAGGATCGCGTTGGCGGCACCCAGCTCGATGCCCTTCTTGAGGCGCTCGGTGTTGGTGACGAACAGGTCGTCGCCCACCAGCTGCACCTTGTTGCCAATGCGGCGGGTGAGCTCAACCCAGCCGTCCCAGTCTTCCTCGGCCATGCCGTCCTCGATGGAGATGATGGGATAGGTGTCGACGAGTTTCTCCCAGTAATCGACCATCTGGGCGCTCGTGTACTCCACGCCCTCGCCCTTGAGCTCGTACATACCGGTCTCGGCGTTGTAGAACTCGGTGGACGCCGGGTCCATGGCGTACATGAAGTCGACGCCGGGCTTAAAGCCAGCCTTCTCGACGGCCTTAGTAATGTACTCGAACGGCTCGGCATTGGTCTTGAGGTTGGGCGCAAAGCCGCCCTCGTCGCCCACGCCGCCGCCCAGGCCAGCCTCATGCAGCACGCCCTTGAGGGTGTGGTAGACCTCGGCGCACCAACGCAGGCCCTCGGCAAAGCTCGGGGCGCCCACCGGCATGATCATGAACTCCTGGAAGTCGACGTTATTGTCGGCATGCACACCGCCGTTGAGGATGTTCATCATGGGCGTGGGCAGCAGGTGAGCGTTGACGCCGCCCAGGTACTGGTACAGCGACAGGCCCGCCGACTCCGCCGCAGCGCGGGCAACGGCCAGCGACACGCCCAGGATGGCGTTGGCACCGAGCTTGGTCTTGTTGGGAGTACCGTCCGCAGCAATCAGCGCGGCATCGACGGCGCGCTGGTCGAAGGCGTCGAGGCCCACGACGGCGTTAGCGCACTCGTTGTTGACATGCTCGACGGCCTGCGAAACGCCCTTGCCCAGATAGCGGCCCTTGTCGCCGTCGCGCAGCTCGCATGCCTCAAAGGCGCCGGTCGAAGCGCCCGAAGGCACCATCGCGCGGCCGAAGCTGCCGTCCTCGAGCACGACCTCGACCTCGACGGTGGGGTTGCCGCGGCTGTCGAGCACCTCACGACCGTAGACATCCAAAATATCGCTCATGTTGTCTCCCTCTCACTTGGAAACGTAGTGGATGCAAGCGACCGGCTGACCGTGCACCATCGGTGCGCCTCCGTAAGTTAGCCATGTCGCACTTTTTGCATTATGCCCTAAGTTAGCCGAAGGATACACTTGATTTTCGAAAAATTTAGCGGGAACGATGAGGCGCGTCAGCCCGTCGTTCCCGCAGTCTTACTCCTCCGCCTTTGCGGCATCCCACAGGTCGTTGAGGCCGTGGGTCGAGAGCTCGGCCAGATCCACGTGGGCATCGGCCGCCATCTGCTCCATCGCGGCCCAGCGGCGGCGGAACTTTGCTGTGCTGGCACGCAGGGCGCTCTCGGCGTCGATACCCTCCTTGCGCGCGACGTTGACCAGGGCAAAGAGCAGATCGCCAAACTCCATTTCGCGCTCGGGCGTTCCGGGGGCCTCGGCCTCAAACTCGGCACGCTCCTCGGCAACCTCGTCCCACACGTCCTGGACCGTCTCCCACTCAAAGCCCACGGCAGCCGCCTTGCGCGACACCTTCTGAGCCTGCATCAGCGCCGGTAGATGCGTGGGCACGCCGTCGAGCAGGCCCTCGGGCGCAGCCTCGCCTGCCGCCACGGCCTTGTCCTTGGCGGCCTTCTCGGCAAGCTTGACCTCGTCCCAAATCTTGAGCACCTCGTCGGAGCTGTCGGCATCTACATCGCCAAACACGTGCGGATGACGGCGGATGAGCTTGGCATCGATATCACGCGCCACGTCGGCCAGCGTAAACTCGCCGGCGTCAGCAGCAATCTGCGCATGCAGCACGACCTGCATGAGCACGTCACCCAGCTCCTCGCGCAGGTGAACCGCGTCGTCCGCCTCGATGCAGTCGAGCGCCTCGTAGGCCTCCTCGATCATGTTCTTGCCAATGCTGCGGTGCGTCTGCTCGCGGTCCCACGGGCAGCCGTCGGGCTGACGCAAGCGCCAGACGGTCTGCACCAGATGCTGCAGCTCGGCCGACGCGTCGACCAGCGTGGACAGGTCACGCGAACCCTCGGCATTTTGCTGAGCCATGTGCTGCGCCATGGTTATTCCTCCTCCAGGATCACATGGCGGAACGCGCCGTCCTCGTAGATGCCGTAGCTGTGCGTGCCGTCCTTGGGAATGCTCACACTACCGGGGTTGAAGAGCCACAGGCCCGGGTGCGCGGCGCTTTCCTCGTTGACCTTGATGTGCGTATGACCGTAGACGAGCGCGGAGCCCTCGGGCAACGCGGGCGCGTGGTCGACGCTGTTGTGCATGCCGGCGCCAAAGACATGGCCGTGCGTCAGGAACAGCTCGCGGCCGGTCTCGTCGAACAGCGTGGCGTAGTCGGCCATGACGGGGAAGTCGAGCACCATCTGGTCGACCTCGGCGTCGCAGTTGCCGCGCACCGCGATGATACGGTCGGCCAGGGCGTTGAGCAGCGGGATCACGTGCTTGGGGGCGTAATCGCGCGGCAGGTCGTTGCGCGGACCGTGGTAGAGCAGGTCGCCCAGCAGCACGATGCGGTCGGGCTGCTGGGATTCGATGGCGGCGACCAGGCGCTCGGCCCAGTATGCCGAGCCGTGGATGTCGGAAGCGATGAGGTATTTCATGGTGGTCCTTTCGGTGAGGTTGATGGGGCGGGTGTGGCGCGTCGCCGACCGTGTCACTCAAATTGCAGAGCCGCGGCTTGTGCTGTCTGTATCACGCGCTGGAGCGGCACACCGTGCTCGCGGGCAAGGCGGGCGCAGTCCTCGTACTCGGGCGCTGCACGCTCGCTGCCGTCGGGCAGGGTGGCCACCTTGATGAACACCTCGCCCCATGGCGTCGTTACGCGCTCAAAGCGGCGTGGTAGGCAAACGCGCTCCATAACCTGGCGACGAATGCCGTTGGTCGTGGTTTCCAAGAAGATGATCGTCTGCAGGCGCTCGATATCCTCGTAGGTGCAGATTACCTGCAGCTGCCAGCCGGGGCGGCCTTTCTTACAATAGAGGGGCAGCCAGTGCACCTCGCGCGCACCCGCCTCGCGCAGGCGGTCGGCGGCGTAGGCGAGTACCTCAGGCGACGCGTCGTCGATGTCGCATTCCAGCTTGACGATGGTTTCGGGCGCATCGGTCTCGCGGGACAGCGGGGATGTGCTATCGCATGGCATACGGTCCGGCTCCTTTCCGCGCGGGCTCGTTTTGTTCATCCAAACGCTAGCACATCGGACGTGGCACAAGCGTGACTTTCGTCCGTCGCCGCCCTCGCCCCCATCCAAACGTGTACGTCAGCCTCCAAACATGTCATTATTTGTCGATTTTGGAGGCTGACGTACACGTTTTGAGAGCAAGCGAGGCCGCACCACGCGCCGCGCAACCTTTCCAATCGATTTCGATCCCCGGCGTGCCCGGCGTGTTGAGAGCTGCGCCATTACAATGAAGCGGATTCGCTTGACGCAAAGGAGCCGCTATGCCCATGTGCCCGCTGGTCGATTGCCATACCCACACCTCGTTTTCGGACGGGCATGCCTCGTTTGAGGACAACGTCCGTGCCGCTGCTGCGGCCGGCTGCCGCGTCATGGTCTCGACCGATCACCTCACCCTGCCCGCCAGCATGGACGCCAACTGCGAAGTACAGGTTGTCGAGGGTGACCTGACGGCACATCGTCTGGCCTTTGAGGACGCCCGCAAACTCGCCGCGCAGATCGCTCCGGAGCTCACCTTTATCTACGGTTTTGAATGCGATTGGTACGAGGGTTGCGAGCCCTTGGTAGAGCGCTGGTCCCAGGGCGCCGTCGTACGCCTTGGCAGCGTGCATTGGATTGGCAACCCAGGCGATATCATGACCGGTGCCGCGGGTACGGCGAAAACGGAAAACGTCGCTCGCCCCGATACACCCGATTCCCTTTGCGGTTGGATCGACGACGACACCGACCTGCACGTTTGGGAAAACCTGGGCGTGCGCGGCGTGTGGGAGCGCTACGTCGACGACTGGTGCCGCGCCTGCGAAAGCCCACTTAACTTTGATGTGATGGCTCATCCCGACCTGGTCATGCGCTTTTCGAAGGAAGGCTTTGCGCCCGACTTTGACCCCGCACCGTTTTGGCAGCAGATGGCCGAGTGCGCGCACGATACGGGTCGCCGCGTTGAGGTCTCGACCGCCGCACCCCGCAAGGGCCTCGACGACTACTATCCCGCGACTGGGCTGTTGCGTTGCTTCGCCCACGCCGAGGTACCGATTACCTTTGGCTCGGACGCGCACCGCGCCTGCGACATCTGCTGGAACATCCGCGAGGCCCAGGCCCACGCCTACGACTGCGGTTATCGAACCTTCGATATCCCCCACCCCACCGGCGAATGGCAACCCACGCCCCTCGCCTAACTAGTCGTTTAAGAACGTCCCCAATGACTAGTGGCGGCGGGCGTTGAGTTCGCCGGCTAGCTCGTCGAGGGTGATACCGTAGCGCTCGAGCGTCACGAGCAGGTGGTAGACCAGGTCGCCGGCCTCGTAGCGGATGTGATCGTGATCGTTATCCTTGCAGGCCATGATCACCTCGCTTGCCTCCTCGGCAAGCTTCTTGAGCAGCTCGTCCTCGACGTCAGTCAACAGACGAGCGGTGTAGCTCTCCTGCGGCGATACATCACGACGACCGTGAATCACCTCGGCCAGACCTGTCAGCGTCTCACCGATATTTCCATCCTGAACGTTTGCGGTGCGCACACCCATAGTCCAATCCTTTCTGGTGGCCGAGCGTCTAATCGAGCGCCCGCCCTACGCGAGTTTCTTAAAGAAGCAGGTACGGTTGCCGGTGTGGCAGGCCGGACCCGGCGAGTCGACCTTGACCAGTAGCGTATCGCTATCGCAATCGGCCCAGAGCTCCTTGACCTCCTGCATGTTGCCGCTCGTCGCACCCTTGTTCCAGAGCTCCTGGCGGCTGCGGCTCCAAAACCACGTGGTGCCGGTCTTGAGCGTCAATCCCACCGACTCCTCGTTCATCCAGGCGACCATAAGTACCTCACCAGTGTCATATTGCTGAACTACACAAGGAATCAGCCCCTTGGCGTCATATGTAAGCTTTGAAGGATCGGTTATCTCTTCCATTTCTCTCCCCAATTTAAACCCCACAGGTCGGCGAGGGTTGTCCAGGTGCCCGAGATTCCGAGCGACAAGCCCGACGACGCGTACTTAAGTACGCGAGGAGGGTTGGAGCCGGAAGGTCGGGTGCCTGGGCAAGCCGCAGCGCTAAAAGTCCAGCCTGACAGGGATGCCCTGCGACGCCATATACTCCTTCACCTGGCGAATGCTGAAGGTTCCAAAGTGAAAGACGCTCGCTGCTAGCACGGCATCGGCCTCGCCCTCGATCACGCCCTCGGCAAAATGTTCGAGCGTGCCCACGCCGCCGCTCGCAATCACCGGAATCGGCACCGCGCGCGCCACGGCGCGGGTGAGCGCCAGGTCAAAGCCAGCCTTGGTGCCGTCGCGGTCCATGCTGGTCAGCAGGATCTCGCCGGCGCCGCGGCGAGCCGCCTCCTCGGCCCACGCCACCGCGTCGATGCCCGTGGCGTTGCGGCCGCCCGCCGTGAAGACCTCCCACTTGTCGGCACCAGATGCGCCGGGCAGGCCCACGCGCTTGGCATCGATCGCCACGACCACGGCCTGGCTGCCAAACGCCGCGGCAGCCTGGCTAATCAGCGACGGGTCGCGCACGGCGGCAGAGTTGAGCGACACCTTGTCAGCACCGGCTGCAACCATGGTGCGCATGCCCGCCAGGTCGCGAAAGCCGCCGCCCACGGTATAGGGAATGGCGAGCTCCTCGGCCGCGTGCGCCGCCATCTCGATGGTCGTCGCACGGTTGTCGCTCGTGGCGGTAATGTCCAGGAAGACGACCTCGTCCGCACCCTCGCGATCGTAGGCACGCGCTAGCTCCACCGGGTCGCCCGCATCGCGCAGGCTCACAAAGTTGACGCCCTTGACCACACGGCCATCCTTGACGTCCAAGCAGGGAATTACGCGTTTGGTAAGCATGGGCTACTCCTCCCCTCGGGCGGCGGCCAGCGCCTGTGCCAGCGTAAAGTTGCCTTCGTAGAGCGCACGGCCGGTGATGGCACCCTCGATGGCGTCCTCACCCACCGCGGCAAGCGCGCGGATATCGTCGAGCGTCGAGATGCCACCCGATGCCACGACGGGAAAGCCCGCGACCTCGGCCACATGGCGATACGCCGCCACATCGATGCCCGTCTGCATGCCATCGCGCGCGATGTCGGTATACACCAGATGCTTAAAACCCAGCTCGGAAAGCTGCGCCACGGCATCGTCGAGTGCCACGCCCGCGCCGTCGCGCCAACCATTCACCTTGACCTGACCGTCGCGCGCGGCGATGTCTGCCACCAGCAACTCGCCAAAGCCTTGGGCCGCCACCTCGGCAAAACCCGGCTCGGTCACCAGCACGGTGCCCAGTGCGATGCGGCGTGCGCCGTAGCCTGCCAACTCGTCGATGCGTGCAAGCGAGCGAACGCCGCCGCCCACGTCCACGGACAGACCGTCGACGCCGCAGATGGCCTTAATCGCTGCCGAGTTGGCAGCACACGCATCCTCGTCCTCGCCAAAGGCAGCGGACAGGTCGACGACGTGCACCCAGCTCGCGTCCTGCTCGGCAAACGAGCGAGCAACGGCCACGGGGTCGTCGGAATATACCTTGCAGCGGCTGCGGTCGCCACGCTCCAGGCGCACGACCTTGCCGCCGATCAGATCGATTGCGGGAAACAGGATCATCGGCCAGCCTCCTCGACGATGTTGACGAAGTTCTTAAGGATGCGCTGACCCAGCGCGGAGGATTTCTCGGGATGGAACTGGCAGCCCCACACGTTGCCATGGCGCACGATGCACGGGAAGCTCCGCGTATAGTGCGTGCGCGCCAGCACATCGGCGGCATCGGCGTCATCGGCCACCGCATAACTGTGGGTAAAGTACATGTTGGCACCCTCGGCAAAACCAGCAAGCAGCGGATCGGCCGCGCCGGCGGGCGTCATGTGCACCTGGTCCCAGCCCACGTGCGGCACCTTCAGGCGGCTCGACTCCAAGCGCGTGCACGAGCCGCGCATAATACCCAGGCCATCGACCCAGGGACCGCCAGCCTGCTCGGAGACGTCGCCGTCCGTGGCAACACCCTCGTCCGCCGGCACACCCTCGTCGCCGCGCTCAAAAAACAGCTGAAGGCCCAGGCAGATACCGAGCAGTGGAGTTCCGGCGGCGACGGCATCGAGCACCGCGTCCGCCTCGCCGCTCTGGCGCATAAAGGCGATTGCGTCATAGAACGCGCCCACGCCCGGGATGACCAGGCCGTCGGCATTGCGGATCTGCTCCGGATCGTCCGATGTGCAGGCGGCGGCACCGGCGCGCGCAAGCCCGCGCGCAACGCTCGACAAGTTGCCCTTGTGGTAGTCAACCACCACGATCTTCGGTTCGCCCACGCGACCCCTCCTCTTCTCATCATCCAAAACCACCACAAAGGTGCCTGTCCCCTTCGTGGTGGTTTTACCCTTGTGACGGTTACAGCGAGCCCTTGGTGCTGGGGATGCCCTGCACGCGGGGATCGAACTCGCAGGCGTGGCGCATCGTGCGACCCACGGCCTTAAAGGCGGCCTCGATAATGTGATGCGAGTTGCCGCCCGCCAGCTCGCGCACGTGCAGCGTGAGCTTGGCATCGCGCGCAAAGGCGTAGAAGAACTCGACGGCCAGCTCGGTATCGAAGCTGCCCACGCGCTCGGTCGGCACGGGCAGCTCGCAGTAGGCCTGCCCGCGCCCCGAAATATCAACAGCAGCCATCACGAGTGTCTCGTCCATGGCGATCGCCGCGTCGGCAAAGCGTGTAATGCCCGCCTTGTCGCCCAGCGCCTGGCAAAACGCCTCGCCCAGCACAATGCCCGTGTCCTCGACGGTATGATGCGCATCGACCTCCACGTCGCCCACCGCGTGCACCGTCAGATCGAACAGGCCATGGCGGCCAAAAGCGTTGAGCATGTGGTCGAAAAACGGCACACCGGTCGAGATATCGCACACGCCGCTTCCATCCAGGTCGAGCTTTACGACAATGTCGGTCTCGCCCGTCTTGCGGGTCACCTCGGCATAGCGGTCCATCTACATCTCCTCCTTCACCAGCGCGGCAAACGCAGCCAGCACCTCGTCGTTTTCCTGCGGGGTGCCCACGGTAATGCGCAGGCAGTCCGCGAGCCCCGGCGCGTAGCTAAAGTCGCGCACCAAAATCGAATACTCGTCGCGCAGACGCTCGCGCACGCGCGTGGCATGCGACGTGCGCACGAGCACAAAGTTCGCCGCGCTCGGCCATGCCTCCACGGGCATGCCCTCGGCAGCCATTGCACGCAGGGCGCACAACTCGCGCTCGCGCTCGGATGCGACCTGTGCCACCACAGGCGCATACGCATCGCGGGCACGCACGCAGGCAAGCGCGGCGGCCTGGCTTAGCACGTTAACCGAGTAGATTTGGCGAATCGCCGCAAACACATCGATGGCCTCGGGCGCCGCGATCACATAGCCCAGACGCGTGCCGGCGGCGCCAAACGCCTTGGACAGCGTATGCAGAATCACCAGGTTGGGATGCTCGGCGATAAGCCCCTGCGCCGTGGTAGCCGCGCCAAACGAATCGTCCGCAAACTCAACGTAGGCCTCGTCGACCATGACCATGCCGGGGCATGCATCGCACAGGGCCGCGACAAAGTCGAGCGGCGCCACGTCGCCCGTGGGGTTATTGGGCGAGGTCACGATGGCCAAGTTGCACTCCGGCGCCGCGGCGAGCATGGCTGCCTGGTCGAGCTCAAAGGTCGCCGGGTCGCGCCACACGTCGCGCACCTCGGTCTGGCACAGAGACGCAAAGAACGCATACTCGCTAAAGCACGGCGGGCAGTTGAGCAGGGTCCGTCCCGCGCCGCCAAACGCCAGCAGGTAGTTATAGAGCAGCTCGTCGCCGCCGTTGCCCACGCAAATATTCTCACGTGCCACGCCATGCCAGGCAGCAAGCTCATCGCGCAGGTCGTTGGACATGGGGTCGGGATAGCGGTTGAGCGGCGTGGCAGCCAGGGCCGCGTCGACCGCCTTGCGCACGCCAGCCGGCACGGGATAGGTGTTCTCGTTGGCCGAAAGATTGATGCGCGTGGGCGCAAAGTCGGGATCGTAGGGTTCGATACCGGCCAAGTAGGGCTGGACGAGCTCCTTCATGCGCGGCGTGAGTTCGGCCATGTTAGGCCTCCTCGCCAGCCACGCCAGCGCCATCTGCGCCTGCTGCCGCCAGGTCCACGCCCTCGGCAACCGTCGCGGTCGTATCACCCGGCCAGGCAACCTTGGTCAGGTCGGCCGCGGCCAGCGACTCGACGCTCACGGCATCCTCGCCTTGTTCCAGCACGCGGCGACGCAGAGCGGCGGAAAGCGCGTGTGCCCACAGACCCTCGGCCTCGGCCAGACGCTGTGTGGCGGGAGCGTCGGAGAGCAGGCCCTCGGGTGTATAGCAAATGATACTCGAGCGCTTAACGAACTCTTCGACCGAAAGCGGGTTGGAGAACATGGCCGTGCCGCCGGTCGGCAGCGTGTGGTTGGGGCCGGCAACATAATCGCCAAGCGGCTCGGAGCTCCAAGCGCCCACAAAGATGGCGCCGGCGTTGCGAATGCCGCCAAGCAGGCCCATCGCATCCTTGCAGTGCAGCTCCAGGTGCTCGGGCGCCACGGTGTTCACGGCCTCGACGGCGGCAGCCATATCGGCGGGCCCCCCCACGGGGGCTTCGTTGTCGCGCGGTTGCCGCTGC
>UQHR01000029.1 GCA_900540905.1 uncultured Collinsella sp. | reverse complement strand
GAAAGCGTCGACGGGGGGGGCCAGGTGGCGGGGGGGGAACCCCCTGCCGATATCATGGCGTGTCCCGAGTCGATGACGGGCGCTTATCTGACCGGTAAACGAATGATCCGGGTGCCTGATGAACGGCGCAAGCCCGGTCGCGGCTGCCTTAAAATTACGGGCGCTCGAGCCAACAACCTCAAAAACGTTACTGCCAAAATCGAGTTTGGTACGCTTACGGTTGTTACCGGCGTGTCGGGATCGGGCAAGAGCTCCCTGGTTACCGACACCATTGCGCCTGCCCTTACGAATGCCATTCACCGTTCGACGCGCCCTGTGGGTCCATATAAGAAAATCGAGGGCATCGAGTGCATCGATAAGGTTATCGATATCGACCAGTCGCCGATTGGCCGCACGCCGCGCTCCAACCCTGCTACCTATATCGGCCTGTGGGATGATCTTCGCGCGCTGTTTGCGAGTACGCCGGAGTCGAAGGCGCGCGGCTACTCGCCGGGTCGTTTCTCCTTTAATGTGAGTGGCGGGCGCTGTGAGGCGTGCAAGGGCGATGGGCAGATTAAGATCGAGATGCACTTCCTTCCCGATATCTACGTTCCCTGCGAAGTTTGCGGCGGTAAACGCTACAACCGCGAGACACTCGAGGTCACCTACCGTGGCAAGACCATCTCGGACGTGCTCGACATGAGCGTCACCGAGGCGCTGGCCTTCTTTGGGAATATCCCGCAGATCAAGCGAAAGCTCCAGACGCTGTACGATGTAGGCTTGGGCTACGTGAGCCTGGGCCAGCCCGCCACGACGCTCTCGGGCGGCGAGGCGCAGCGTGTGAAGCTCGCCAAGGAGCTTCATCGACGCCAGACGGGCAAGACGTTCTATATTTTGGACGAGCCGACGACCGGTCTTCATTTTGAGGACGTCCGCCAGCTGCTCGATGTGCTGCAGCGCTTGGTCGATGCGGGCAACACGGTGCTGGTGATTGAGCACAACCTTGATGTCATCAAGGTTGCCGACCGCCTGATCGATATGGGTCCCGAGGGCGGTAACGGCGGCGGAACCGTCGTGGTTTCGGGCACACCGGAGCAGGTTGCGGACTGTCCGCAGAGTTATACGGGCAAGTTTTTGGCGCCTTTGCTCAGGCGTGACCGGGAGCGTCAGGCTCAACTTGATGCTCAATAAATAGGCGATTCAGTTTATGGGCGCCATCGACTCCTTGTGATTCGATGGCGCTTGCTGTGCCGAAGTGACGTATGCAGCCGAATTGGACATATACTTAATCTTTGCGTCCGAATGCGAGGGAAAGGATATGTCATGGCAAAGGCTGTAAAGACGCCAAAAACCAATGCGATGCGCGAGCTGGAAAGCGCCGGCATTTCCTATGTTCTACATACGTACGAAGACGATGGTGATGAGTCGGTGGGCCTGGGGGTCGCGATTTCGGAGCAGCTTGGCGAGGAGCCCGGTCAAGGATTTAAGACCTTGGTCTGCGTGACGCCGTCCAACGACCATGTCGTGTGCTGCATCCCTGTTGCCGATGAGCTCGATCTAAAGTCCGCCGCGCGTGCCGCGGGGGAGAAGTCCTTGGTTATGATGCATGTGAAGGATTTGCTTGCGGCGACTGGCTACGTTCGCGGCGGCTGCAGCCCGGTCGGTATGAAAAAACGCTACCGGACGCTCATTGATGAGACGTGTGTCCTTTGGGATACCATTTTTATTTCGGGAGGCAAGCGTGGTTATCAGCTCGAGCTTGCACCCGATGATTTAATTGCATTTTGCGGGGCGACGGTTGCCGCGATTACGAGAGAGGACTGAGCGATGCCGCAGGAAGAATTGAAGCGCGGAGCTCATTTTGCAAAAGAATCTGCGCCTCAGACACCCTCATCCGAAGCTTCTTCGTCGCGAGATGACACTGACGACATGGGCTCGTCGGACTACTCCACGGTTGGTCGTTCCGCCGGGCTTATGACCATCCTGACTATCGTGTCTCGCGTCACCGGTTTTATCCGCACGTGGGCAATGGCGGCCGCTATCGGCATGTCGCTACTCTCGTCCTCCTATCAGGTCGCCAACAACCTGCCCAATATGCTCTACGAACTCGTGATGGGTGGCATGCTCGTGACGGCGTTTTTGCCCGTGTACATGGGCGTGAGGCGTGAGCAGGGTCGCGAGGCCTCGAACGAGTACGTGGGCAACCTGCTCGGCATTCTGCTTTTAGTGCTGGGTGGCATTTCGTTGCTGGGGACCGTGTTCGCCCCGGGCTTTATCTGGACGCAATCGTTCCTTTCGGGTGACGGTGGCAGCATGGATACCGCTGCGTTCATGTTCCGTTTCTTTGCCATCCAGATTCTGTTTTATGGTTTGGGCTCGGTGTTCTCGGGCGTTCTCAACGCACACCGCGACTACTTCTGGTCGACGTTTGCCCCGGTCCTCAACAATGTGATCGTCATTGCGAGCTTTATGGGTTTTGCGCCCGTGTCCGCACAGTTTGGCGAACGTGCCGGCATCATCTTGATTGCGGCCGGTACGACTCTCGGTGTCTTTGTTCAGATGGCATGTCAGATTCCCGCGCTTGGCAAGCACGGCGTGCATCCCCATATCCATATCGACTTTAAGGACCCCGCGCTGCGCCAGACGATTGCGCTCGGTATCCCGACGCTGCTCGCCACGGTGTGCATGTTTGTCTCGACTTCTATCACCAACGCTGCCGCGCTGGTGGTCCAGCCCGAGACGGGTCCTTCCGTCATCGCCTATGCGCGCCTGTGGTACACGCTGCCCTACGCGCTGATTGCCGCCTCGCTTTCGACGGCGCTCTATACCGAGCTCTCTCATGACGCACAGGAGAAGGATTACGACAGCGTTCGCACGGGCATTTCGCGTGGCGTCGCCCAGATGCTGTTCTTCCTGATTCCGTTCGCACTGTACCTGATTGTCTTCGCACGTCCGCTCAATATGATCTACTGTGCTGGCAAGTTCGATGAATCCGGCGTGGCGCTGGTGTCCGAGTACCTTGTCTACCTGGCGCTCTCGCTGCCGCTCTACGGCGTGGTCGTGTTGATGCAGAAGAGCTTCTCTGCCTTGCTCGACATGAAGCCCTATAGCCGCTATTGCCTGTATTCCGCCATCGGCCAGGCCGGCTCGGTTCTGCTGTTTGGCGTTGTGCTGGGCTTCGGTATGCCGGCAATCGCGCTTTCGTATGTCGTCGACTACGTGATCTTGGTCGGCTGTTCGCTGTGGTGGCTGCGTCGTCGCCTGCGTGGCCTTCAGGTCAAATCTATCCTACATGGTGGTTTCTTTGGCCTTTTGCTCGGTGGCCTAGGTGCTGCCGCAGGCGCCGGCGTCATGTGGGCGCTTGAACACTTTGTCGGGGCACTTGGCGGCTCGATTCTGATTACTCTTGGCTACGTTTGCGTTGCGGGTGTCGTCTCGCTTGCTGTTACCTTTGGCCTTGCCGTCGTCCTTAAGATGCCCGAGGTCTCGGCGCTGCTTCGTCGCAAGTAGGTGCGCGTGGCCGGTCACGACAACATTCCAACGCTTGCCGAGCAGGTTTCGCGCGTTCCCACACAGCCCGGATGCTACCTTTGGAAGGATGCAAAGGGCGATGTCATCTACGTGGGCAAGGCGAAAAACCTGCGCGCCCGCATGCGTCAATACGTGACACTGCAGGATGAGCGTCAAAAGATCCCGCTGATGATGCAGCTGGTGGCGAGCTTTGACTATATCGTGGTGGAGACCGAGCATGAGGCGTTGGTGCTCGAGCGCAATTTGATTGGTCAGTACCATCCGTACTTTAACGTCGACCTCAAGGATGACAAGAGCTATCCCTTTATCGCCATTACAAAGGGCGACCTGTATCCCGCTATCAAATATACGCGTGAGCGCCATAAGCCGGGAACGCGTTATTTTGGTCCCTATACTGACAGCCGTGCGGCGCGTGAGACGATAGATACGCTGCGCAAGGTTATCCCCATCTGCTCCGCATCCTGTGCGGAGTGGCGTCGTTGTCGTCGTATCGTCGAGTCCCACAAGGGCGAGGAAGACATCGTCAATATGATATGCGCGCAAAACGGGCGTCCCTGCTTTGACTACCATGTCGGGCGCGGCCCGGGTGCGTGTGTCGGCGCGATTTCCCCGGCAGACTATGCCAAGAACGTCAAGCGTGTCGAGCGCTTCTTGTCGGGCCATCGCAAGGATGTCGTCGATGAGCTGACCTCCGAGATGACGGATGCCGCCGAGGCGCTCGACTTTGAGCGCGCGGCACGCGTCAAACGTCGTTTGGAGGTCATCAGGGGTCTGGACGATCGTCAGCAAGTCGTTTTTCCCTCCAGTGTCGATATCGATGTCATCGGTTTCTATCGCGAGGAGACCATCTCCGCCGCTTGCGTCTTCGTCGTTCGCGAGGGCCGAACAGTTCGCACCTGCGAGTTCATTCTCGACAAGGGTCTTGATGTTGACGAGGAAGAGCTCCAGTCGGGCTTTCTTAAGCGCTATTACGACGAGACAGCTGATATTCCAGCTGAGGTCAACCTTTCCGTCGAGCTTGAGGATGCGGAGGCGCTGGGGGAGTGGCTTGCGGGCAAGCGTGAGCGCTCCTGCCATCTCCATAGGCCGCAGCGTGGCGAAAAGCACCGTCTGCTCGATATGGCATCCAAAAATGCGCGCCATGCCCTCATGCGCTACATGATGCGAACGGGGTACGCTGACGACCGCACCAATCAAGCGCTCCTGGAGCTCGAAAGCGCGTTGGCGCTGCCATCGCCGCCGTTGCGTATCGAGTGCTTCGATATCTCTACACTGCATGGCACCTTTACGGTCGCCTCGATGGTGGTGTTTACCAACGGGCGCGCCGACAAGAGCCAGTACCGTCGTTTTAAAATTCAGGCCGAATTGGACGAGGCAAACGACTTCGTGTCGATGTCCGAGGTTTTGGGACGACGCTATGCTCCCGAGCGCATGGCCGACGAGCGCTTTGGCTCGCGCCCCGATTTGCTCGTTGTCGATGGCGGTAAGCCGCAATTGACCGCTGCGATCAAGCAACTTGAGGCTCTTGGGCTCGATATACCAGTTTGTGGCTTGGCAAAGGCCGATGAGGAGGTTTTCGTGCCTTGGGACGAGACTCCGGTCGTGCTTCCGACCGGGTCCGCGTCGCTCTATCTAATTAAACAGGTGCGCGATGAATCGCACCGTTTTGCCATCACGTTCCATCGCGAATTGCGCGACAAGGCCATGACGGTTTCGGTACTCGATGACGTTCCAGGCGTGGGACCCACCAGAAAACGTGCCCTTATGCGCCATTTTGGCTCGATGAAGCGTTTGCGCGCGGCGAGCGAGCAAGAGATCGCGGAAGTTCGAGGCGTTCCGGCCGATGTCGCCAAAGCGGTCCACGAGGCACTTGTTGCATGGAATGCCGAACGCGCCCAGGCATCGGCCAACCGTTCCGAAAACTAAACGTGCTTCTAAACAACTGATATACATGATTGGCCGATTTTCAATCATTTATTTCGCGGCGATTACCTGTCGATTTCGGGTTTTATTAACGCTAAAACGTTTGACTAGCCATGGTGAACAACCCTGCTATCCTGCGGGTTGACGATGACTGATATCTCACCTCGTCGATACATACTGTCTGGCGAATCGTTTGTCAATGAATTCGGTGAACGGTAGTAAATACCGTTCAAGCGTATGTATGTATCGGTCGCCGAGCGCGGCACCTCAGTTGGGTTCGTCGGTAGGTAAGGTATATATCGTCCGCAAGTTGCGCGGGGGCAAGTCTAGGTGCTCCCGGGTAAGATTCTCTATTGATAGGAGAAGACATGGCCATCATCAACAAGGGTATGTCCAGGCGTTCGTTCCTCGGCCTCACCGGCAGCGTCGCTGCTGTCGCAGGGCTTGGTCTCACCGGCTGCGGTGGCAGCTCCAACGACGAGGGTTCCGCTTCCGGTTCCGCCGATTCCGCCAACCGTGGCGGCGGTGTGATTACCGCTGGTTCCGCTTACGCTCCGTCCAGCTTCGATCCCGCCAGCACCGGCTCCGCTGTGGGCCTGGGTGCTAACTGGCACGTCGTCGAGGGTCTCTACGGCATCGATTACCACGACTACAGCACCTTCAACGAGCTCGCCACCGACGATCCCAAGTCCGTGGACGACACTACCTTCGAGGTCACCATCCGCAAGGGCGCCAAGTTCTCCGATGGTACCGAGGTCACTGCTGACGACGTCGTCGCTTCCTACACCGCTTGCGCTGCTTCCGCTACCTATGCTCCGTTCTTCCAGCCCTTCGAGTCCATCGAGGCCAAAGATGCCAGCACTGTAACGGTCAAGACCAAGGTCCCCAACTTCTCCCTGCTCAAGGATCGTCTGGCCATCATCCGTGTTACCCCGGCTACTCAGTCCGAGGAGGATCGCGCCAAGCAGCCGATCGGTTCCGGCCCCTGGATGTACGACTCTATCTCCGATACCGAGATCACCCTGGTTCCCAACCCCGAGTACAACGGTGAGTATGCTGCCGAGGATAAGAAGATCCAGTACAGCATCCTGACCGACCCCACCGCTCGCGTTACCGCCCAGCAGGAAGGCTCCACGCTCGTTATGGAGCTCGTCACCGCTGACGCCGTCGACCAGCTCGAGAGCACTGGCTGCAAGATCGACAACGTCCAGGGCTTCGGCACCCGCTTCATCATGTTCAACGTCGCCAAGGAGCCTTGGAACAACGTCAAGGTCCGTCAGGCCGTCATGTACGCGCTCGACACCGAGAAGATGATCACCAACACCTTCGCCGGCCTTGCCACCGCTGCCAGCTGCTACCTGCCCAAGAGCTTCACCAACTATCATGAGGCTTCCACGGTGTACAAGACCGACGCCAAGAAGGCCAAGAAGCTCATCGAGGAGTCCGGCATCACCCCGGGTGCCATCACCCTGCGCACCACCGACAACGAGCAGATTAAGGGCATGGCCGCCCAGGTCAAGAACGACCTCGACGCTCTCGGCTTCGAGGTGACCATCCAGACCGATACCTCGCCGGCCACCTACGCTGCCATCGACGGCGGCGAGGCCTACGATATCCTCCTTGCCCCTGGCGATCCGTCCTGCTTCGGCGCTGACCCCGACCTGCTGCTCAACTGGTGGTACGGCGACAACGTCTGGATGCAGACCCGTTGCCCGTGGAAGGAGTCCGCTGAGTGGGAGAAGCTCCACGGTCTCATGGACGAGGCTCTTGCCGCCGAGGGCGACGAGCAGCAGAAGAAGTGGAACGAGTGCTTCGACATCATCGCCGACAACGCTGTTCTGTACCCCGTTGTCCACGTCAAGACCGTCTCCGCTTCCTGGGACGATCCGTCTACCGCGCCCAACGGCGAGGCCCTCGACGGCTTCAAGGGCATCGGCACGACGAGCATGTCCTTCAGGGGCGTCGCGACCGTCAAGGCCTAAGACTCGTTTGAGTCATATGTGGGGCGTCGGTCGTAAGGCAACGTCCTCATAGTTGAAACAAAGACCCGGGCGGCCTCGATGTCGCTCGGGTCTTGTAATGAGTATCCATACTCATATACCAGTTGGTCCTACCGACAAAAGAAAGGGGAGAGAACGTGAACAACTTTCTACGTTTGATTGGAAGGCGTCTCGTGGCGCTGCCGATCATGGCATTGGGCGTCACCGTCCTGGTGTTCTTCCTTATGTCGTTCTCCAAGACCGACCCCGCCTATACGGCGTTGGGTGACGGTGCCTCGCCCGAGGCGGTTGCCGAGTACCATGAGAAGTATGGTCTGGACGACCCCTGGCCCGTGCGCTACGTGCGCTACATGGGCGATCTGATCCATGGTGACATGGGCACCTATGGTGCTGCTCGCAACTCCGTTGCCAAGCGCATCTCCGCGGCCCTGCCCGTCACGATGCAGCTGACCTTCATCGGTCTTGCCATCGGCGCGGTCGTCTCGTTTTTGCTCGGCGTCATCGCGGCACTGTATCGCGATAAATGGCCGGACCAAGTGATCCGCGTCTTTTCCATCGCCGGCTTGGCAACCCCGTCGTTCTGGCTTGCCGTTCTGTTGATTCTGCTGTTCTCTTCCTACCTTAAGGTGCTCCCGGCATCCGGTGCTCTGCCTCACTTCACCACCAACCCGGCTGGCTATCTGGGACGTATGATCATGCCCGCTATCGCTCTGGCATTCCCGCTGACGGGCCAGATGACTCGTATCGTGCGTACGGCCATGGTTGAGGAGCTCGACAAGGACTACGTCCGCATGGCCCGTGGCGCCGGCGTTCCCGAGAAGGTCGTCGTCGGCATCAACGTTCTTCGCAATGCGCTGATCACCCCGGTCACCACCCTCGGTCTTAAGATCGGTTACCTTATGGGCGGCGCCGTCGTCATCGAGGTTATCTTCAACCTCCCCGGCATGGGCACCGCGATTCTGCAGGGCGTTCAGGGCAACGAGGCGAACCTGGTTCAGGGCGTCGTTATCGTCGTTGCTCTTGCCTTCATCATCATCAACATCGTGGTTGACATGCTCTACCTGCTCATCAACCCGCGCATCAGGACGGTGTAGATTATGGTAAAGATTCGAGAGAAGCAAACCGAGCAGCTCGAGAAGGCTGCCTCCAAGGGGCTCAAGCTCGGTGGCTGGAAGAAGATGACGCTGTCTTCTAAGATTGCCGCCGTCGTGCTGGTGCTGGTCGCCCTGACTGCGATTCTGGCGCCCCTTCTTGCCCCCTATAGCCCGGTCGAGATCTTTACGGCTCGCCAGGCTCCCGGCAACGGATTTATCTTCGGTACCGACGATAAGGGTCGCGATATTCTGTCGCGTATGCTCTACGGTGGTCGTTACTCGCTGATTATCGGCTTTGGCGCCACTGCCATGGCTCTGGTCTGCGGCTCGGTCGTGGGCGCCCTTGCGGCGGTTTCGCGCAAGGCCGTCTCCGAGACGATCATGCGTATCTTGGACATCATCATGTCCATCCCGGGCATCGCCCTCGCGGCCGTCTTCGTCTCCATCCTGGGCAACTCCGTGCCGTCGATCATCTTCGCCATCGGCTTTATGTACACTCCGCAGATTGCCCGTATCGTGCGCGCCAACATCGTGTCCGAGTACGGCGAGGACTATGTCCGCGCGGTCATCGTTTCCGGCGCCAAGGCTCCGTGGATTTTGATCAAGCATGTTCTGCGTAACTGCATCGCCCCGATCATGGTCTTCACCGTTACCCTGGTCGCCGACGCCATCATCTTCGAGGCCTCGCTGACCTTCATCGGCGCTGGTATCCAGGAGCCCACCGCTACCTGGGGCAACATCCTCGCCGACGCCCGCGGCGGCGTGCTCGCCGGCCGTTGGTGGCAGGCGCTGTTCCCGGGCCTGGCCATCATGATCACCTGCCTGGCGCTCAACATCCTCTCCGAGGGCATTACCGACGCCATGGCCGCTGCTCCCTCCGCCGCCCTGGATCCGACCGATTCCTCCAAGCGCCGCGAGGCCGACCTGCTGGTCTCCGACCCCGTTCGCGCCTATAAGGAGCAAGCCCAGTCCCTCTCCGCTCGCCTTGGCGCCCTGCGCGATGTCGAGCTCAAGCGTGACGATCGCCATGTGCCCGACGAGTCTGTCGAACCGATCCTTTCGGTCCGCGATTTCTGCATCCAGTTTGAGCACCACGGCGATATCAACGTCGTCGACCATGTCAACTTTGACGTCCGTCCTGGCCAGACTATGGGCCTGGTGGGCGAGTCCGGTTGCGGTAAGTCCATCACCACGCTGGCCATCATGGGCCTGACCGACGATGACGAGCACCTTTCCGGCGAGGTCCTCTGGGAGGGCCGTGACCTGCTCAAGATGAGCAAGAAGGAGTGGTTCGGCCTGCGCGGTACCGATATCGCTATGGTCTATCAGGACGCCCTGTCCTCGCTCAACCCCTCCATGCTCATCTCTGCCCAGATGAAGCAGCTCACCAAGCGCGGCGGCACCCGCAGCGCCGAGGAACTCCTGGAGCTCGTGGGCCTCGACCCCAAGCGTACGCTCGAGAGCTACCCGCATGAGCTTTCCGGTGGCCAGCGTCAGCGTGTTCTGATCGCTATGGCCCTTACCCGCGACCCCAAGCTGGTTATCTGTGACGAGCCCACGACCGCTCTGGACGTTACCGTCCAGAAGCAGGTCATTAAGCTGCTCAACGACCTTCAGGCCAAGCTCGGCTTTGCCATGATCTTCGTCTCGCACGACCTGGCGCTGGTCGCCGAGGTCGCCCATAACATCACGGTTATGTACGCCGGTCAGGTTATCGAGCAGGCACCCACCAAGGAGCTGCTCACCAACCCGATTCACGAGTACACCCGCGGTCTTCTGGGTTCCGTTCTGTCCATCGAGAGCGGTTCGGGCCGCCTGCACCAGGTGCCCGGCGCCGTTCCGAGCCCGCGCGATTTCCCCAAGGGCGATCGCTTCGCGCCCCGCTCGAGCCATCCGCGTATTGGCCTGGACACCCGTCCGGTCTTCAAGCGCGTTCCCGGCACCGAGCACTTCTATTCCGAGCTCCCCGACGAGGTGCTCAAGGCAAATGGTTTGACCCCTCACGCGGAGGTGATGTAGATGAGCGAGACCGCAGTCAACGGCGTCGAGCCGATCATCTTCCTTGATGACGTCCACGTCACCTTTAGGACCCGTACCGGTTCGATTCTCCACCCTAACCTGGTTCACGCCGTCCAGGGTGTAACGATTAAGCTCATGCCCGGTCAGACGATCGGCATCGTCGGCGAGTCCGGTTGCGGTAAGTCCACCACCGCCAACGTCATGTGCGGCCTGCAGGCCCCCACGAGCGGCAAGGTCTACTTTAAGGGCAAGGACGTTACCAAACGTACCGCCGAGGACCGTCGCCACATGGGTCGCGTTATCTCGGTCGTGTTCCAGAACCCGGCCACGGCGCTCAACCCCCGCATGGTCGTTCGCGAGCAACTGCTCGACCCCATGCGCGTCCACAACCTGGGTACCGAGGCCGAGCAGGAGAAGCGCGTCAAGGAGCTCTTGGAGCTCACCGGTCTGCCCAGCTCTGCCGCTGAGGTTCTTCCCGGCCAGCTTTCGGGCGGCCAGCGCCAGCGCGTCGCAATTGCCCGTGCCCTGTCGCTGAACCCCGATGCCATCATCGCCGACGAGCCCACCTCGGCTCTGGACGTTTCGGTCCGCGCGCAGATTCTGAACCTGCTGACCGACCTTAAGAAGGAGCTCGGCCTGGCCATGGTGTTCATCAGCCATGACATCCAGACGGTCCGCTATATCTCTGATGACATCATCGTTATGAATGGCGGCAAGATCGTCGAGCAGGGCGAGGCCAAGCAGGTCTTCCAGCACCCCCAGGACCCCTACACCAAGATGCTGCTCGGCGCTGCACCGTCGCTGCTGCATCCCAAGCTCGGCGAGTAGTCTCGCTTTCCCTCCCGTGCGCCCGGTTCCCTTGCCGGGCGCACCTCCGTTGCGATTTCGAAAGGTTGGGTTCACGAGCCATGCCAAGTGCTCAGGAGCTGCAACATCAATTTGGTGAATATCGAGGCGCCATGCCCCGTCCATCAGATTTCGATCTCTTTTGGAAGGACCGCATGGCCGAGGCCGACGCCGTCGGGCTTGACTATGCGATCGAGACGGCATCGGTCACCGATGCCGTGACCTGCCAGCTTTTCGACCTCTGGTATACCGGCATGTGCGGCGCTCGCCTGCATGCCAAGTACCTTAAATCCGTCTCGGACGAGCCCGTGCCATTGGTACTTCAGTTCCATGGGTATCCGGGTGCAAGCCGCAGCTGGTTTGAGCAGGCGTCGTTTGCGGGCATGGGCATGGCGCTCATCGCGCTTGACTGTCCTGGTCAGGGCGGTCCCTCCGAGGATATTGGCGGATTTGAGGGTACGACGGTCGCGGGCCATATTGTCGCCGGTATCGACGGCGATCCGGCCAACCTCTACTATGTCCGCTTGCACCAAGATATTCGCATCCTGTGCCGCATCGTTCGCGAGCTTGAGGGCATCGATCTTGCCCGTGTGTTTGTGAACGGCGCGTCGCAGGGCGGCGGTTTGGGCATTGCGACCTGTGCACTTAACAGCGAGCTTATCAATCGCGCCGCCATCCTCTATCCCTTCCTGTCAGATTTCCGCCTGGTCTGGGATTTGGATGCCGACGACATTGCCTACGAGGGCCTGCGCTATTGGTCGCGTTGGTTTGACGAGGATTCGACTCGTATCGACGAAGCCTATGCCAAACTGGCGTACTTCGATTCCAAGAACTTCGCCCCCATGGTCAAGTGCCCCGTCCTGTTTGGTACGGGCACGGCGGATATCGTCTGTCCGCCGGCAACGCAGTTTGCGGTCTATAACAACCTGACCTGTGAAAAGCGTCATGAGTTCTTTGAGGGCTTTGGCCACGAAGAGATACAGGACTTTGACGATCTGATCATTCCGTTTTTCTGCGAGGGAGGGGAGGCTCATGTCTAAGTGCGAGAGCAATGTTGGCGAGCTGATTGTCCCCGACCTTGTGGGGATTCCCGGGACGGTCTCGTCAAGGCTCTCTGATTTCCGGGATTGGCGCGGTGATGCTTCTGCGGATGTTTCCGAATTAGAGATAGCCGCTTCGGACCTTGAGGTTTGCGGGCCGACTATTACGGCGATCGATTTCGCCAATCCGTATGCCCGCTACTCCGAGGTTTCCTTTGAGCTTGGTGGCGATGTAGTCCACGCACGTTTGATCGAGCCTGCCGGTCGCGCCCGGGCATCCGAGCTTGTGCCGCTATGTCTGATGTTTCACGACATCGACCGACCCGTGCGGGGATGGCATCACATGACGAGGTTTGCGGCCATGGGATATGCCGTGCTTGCACTGGACGATGAGGCGATTGGACCCAGCGATCTGCGGCAGGAGATTACCTCGCCTGCTTTTGTCAGGCGCGTCCGTTGGGGCTGCGCGTTGGCGAAGGTCGCACGCAATCTTGATGGCATTGACCCCGACCGCATCTTTGCATGGGGCGAGGGTCTTGGCGGCGGAGTCGCGCTGGCGGTTTCCGCTCTGGACGAGCGGGGCCTCGCCTGCACGGCGGTTGCCAATCCGCTTCCTGGCGGCCTCGAGGCGCTGTCGTCTCGGGTGCGCGGATCGGTGCTCATGGGCACATCGCTTATGGATACCGTGAGCGATCCCAAGGGCCAGTTTGCCGTATTCAACGGTCTTGAGTGTGACCGGAGGCATCTCATCTATGCAAAATACGCTCACGAGCGCATCAATGCGTTCGAAAACGAAGTCGTAGACTTTTTTAACCAAACGTTCTACTCGTGTTCTTTGGCCTAGACGGCCTGGACACTGCCAACAAGAGTGGGTGGCATAGGGCCGCCCGCCAGACAACTAAGGAGATTCTTGTGGCAACTCAGAAATTCACCGGCGTTATCCCTCCCGTCGTTGTTCCGGATACCGAAGATCACCAGCTCGATGTTGCCTCCTTTGAGCGCAGCATCAACCGCATGATCGATGCCGGCGTCGATGGCCTGTTCTTCTTGGGCTCTTCGGGTGAGGTCGTTTTCTCCACCGACGAGCGTCGTCGCCAGATCATCGCCGAGGCCGTCCGCATCGTCGACCACCGCGTGCCTGTTCTGGTCGGCATCATCGATACCGAGACCGAGCGCATGATTGAGCACGGCAAGGTCGCTCAGGAGCTGGGCGCCGATGCCCTCGTCGCCACCTGCCCGTTCTATGCCCTGCAGGGCATGACCGAGGTCGAGGAGCACTTCCGCATCCTGCACGAGGAGCTTGACCTGCCCATCTTTGCCTATGACATTCCCGTCTGCGTTCACACCAAGCTTCCCTGGAAGCTCCTTGCCAAGCTCGGCGCCGAGGGCGTCCTTGCTGGCGTCAAGGATTCCTCGGGTGATGACATCTCGTTCCGCTACCTCGTTCAGGAGAACGAGAAGAACGGCCATCCGATGAGCATCCTCACCGGCCACGAGGTTGTTGTCGACGGCGCTTACCTCGGTGGCGCCGACGGCTCTGTCCCGGGTCTCGCCAACGTTGAGCCCGAGGGCTACGTTCGTCAGTGGAAGGCCGCTCAGGCCGGCGACTGGGCTACCGTCAAGGCCGAGCAGGATCGCCTCAATGAGATTTCGCACATCTGGGATGTCACCTCGGGCGTCCAGGGCTATGCCGGTGGCGTCGGCGCCTTCAAGACCGCTATGAACCTCATGGGTATCTTCGACAGCCCGACCATGCCGCGCCCGGTGAAGGCCATGACCGGGGAGAACGTCGAGGCTATTAGGAAGGTCCTCCAGAACAACGGCCTCCTGTAAAGCCTTCCCAGGCACCCGACCTCGCCGTTCAACCGTGTGGCCATGACTATTAGGTCAATGGCCACACGGTTTCTCGGCGATCTTGGGCACCTGGAAAACCTTTACTGCGCTGTGACGGCTAGCCTGACGGCGCATTTCCTATAGTTGTTTTTTATCTCCGAAGGAGAGCGACATGGAGAACAAGTACGTCTGTTCTGTCGATATCGGCGGAACTAAGATCGCGACTGCCATCATGGAGTACCCGGCTGACGGTAGTGTGCCCCATCCCGTTTTTGAGGCCGAGGTTCCCACCGAGGCCCAAGAGGGCGGCGAGGCCGTCTTCCAGCGTATCGAGGCGTCCATCAAGGCTGCTCTCGAGGCGAATCCCGATGTCGAGGTCCTTGGCGTCGGTATCGGTGCCGCCGGCGTCGTCGATCCCAAGACGGGCGCCATCGCGTATGCCAATGAGATCATGCCCGGCTGGTCCGGCGTTCAGTTGGGGCCGCGTCTGCGCGAGGATCTCGGTCTTCCCGTTGCCGTTGTAGGCGACGTGCAGGCTCATGCTCTGGGCGAGGCCCACTGGGGCGTCGGCAAGGGCAAGTTCTCCGTCTTGTGTCTTGGCATCGGTACGGGCATCGGCGGCGCATATGTCGAGAACGGCCGCGTGATGCAGGGCTTCCATGGTGCTGCTGGCCATATGGGCCACATCGAGTGCTCGGCTGCCGCCGGCATTCCCTGCGCCTGCGGGCGTTCCGGCCATCTGGAGTCGGTTGCTTCGGGCACTTCCATTGGTCGTATGTACGATGAGCGCTTTGGCCGCGTCGACCCCAGCCGTCCTTCGGTCGGTCGCGATGTGAACGACCTGTGCCGTGCAGGCGACGCAAAGGCGACCGAGGTCATCCATGACGCCGGCTTTGCGCTGGGTGCCAGCTTGGGCTCGCTCGCTAACATCCTGGACCCTGAGGTCATCGTGCTTTCGGGCGGCGTGATTCACCAAGGTCCCGATTGGCGTTCGCAGACGTGGAAGGATTCGGTGCACGAGGGCTATGCCAGCCAGGCGCTCGATCCGCTTCAGGACACGCCGATCCTCATCGGCTCTCTCGAGGGTGACGCGCCGCTCATCGGTGCCGCCGAGCACCTTCTTGTATCATTACAGTAATTGTGTCTACCAAGTGAGCCTTCTGAGGTGCCGCAGATTGACGTGAAAGAGGAGCGAAGCGTACTTCGGTACGCGAGCGACGGTTTGAACGTCAAGATGCGGTGCCTCAGGAGGCCGTTTTGAGAAAGGTTGAGATGGAAATGGCCGTTGATCCTTTGATTCAGTCCCTGAAGGGTAAACTCGTCGTGAGCGTTCAGGCGTATATGGGCGAGCCGCTTCGTACGCCCGAGACCATGGCTCAAATGTCTCGCGCTTGCGAGCTCGGCGGCGCCGCCGCCATTCGCTGCCAGGGCCTTGCCGACATTGCCGCCATTAAGGGTCGCTGTGAGGTTCCCGTCATCGGCCTGTGGAAGGATGGGCACGAGGGCGTTTACATCACGCCGACGCTGCGTCACGCTCGCGCCTGCGTTGCTGCCGGTGCCGATATCGTGGCGATCGACGCCACCGATCGTCCGCGCCCCGATGGCAAGACGGTCGAGGATACCTTCCGCCCGCTGCACGAGGAGGGTGTGCTCCTGATGGCGGATTGTGCCACCATCGAGGATATTCGCCGTGCTGTTGATATGGGCTTTGACCTGGTATCCACCACGCTTTCTCACGGCGTCGCCGCCATCGACTGCACCATGGCCGACGGTCCCGATCTGCCGCTCCTGCGTCAGGCGACCGAGGAGTTCCCTGGCCTTCCCATCATCTGCGAGGGGCGCGTGCACACGCCCGAGGAGGCTCGCGCCGCAATCGATGCCGGCGCCTGGGCCGTTGTCGTGGGCACTGCCATCACGCACCCCACGAGTATTACGAGTTGGTTCAAAGCTGCGCTTGAGGCGTAAGACGGGCCTCGTATCCGCTCAGGGCGGTATACTCAATAAAGGCAATTGACCGCGCGGGATCCGGGTTGCTGGGTCCCGCGCTTGTTTTTAGGAGGCAGCACATGCAAAAGGGAGATGCCATGGATGCGGCGGAGCGCTCGGAGCGCATCCCCGATATCGTCATCATCACCGGAATGTCCGGTTCGGGCCGTACGCAGGCCATGCACGTGTTCGAGGACATGGGCTATTTTTGCATCGATAACCTGCCTCCGCGTCTCATCGCCCAGCTTGCCGAACTCGTCGGCATCAATACGGGCGTGGGCAGGCATCTCGCCGTCACCTGCGACCTGCGAAGCCAAGGCCTGTTCGATGAGCTGCTCGATGCCGTCGCTGCGCTCGAGGATCGCGAGATGAGCTGTGACATCGTGTTTCTCGAGGCCTCTGACGAGGTGCTGATCCGTCGCTATAGCGAAAACCGTCGCCGCCATCCTATTGCCAAGCCGGGGGAGACCACGGCGGATGCCATTCAGCGTGAGCGCCTGCAGCTGCAGGGTGTGCGCGACCGAGCTGATATGATTATCGACACCAGCCGCCTGCGCACTTCTGCACTGCGCAATAAGCTGCGCATGGCTTTTTCTGAGCTGTCCGACCAGCAGCTCATGGACGTTCACGTGTTCTCGTTTGGCTTTAAGCACGGTATGCCCGTCGAGGCGGACATTATGATCGACGTTCGCTTCCTGCCCAATCCGTTCTACGATCCTGAGATGCGCACCATGACCGGTCTCGATAAGAAGGTCTCCGACTTTGTTCTGGACCATCCCAAGACCCAGGAGTTCTGGAAAGCTTGGACGCAGCTGCTCGATACGGTCATGCCCGGCTATATCGCGGAGGGCAAGCCACAGCTTTCTATTGCCATCGGCTGCACGGGCGGTCAACACCGCAGCGTTGCCATCGCCGAGGCCACGGCACGTTATTTGGAAGGTGCCCAATATCACGTGAGCATTTCCCACCGCGACCTGTCGCGCGCCAACACGAAAGCATAGGCCTGCATGTCGTTTACCGCCGAGGTGCGTGACGAGCTCGCGCGCTGCGAACCCGAATGTGAATACTGCGATTTGTCGACGCTTGCCGCCTTGACGCGTGTGAGCGGTACACTTTCGCTGGCCGGCTCCGGGCGGTATCGTTTGACGGTCGCGACCGAGACGGGCGCCGTCGCGCGCACGATGATCACACTGACGCATCGCATCCTTAAGCTCAAAACGGAATTCACCGTTCGTAAATCTGTATTGCATAAGGTTCGAAACTACCTCATCACCTTGCCTGATCAGCCAGACCTGGATAAGGCTCTGGTGCTGCTGGGCATCCTCGACCGCAGGGGAGGACTTGTCGCCGGCGTGCCCCGACATATCGTTGCCCGTCCCTGCTGCAGGCTTGCCTATATCCGCGGCGCGCTCATCGCGGGCGGCTTCGTGGCCGATCCACGCGGCGATTTTCATTTGGAGATCGCGGTACAGGGAGAGCAATATGCCAAGGGGCTTTGCGATCTGTTGGAGCAGATTGGGGTCCATGCTCGTGTTAATGCACGGCGGGGGTCATATGCCGTGTACATTAAGAGCGCCGAGGAGATCGAGCAGCTCCTAAAGCTGATCGGCGCCAAGCGCAGCGTTGCCGAGATCGAGGAAGCGCGCGCGGTCAAATTGGTTAAGAACGACGTAAACCGTCGCGTGAACGCCGAGCTCGCCAACCAGACCAGAAGTGCGGGTGCCGCCCAGCATCAGCTTGCGTTGATCGATGAGCTCGAACAGCGGGGTTTGCGCGACACGCTTCCGGATGCCTTGGCGGTCTTTTGCGACCTGCGCGAGCGCTATCCCGATCTTTCGCTGCGTGATTTAGGGGAGATGGCTGACCCTCCCTTGTCGAAGTCTGCCCTCTACCATCGTGTTTTACGGCTTGAAAAGCTCATTGAAGCAAACAGGTAGGTTAAAGTATCGACTTATATATGGATTTAGCTGCTATTTTATTCTTTAAAGCGTTTTAACGCAAATTTGATTTTCAATTTCGAGCATTCTCGTGAAATTCAAGTCAAAAAAAAGGTATATTAGGCGAGTGGTTAGTTTGTGGGCCTCAACGGCAGGCGCTGTAGCTTGCGGGGGCCTTACGAAAGGAGACACAATGGCAGTAAAGGTTGCTATTAACGGCTTCGGTCGCATCGGTCGTCTGGCCTTCCGTCAGATGTTCGGTCATGAGGGCTCCGAGATCGTCGCTATCAACGACCTCACCTCTCCCGATATGCTCGCTTACCTGCTGAAGTACGACTCCACGCAGGGCAACTACGCTCGTGATCACGAGGTCGTTGCTGGCGAGGATTCCATCACCGTTGACGGCAAGGAGATCAAGATCTACAAGGAGGCCGACGCCAACAACCTGCCTTGGGGCGACCTCGACGTCGACGTCGTTCTCGAGTGCACCGGCTTCTACACCAGCAAGGCTAAGGCTCAGGCCCACATCAACGCTGGCGCCAAGAAGGTCGTCATCTCCGCTCCGGCTGGCAGCGATCTGCCCACCATCGTGTACAACGTCAACCATGAGACGCTGACCGCTGAGGACAACATCATCTCCGCTGCTTCCTGCACCACCAACTGCCTCGCCCCGATGGCCAAGGGTCTGAACGACTTCGCTCCCATCGTGTCCGGCATCATGACCACCATTCACGCCTGGACTGGCGACCAGATGCCGCTCGACGGCCCGCAGCGCAAGGGCAACAAGCGTCGTAGCCGCGCCTGCGCCGTTAACATCGTCCCCAACACCACCGGTGCTGCCAAGGCTATCGGCCTGGTTCTCCCCGAGCTCAACGGTAAGCTCATCGGTGCCGCCCAGCGCGTCCCGACGCCGACCGGCTCCATCACCAACCTCTACGCTGTCGTTGACAAGAAGGTCACCGTCGACGAGGTCAACGCCGCTATGAAGGCCTACGCTGCCACCATCTCCGAGACCTTCGGCTACAACGAGGACGACATCGTCTCCACCGACATCATCGGCGAGACCCACGGCTCCATCTTCGACGCCACTCAGACCATGTGCTCTGACCTCGGCAACGGTCAGACCCTCGTTCAGGTCACCTCTTGGTACGACAACGAGAACTCCTACACCTCTCAGATGGTCCGCACCATCAAGTACTTCGAGAAGTTCGTTGCTTAATTTAGCTTTTAGCGAATAGCTCGTTGAGCGTCTAAAGAAGGGCGCGGCCTTATAGGGCTTACACCCTAGGGTCGCGCCCTTTTTATAAGAAATCGTCTGCCGTAATGGGAGGCAGACACGTACGAAAGGTAGAAGCAAACATGGCCTTTACCAAGAAGACCGTTCGCGACATCGATGTCGACGGCAAGCGCGTTCTCGTCCGCGTTGACTTCAACGTGCCTATCAAGGATGGCGTCGTTGGCGACACCACCCGTATCAAGGCTGCCCTGCCCACCATCAACTATCTCGTTGAGCACAACGCTCGCGTCATCCTCATGAGCCACCTCGGCCGTCCCGAGGGCACCGGCTTCCAGCCCGAGCTCTCCCTTGAGCCTGTCGCCAAGAAGCTCGCCGAGCTCTCTGGTCTCGACGTTGCCTTTGTCGCCGACACCTACGGCGAGAAGGCTGCTGAGGCTGTTGCCGCCGTCGAGCCGGGCAAGGTCCTCGTTCTCGAGAACGTCCGCTTCGATAAGCGTGAGAAGAAGAACGATCCCGAGATCGCCAAGAAGCTCGCTTCCTATGGTGACGTCTTCGTTCTCGATGCCTTCGGCACCGCTCACCGCGCCCAGGGTTCCGTCGTGGGCCCCGCCGCTTACCTGCCTGCCGTCGCCGGCTTCCTGCTCGAGAAGGAGGTCGACACGCTGACCGGCATCTTCGCCGAGCCCGAGCGCCCCTTCGTCGCCATCGTCGGCGGTTCCAAGGTTTCCTCCAAGATCGGCGTTCTCGATCACCTCATCGACTCTGCTGACACCCTGATCATCGGTGGCGGTATGGCCTACACCTTCTTCCTGGCTCAGGGCCTGTCCGTCGGTCAGTCCCTCAAGGAAGAGGACTGGGTCGAGCGCGCTGGCGAGATGCTCAAGAAGGCCGAGGAGAAGGGCGTCAAGATCCTGCTCCCCATCGACAACCGCGTTGCCGATCACTTTGGCGAGGACGCTGTCCCCGAGGTTGTCGCTTCCGACGCTATCCCCGACGATCGTGAGGGTATGGACATCGGCCCCAAGACCGAGGAGCTTTACGCCGAGGCCGTCAAGGGCGCCAAGACTGTGTTCTGGAATGGTCCCATGGGCGTCTTCGAGTTCGACAACTTCGCTCACGGCACCCAGGCTATCGCCGAGGCTGTCGCCGATGCCGACTGCACCTCGATCATCGGCGGTGGCGACTCTGTCGCAGCTGTCAACAAGTTCAACCTGGCCGACAAGATGAGCTGGATCTCCACCGGTGGTGGCGCTTCCATGGAGCTCGTCGAGGGTAAGGCCCTGCCCGGAGTGGAGGCGCTTCTCGATGCCTAATCGCACCCTTCTTATCGCTGGTAACTGGAAGATGAACAACGACGTCGCCGAGGCCGCCAAGCTCGCCGACGAGCTGGCTCAGGCTCTGCCCGAGGTTCCGGCCGGCGTCGAGGTGCTCGTCTGCCCTCCGACCATCGACATCACCACGGTTCATGACCGTATTCAGGCTGTCCCCATTGCCCTCGGTGCACAGAACGTGTACTGGGAGGCCAAGGGTGCCTTCACCGGTGAGTCCTCTTGCGACATGCTCAAGTCCGCTGGCTGCACCTACTGCATCATCGGTCACTCCGAGCGTCGCGACTACTTCCACGAGACCGACGAGGACCAGAACAAGAAGGCCAAGGCTCTCGTTGCCGCCGGCCTTGTTCCCGTCTTCTGCTGCGGCGAGTCCCTCGAGGTCCGCGAGGCCGGCACCTATGTCGAGCACGTCGTGAACCAGGTCAAGGCTGGCCTTGCTGGTCTTGAGATCACCTGCCCCAAGCAGGTCGTCGTCGCCTATGAGCCCATCTGGGCCATCGGCACCGGCAAGACCGCTACCGCCGAGGACGCTCAGGAGGTCTGCGGCGCTATCCGTGAGACCCTCAAGGAGATGTTCGGCGAGGAGCTCGCCAACGGCATCCGCGTTCTCTACGGTGGTTCCGCCAAGCCCGGTAACATCGCCGAGCTCGTCGCCAAGCCCGACGTTGACGGCGCCCTCGTGGGCGGCGCTTCGCTCAAGGCTGCCGACTTCGCCTCTATGGTCGTCAAGGCAGGCGAGTAGGACATATGGCACAACGTCATCTTCCTGCGCTCCTGATTATCATGGACGGCTGCGGCCTGGCTCCGGCTGATGGCGAGAACGCCGTCGCCGCTGCCAAGACGCCCTTCCTTGATGGCCTGTACGAGAAGTATCCTCACACCACGCTCGGTGCTTCGGGCGAGGACGTGGGCCTTCCCGACGGCCAGATGGGCAACTCCGAGGTGGGTCACCTCAACATCGGTGCCGGTCGCATCGTGTTCCAGGAGCTTTCGCGCATCAACAATGCCATCAAGGACGGCTCCATCGCCAAGAACGAGGTTTTCGTCAAGGCCATGGACGATGTCAAGGCTGACGGCAAGACTCTCCACCTCATGGGCCTTATGAGCCCTGGCGGCGTTCACTCCCACATGAACCACGTCGAGGCTCTGGTCAAGATGGCTGCCGAGCATGGTGTCAAGACCGTTCGCGTCCACGCCTTCATGGATGGCCGCGACGTTGACCCGCAGTCCGGTGCCGGTTACATGAGTGAGTTCTGCGCCTTCTTGGCCAAGATTTCCGAGGAGACCGGTTGCGACGCTCGCGTTGCCACCGTCTCGGGCCGTTATTGGGCGATGGACCGCGACAACCGTTGGGAGCGCATCCAGCGCGCCTACGACGTCATGGTCAACGCGTCCGATGCTGATACCGACCCCGTTGCCGGTATCAAGGCCTACTACGAGAAGGACCCGCGCGGCGACGAGTTCGTCGAGCCCTTCGCTGCCCACAACGAGGGCATCCACGAGGGCGACGCGGCTATTTTCTTCAACTTCCGTCCCGACCGCGCACGTCAGATGACCCGCGTGTTCACGGACAAGGAGTTCGACGGCTTTGAGCGCGAGCAGATTAAGCTTTCGCACTTTGTGACGATGACCGAGTACGATCCGACGTTTGACGTCGAGGTCGCCTTCCCCAAGACGTTCCCCGAGAACGTTCTGGCTGACGTTATCGCCGCCAATGGCCTGAAGCAGCTGCACACCGCCGAGACTGAGAAGTACGCCCACGTGACGTTCTTCCTCAACGGCGGCATCGAGGAGCCCAAGGAGGGCGAGGAGCGCGTGCTCGTCGCTTCCCCCAAGGTCGCTACCTACGATCTGCAGCCTGAGATGAGCGCTCCCGAGGTTACCGAGAAGCTCGTCGCCGCTATTAACGAGGATCGCGCTGATTTCTACATCGTGAACTTCGCGAACTGCGACATGGTTGGTCACACTGGTGTCTTCGACGCCGCCGTTAAGGCCGTCGAGGCTGTTGACGATGCCCTGTCCAAGGTTGTCCCGGCGATTCTCGCCAAGGGTGGCTTTGCGCTGATCACCGCCGACCACGGCAACGCCGACCACATGTTTGACGTTGCTTCCGACGGTTCCAAGCATCCGTTCACGGCTCACACCACCAACCGTGTGCCGTTCATCATCGTTGATGAGAAGGCCAAGCTCGCCGGTATCGAGGACGGCCGTCTTTCCGATATCGCTCCGACCATGCTCACCATGGCTGGTATTGAGCCTTCCGCCGAGATGACGGGTCGCGTGCTCGCCACCGAGGCCTAAGAGAAAACAAATACCGTTTTCTAGTAAGGGGGTTGTCCACAACCGGACAACCCCCTTTTTGGTATTTCTGCCATTTCCACCCCGTCCTTGAGTGGCAGGTAGGGGAGAGCGGGGGATTGTGGTACAGTACTGGAGTTTGAACTGTTCTATTAAGGAGCTTATCTATGGGTCCGTTCCAGATTCTTCTGTTTGTCGTTTGGGCTGTCTCTGCCGTGGCGCTGACGATTCTCGTCCTGATGCATTCCGGTAAGGGTACCGGCGTTTCGGATATGATTGCTAGCTCGCTGTATAACTCCAGCTCTGCCACAGGCGTTATGGAACAGAACCTCGACCGCCTGACCGTCATCATGGCTGTCGTGTTTGCCGTGTGCGTCGTGCTGTGCATGTTCTTCTTCCCGCAGGGCATCGTCGGCTACTAAGCACGAGCCGCATAAATATTCAAAAAGGGTCCCGTAAGTGCGGGACCCTTTTTGTTTACATATTTGTAACAGAGTCAAAATATCCTCACATACTTCGCCCAACTAAAGAAATTCTCGACCGTTAACCGGAATTAGCCCCAAATCGTGTACAAAATGCGCTACTGTATTACAAAACGTTGGTCCGTTGTGCATAACCAGCCATAGCAGCGGGCGGCGTTTTGATGGTTCGGATCGGATTGTTTCGACATGTGTCCGACTGAACATTTCTTTGTCCTATCTCATAAGGAGGATGGCATGGCTGATTCTATGTTCCACCAGCCCGTTATGGGTCGTCGCGCCTTTGTTGGCGGCACCCTTGCTGCGAGCTCCATGGCTTTTCTTGCCGCATGCGGCAAGAAGGGTGGCGACGCTTCCGGTTCTGAGTCCGGTTCGACGCTGAACTTCTACATCAACAACCCGGTCTGCATCGACCCCTACAATGTCCAGGAGGACCAGGGCACTCAGGTCGAGTACCAGCTCTTTGACGCTCTGACCTCTTATGACGCCGAGAAGGGCGAGATCGTTCCGCTGGCTTGCGAGTCCTTTGAGGCCAACGACGACGCCACCGAGTTTACCTTCAAGATCAAGAAGGCCAAGTTCCACAACGGTGACGACGTTACCTCCAAGTCCTTCAAGCTCGGTTGGGAGCGTCTGGTCAACACCAAGTCGGCCATCGCTACCGAGTATGGCCCTTCCGAGGTCTCCTATCACCTTTCCATGGTCGAGGGCTATGACGATCTGCTTGCCGGTAACGCTACCGAGCTCAGCGGTGTTACCTGCCCCGACGATGAGACCCTCGTCGTCAAGCTGTCTTCCGCTTACGCCGACTTCCCCTTCGTCGCCTCTCACCCGGCTCTGGCCCCGGTTCCCGAGTGCGCCGAGTCCGATGCCAAGAGCTTCTATCTTGCACCGGTCGGTAACGGCCCGTTCATGATGGACGGCAAGTGGGAGGATGGCCAGGAGATCAACCTCAAGAAGTTCGACGATTACTATGGCGACAAGGCCAAGATCGATGGCATCCACTTCCAGGTCATCAAGGACATGGAGACTGCTTACAAGGAGTTCCAGGCCGGTAACCTCGATGTCTGCGACGTTCCCGTCGCTCAGATCGATGCCGCCAAGAAGGATCGCGGCGTGTCCAAGGACGGCTACACCATGGGTGACGGCGAGCGCATGCTGCTCGGCGCCGAGCCTTCCACGTACTATCTGACCTGCAACACCACGGCCGAGCCGTTCAACAACGCCGACCTGCGCAGGGGCATCTCCCTGGCCATCAACCGTGAGGCCATCTGCAAGACCATCTTCAAGGGTACCCGTACCCCTGCCGACGGCATTGTTCCTCCGGGCATCGATGGCTACAAGGAGGGCGCATGGGAGTTCTGCGCCTACGATGTCGACAAGGCTAACGAGTACCTCGACAAGGTTGCTCCCGCTGGCGCTAACGGGGATCGTGGCATTAGCGTGACCCTGTCCTACAACCAGGACGGCGGTCACAAGGAGATCATGGAGTCCATCATCGGCGACCTCGCCAAGGTCGGCGTTACCGCTGTCTCCGATACCCCTGAGTGGTCTGCCCTGCTCGAGCAGTATCAGAACTTTAACTATCAGTTCGGTCGTCTGGGTTGGATTGCCGACTACCCGATTATGGACAACTTCCTGTATCCGCTGTTCCACTCCGACTCCCTCGGTGGCGACAACCGTTCCGGTTACAACAACCCCGAGTTCGACGCCAAGGTCAACGAGGCTCGCACTACTGTTGACGACGAAGAGCGCGTCGCTAAGATGCAGGAGGCCGACGCTATGGTCGCTGCCGACTGCCCGGTCATCCCGGTGATGTTCTACACGCACACCATCGTCGGCTCCGATCGCATCAAGCACCTCTATGTCGATCCGCAGAAGCACGCCGAGCTGGGTACCGCTGAGCTCGCCTAAGAGTTTGCAGCTTCCGTGAGGGTCAAGTATTTACGTAGACCTCATGGGAAACATACAGTTCTCCCTAACCTGGGGTAAACTGGCTGATGGTAATTTTGGGATGCCGGTCTGGCGATCGGCATCCCATTTAGGTTAATCCCTAGATAGGGGAGTGGTATGGGTAAGTACATCGTTAAACGTGTGCTTCAGTTCATCCCGGTATTTTTGGGCGTTACGCTGATTCTGTTCGCCCTCCAGAATATCGTGCCGGGAGATCCGATCAAGCTGATCGGTGGAGACAAGGCTCTGTCCCCCGAGGTGGAGCTTCAGCTTCGCGTTCGCTATCACCTGGTCCAGTCGGACGAGGACGGCAATGCGATCCTTGACGAGAACGGCGATCCCGTTCAAACGTCGCTCGTGGACCGTTACTTGTATTACATGAACGGCCTGCTTCATGGCGATCTGGGCAATTCGTATCAGCGCAAGCTGCCGGTTACGGATATCTTTGCCCAGAAGTATCCGTATACGGTCAAACTTGCCGCGTGCGCCATCGTGCTCGAGGCAATTATGGGTATCGGTGCGGGTATCATTTCGGCGGTAAAGCGTTATTCCTTCTGGGATATTTTGGTAACGCTCACCACGTCGATCCTCGTTGCGGTCCCGGCCTTCTGGCTCGGTATGTTGCTGCAGCTGTTCTTTGGCGTCATCCTCAAGGACGCCACGGGCGGTGCAATCTCCATGCCGATCTCGGGTGCCGGCGGTTCCAGCTCTCAGTATCAGGATTGGATGCACTATGTGCTTCCGACCATTACGCTGGCTTCGGTTTCGACCGCTTATGCTGCGCGCATCATGCGCTCGCAGCTGCTTGACGTCATGAACCAGGATTACATCCGCACGGCCAAGGCCAAGGGTCTCTCCAATCGCGCGATCATCGTCAAGCATGCGCTTAAGAATGCACTCATCCCCGTCGTTACCTATATTGGTGTCGACTTTGGCGGCATGCTTTCGGGCGCCATCCTGACCGAGACGGTCTTTAACTGGCCCGGTATCGGCTATGAGGTCTATCGCGCCATTAGCATGCGCGACTGGCCCATCGTTATGGGCGGCGTTACGCTCATCGTCGTCGTCGTCATGGTGATCAACCTACTCGTCGACATTAGCTATGCATTCCTCGACCCGCGCATCCGCCTTGGCGGTCCGTCGGATAAGGCCTAAGGGGGGTACGTCTCATGCAGGAAACTGATTCTCAGTCTCAGGAGCAGGCTACCGCCACCAAGGCCGCATCTGCTCCCGCCAAGTCCCGCACGCTGTGGGGCGACGCTTTTAAGCGTCTTCGCAAGAACAAGCTCGCCGTTATCGGTGTCTGCTGGATCATCATCGTCGTTGTGGTTGCCCTGACCGCAGATCTGTGGGCTAAGCCCTGGCTCGGTTCGCCGACAGCTTCCGACTCGACCACCATGGCCGAGACGTCGCTGCTGGCTCCGTGTGCCGAGCACCCGTTTGGCACCGACGCCCTTGGTCGTGACATTCTCGTCCGCGTTATCTACGGTGCGCGCGTTTCGCTGTCCGTCGGAATTATGGCCACCGCGATCTCCACGCTGATTGGTCTGGTCATGGGTGCTCTGGCCGGTTTCTACGGCGGCATCTGGGATACGATCATCATGCGCTGTGCGGACATCTTCCTGGCGTTCCCGTACGTGCTGTTCGTTGTCGCCATGATCGCCGTTATCGGCCGTGGTCTTCAGAACGTCTTTATCGCCATCGGCATTCTTGGCTGGCCTTCGATTGCGCGCGTCTTCCGCTCTGCAATCTTGACGGTCAAGGAAAACGACTATGTTGATGCTGCGCGCGCGATGGGTGCATCTGATGCTCGTATCGTCGTGCGTCACATCTTCCCGAACTCCGTCGCCTCCATCGTGGTCTACGCGACCATGAACATTGGTGGCGCCATTCTGACCGAGTCCGCTCTGTCCTTCCTCGGCATGGGCGTTATTCCGCCTACGCCTTCGTGGGGCTCCATGATTCAGGACGGTCAGCAGTATCTTCTGACTGCTCCGTGGATGATGATCATGCCCGGTCTGGCAATTCTCTCGACGGTGCTCGCCTTCACCCTGTTGGGTGACGGTCTGCGCGACGCCCTCGACGTCAAGATGAAGGACGCATAAGGATGAAGAAGAACAAGAACTATGTGGACCTGAAGGACCAGCCGGTTCCCGAGGGCCAGCATCTGCTCGAGGTCGATGACCTAAAGATGTATTTCCACACCGAGGATGGAGTCGTTCGCGCTGTCGACGGTGTCTCCTACACGCTCGATCGCGGCGAGACCCTGGGAGTCGTCGGTGAATCCGGCTCCGGTAAGTCCGTGACCGCCATGACCATCATGGGCCTTATCTCGATGCCTCCGGGAAAGATCGAGGGCGGCGACGTTCGCTATCGCGGCCGCTCCATCCTCGAGATGACCGAGGAAGAGATGCAGCACATTCGCGGTAACGATATCGCGATGATCTTCCAGGATCCTATGACCTCCTTGAACCCGGTCTATAAGATCGGCAAGCAGGTAGGCGAGGGCCTTCGTCTGCACCGTGGCTACTCCAAGCAGGAGGCGCTCAAGCGCGCCACCGAGCTTTTGGACCTCGTTGGCATTCCCGAGCCCGAGAAGCGCGTCAATGAGTATCCGCACCAGTTCTCTGGCGGTATGCGTCAGCGCGTCATGATTGCCATGGCTCTTGCCTGCGATCCCGATATTCTGATTGCCGACGAGCCCACGACGGCTCTGGACGTTACCATCCAGGCTCAGATTATTGAGCTTATGCAGGAAATGCAGGAGAAGAACGGCAACGCCATCATCATGATTACCCATGACCTGGGCGTCGTCGCCGACATGGCCGACAAGATCATGGTTATGTACGCCGGCCGTCCCGTCGAGTTCGGTACTGCTGAGGAAATCTTCTACGAGAGCCGCCACCCCTACACCTGGGGCCTTATCCGCTCCATCCCGGAGCAGGCCATCGAAGAGAAGAAGCCGCTTACGCCGATTCACGGCAACCCGCCTTCGCTCATGAACCTGCCCGAGGGCTGCGTGTTCTCGCCTCGTTGTCCCTATGCGACCGATAAGTGCCGCAAGCAGCGCCCCGAGCGCGTTGTCACCGAGTCTGGTCATTACTCTGCGTGCCACTACTCCGGTGACCCCGAGTTTCTCAAGAACGCTCCTGAGACGTCCCGTACGCGCAAGGATTCCAAGAAGGGAGGCGAGGCGTAATGGCAGATACCAACGAGCGTACTCCGTTGCTGAAGGTCGAGCACCTCTCTAAGGAGTTCCCCGCTGAGTCCGGCATGTTCGCCAAGCGTTTTTCCAAGCGTGTCGTCTCTGCTGTAAATGACATCTCTTTTGAGATTTATCCTGGCGAGACCTTTGGTCTGGTTGGTGAGTCTGGTTGCGGTAAGTCCACGACGGGTCGCACCATCATGCGCTTGACCAAGCCGACCGCCGGTAAGGTGTTCTTCCAGGGCAAAGATGTTGCCGAGATGAGCAAGCATGAGATCAAGGACATGCGTCGCGAGATGCAGTTTATCTTTCAGGATCCTTATGCTTCGCTGAACCCTCGTATGACCATTGGCGAGATCGTCTCCGAGCCCATGACCATTCACGGCGTGGGCACCAAGGAGGAGCGTATCGAGCGCGTCCGCGAGCTGCTGGACGTCGTCGGTCTGAACCCCGAGCACATCAACCGCTATCCGCACGAGTTCTCCGGCGGTCAGCGTCAGCGTGTCGGCATTGCCCGCGCGTTCGCTCTGAAGCCCAAGCTGATCATCTGCGACGAGCCTGTCTCTGCACTTGACGTTTCCATTCAGGCCCAGGTTTTGAACCTGCTGAAGGAGCTTCAGGATAAGTTCGGTACTGCTTATCTCTTCATTGCTCACGACCTCTCCGTCGTGCAGCACATTTCTGATCGCGTTGCCGTTATGTATCTGGGCAAGATGGTCGAGGTTTCGGACTGGAAGACGCTCTACAGCGAGCCTCACCATCCGTACACGCAGTCGCTGTTGTCTGCCGTGCCGGTGCCCGATCCTGATATCCAGAAGACCCGCAAGCGCATCATCCTCGCCGGCGATCCGCCGTCACCGCTGGATCCGCCGACCGGTTGCCGTTTCCACACTCGCTGCCCAATCGCTCAGGGTATCTGCTCTGAGAAGCTTCCCGAGTTTAAGGAAGTCGCACCGGGCCACTGCTGCGCGTGCCACTTCGCGGAGCCGTTCCCGATCAAGGAATCGCACATCGACCTGTAGCCGGTTGTTATCGTCCGGGCCCGTGCTGGACTTAGTTTTCAGAACGTCCTCGACCATGGAAACCCCCTTATCCTGCTCCTTCGGAGCCGCGGATAAGGGGGTTTCCATGGTCTGCGGAATGTTCTGAAAACTAAGTCCAGCGCGGGCCCTGCGGCAACGCGGCAGGGAGGGGTGCGATTCCTTGATCGCTCACTTAATCTAATAGGAAAGTTAGTGAGGCCGGTAGTGTCGAGAAAGTTGGTGTAGCGCCCGATCCGAAGTGAGTCGGCCCGGCG
>UQHR01000028.1 GCA_900540905.1 uncultured Collinsella sp. | reverse complement strand
GTGGGCGGCGGTGCTGATTCGCAATATAGGTGGTGTCGAAAGGGCCTAGGACTCAAAGTATGCGGCAAATTTCGGAACCCTCGAGCACATCGTCCTTTTCATGAAAAGAACTCGCAGGTAGAAACTTTGTCACTATCCAGTGTGGTTGACGTGTCTAGAATTTGCCACACACTTCCGGATTTTGCATAAGCTCGACTGGTTTGTTTATCGATTGGGGCAGAGGAATCTTGTCTGGACCTCGTTATATGTATTTAAATGGATGAACTTAACCTATAAGTTAAGTTCATCTAGAAATGGGAGGTGCCCTTTGGCAGAAGGATATGAACTTGTCGAATATAGAGACCTCAAGGGCCGACCGTTTTGGGAATTGACGGCTTCTCCCGATAACTCTCAATTCCAGAAAATGTTGTCAGACCATGAGCGGAAATTAACCGATCAAACAATGATCGGCCAGAATAGCACGTCAGCTTCTGGAATCTGAGCGCTGACTTTTATACATGGTTTTCGAAACGGAGAATACAATGATTAAAGTAGATCTATCTGATTTTTATGCCGAAACAGAAAGTATCGAAACGCGCGCTTATGAACATGCACTAGATATTGAGTTTATTGTTCATCGTGAAATGAAACATTTGGGATTGAGCAAAAGTGAGCTGGCAAATCGTATGGGCATAAGCCTTCAGTCGCTTTCTAAGCTCTTGAATTCTCAACCTAATATGACTTTGAAGACGATTGCAAAGTTCGAACTTGCTCTGGGCATTAAGATCGTTCCGCAGGTTATCGTCAGTTATTCCAAAGAACTGCCGTTTCTTTCATCCAATGATTCCGTGCGAGAGCAATGTCCATCGCCTGGCATTCTCCCTGCAGAGCTGTCAGCAGATTGCGATGTGCCTTTTCAGAGCGAATAGTAGCCTCTCAATGAGCCTGGGTCGGACGAGTTGCCACTCCCACGTCCTCAAAAAAGTTCTTAAAACAGCCTTAAAGGCTTTCCAGCTCGCGTTGACAGCGTAAAATACGCATGTTTGACTATGACAGAAGTGGATTTTAGAGGAGGGGTGCGCTATGGAGGTGCTGGTTGTTGGCAACACCGCATATGTTGACGATGACTTTTGTGCCAAGGCGTTCCCCGGGGATCATGTGCAGGTCGTAGCCGCGCAGGACACGCGCCGCGATGAGTCGTCGCCCCATGCCTCGTGGAAAGAGCTTCTGCAACACCTGGATCAGGCCTACGAGTTCGACCGCGTGGTCTACCTGTCTAATTACCTTACCCCGCATACCGATACCGTGGGCGATATCGAGACGCTGCGCTCGGTCTTTCGTGCGTGCGCGGGTCGCCGGGTCCAACTGCTATATGTAGCGGGGCCCGCGGGTGCCGAGGGTGCCGCCGATGCCGCGGGGCGAACGGGCAAGGGTATTATCGCGCGCGCAGCCAACGATCTGTGCCGCTACTACGCTGCTCGCGAGGGCGTTCAGACCAAGATCCTGCGCGTGCCGTTCCTGTATACCGCGTCTGCCGCGCTGGAGGACCCGTTTTTGGTGCCGCTGTTCGACGCGTGCTCAACAGGATCGGTCGCTCTGCAGGGCGCGCAGGATGCAGCGTTTCCCCTGCTGTGCGCCGAGGAACTCGCGGTGCTGGTGCGCCGCATCTTTGATAGCTGGGATGCCTCCTTTGAGACGCTCGACGTAGCTGATACCTTCCATCACACGGCGGGTGAGGTGGGCGACGCCCTCAAGGCGCTGTTCCCCAGCCTTTCCGTTGCCTATGGCGATTCTGCCGGCTATGCCCTGCCCGCCAGCGACGTCGCTCGCGTGCGCTATGGCTGGTTTCAGCGCTACGACTTGCTGCGCGATCTTTCGACCATTCATGCGCGTTGGGATGCTGGCCGCGAAAAGAAGGTCAACCCCTTGCGCGCCGCCATCGACCGCATCCAAATGCGCACGCTGCCTATTAAATGCCTGGAGACGGGCGTTGCCTGGGTCCTGTTCGAGGTGCTGGAGCATCTGTTCTCCCAATCGGCCCAGCTCAACGTGCTCGATTATCGCCTGCTCTACGTGGTGCTGATCGGCACGCTGTATGGCTTGGACTTTGGCCTGGTTGCGGCGCTGCTGGCGTCGGTGGGTTTGGCCGCGACCTACTTTACTCAGTACGGCTATACCTTCCAGGGTCTCTTTTACGAGCCGTCCAACTGGCTGCCGTTTATTGCGTACTTTGTGGTGGGTGCCGTGTGCGGCTATGTGCAGCTGCGCAACAGCGAAGCCATTAGGGCGGAGCGCGATCAAAACGAGCTCGTGCGTAATCGCAATACGTTCCTCACACAGCTTTACCACGACGCGATCGAGGACAAGCGCGCGTACAGGCGCCAGATTGTGGGTCGCCACGACAGCTTTGGCAAGATCTTTGCCGTGACGCAGGAGCTCGACGTGCTCAACCCGCGCGACATCTATCGCAAGTGCTGCGAGCTTTTGGGCGAGATCCTCGAGAACGATTCGGTGGCGATCTACCATGTTTCGGGAGGGGCATTTGCTCGCCTGGTGGCAGCAAGTCCCGCGATTGCTGAAGATGCCGCACGTTCGCTCACGCTTGAGCAGCTTGCACCTCTTTTGGGCGACGGGGGTCGTTCGAACCTGTGGGTGAACCGCGAGCTGACGCCGGGGCTTCCCATGTTTGGATACGCGATCGAGCGCGACGGGGCACCCGCCGTGTTGATCTTTGTGCGTCGTGCGGCCGAAAACCAAATGACCCTCTATTATCAAAACCTGTTCCGCATCTTGTGCGGCCTGGTCGAAAGCGCGCTGGGCCGTGCCTTTGACTATGAGGCGGTGGCGCAGGATAAACGCTGCGTTGACGGCACTTGCGTGCTCAAACAGGCTGCCTTTGGCCAAGAGCTCGCGGCGGCGCAGGTGCTGGCAGATAGCAAGATGGGGAGTTTTTTGCTCCTGCGCGTGGTACCGGGCATGGAGCCTGTCGGCGAGCTGGTGGGCGCAATTGGGTCGGCAATCCGCGAGAGCGACGCGGCGGGCTTGGTCGACGGCGACGTGCTCTACCTGCTTATGCGCCAGGCAAAGGCGTGCGATCTTCCCATTATCCGCGAGCGCCTGAGCGCAAAGCAGATTGCGGTGGAGCCCGTCGATGGCGAGGACATCGTGGCGCTGCTGCAGCACATCTCTTATACCGGTGACGGTGAGGGGAGTGCCGCTTGATCTCGCTTGTCGTTGCTGCCGTCTTGCTGCTGATTCATGCGCTGGTTTGCCTGATGCTGTGGACGCTCATGAAGCTGGGCCTGCTGCCGGCGCGCGGACACATGCTGGCTGTGATAGTGCTGGTGCCGCTGTGGGGCCCGTTGCTGGTGGTTCTGCTATCGGTCCGCAGCGCGGTGTTTGGCGAGGGGCTGAAAGAGTCTGCGCTGGAGTCGCTGCGCTTCAACGGCGACCTGCATCGCAGTATGTCGGTACCGAGTGGTGAGGACGATGCAGGCGTAGTGCCGCTCGAGGAGGCGCTCATCGTCAACGACCCGGCATACCGGCGTCGCCTAATGCTCTCCATGCTCACCGAGGAGCCCGACGCGTACCTGGCGCAGCTGCAGGCGGCTAAGCTTAACGACGACGTTGAGGTGGCGCACTATGCCGCGACGGCGGTGGCGCAGATCTCCAAAGAGTCCGACCTTAAACTGCAGCAGCTGGAGCGTGCCTTTAAGACGGACCCGAGCACGCAAAAACTCAACGAATACTGCGATTTTCTTGGTGAATACTTGGGCTCGGGCTTGGCCGAGGGACGCGTGGCTCAGATTCAGCGCCAACAGTATGCGCTCCTGCTTGCGCGTCGCTGCGAGCGTGAGGATACCCTTGAGCTGCGCATTCGATACGCGACGGCGCTGGCCGATGTCGGACAGATCGACGAGGCGCAGGCCGTGATCGACCAGCTGGTGCTCGACGTGCCCGAGGAGCAGGAGGTTTGGATGCTTTGCCTGCGCCTGGCCGTGATGCGCTGCGACGGTGACGAGGTCCACCGTGTGATCGATGCGATTGACAAGCAACATGTGTATTTGAGCGCCGACAACCGCGAAAAGTTGGCGTTTTGGCGCGACGGGGAGGAGGCCAGATGAGCGTGGCGCAACATATCCGCGACCGTGCAGGCCGCTTTCGCTGGATGGGACTGCTCGTGGTGTGGGCGGTCTTTATTGCCATGGCCGCCGTGCTGCTGGTGGAGCGTGCCGGCGTGCAGTACAGTGCGGGTCAGCATAAGCTGGGGATGCTTGCTGCCAACGATGCGGTGCCGGCCTCCTCGGCAATCTTTGGTCAAAAGCCCACGTGCCTGGTCATTACCGATTCCGATCAAGCTGGCGTCGAGGACGTAAAGGAGCAGTTCGACCAGATCCTGCTCGACATGAAGATTGCGCACCGCGACGTGGACCTTGCCCTGGATAGTGCGGATGCCTTTCCCTCGCTGACCGCCTTCGATCGCGTGATTTTGCTCATGCCGTCGCTCGATGGGCTCGGTACGCACCTGAGCGACATTATGAGTTGGGTGAGTGCCGGCGGTTCGCTTATGCTCGCCATGCCGCCGGATAACTCGAGCTATCTGCAAGTGATTGCCTCCAAGCTTGGCATTGAATCGGCCGGATATGACTATGTAAAAGCCGAAAGCATTGTGCCGAGTGAGGACTTTATGCTGGGCGGGGGAGAGCGCTACGAGCTCTCGGACCCCTTTGATTCGTCGCTTTCGGTATCGCTGCGCGAGACGGCTCGTGTGTGGGCTATGACCGGCGATGCGGGCGCCCCGCTCATTTGGTCCAATGACTGCGGTAGCGGGCGCACCGTGGTGTGCAATATCGGTATCTATGACAAGGTCATGCGCGGTTTTTACGCCGCGGCGATCAGCCTGCTGGGTGATGCCACGGCCTATCCGGTCATCAACAGCGCCGTGTTCTATTTGGACGACTTTCCTAGCCCCGTGCCCTCGGGCGATGGTACTTATATCAAGCGTGACTACGGCCTTTCCATTGCGGATTTTTACACTAAGGTCTGGTGGCCCGATCTGCAAAAGCTCGCGCAAAAATACGGCATTCGCTATACCGGCGTGATGATCGAAAACTACGAGGACGCGGTCAACCAGACCGAGCCCGCGCGCCAACCCGATACCACGCAGTTCCGCTATTTTGGCGGCATGCTGCTGCAGATGGGCGGAGAGCTGGGCTTTCACGGCTACAACCATCAGCCTCTGGCGCTCTGGGACACCGACTACGGCACGCTGTACGTCTACAAGACCTGGAAGAACAAAGAGACGCTCGTCGCTTCGCTCAACGAACTTATCGCGTTTCAGGACGAGGTCCTGCCCAACGCTCACGGCTCGGTTTACGTACCGCCGTCGAATATCCTTTCGGCCCGAGCGCGCAAGCTCATCGGCACCGACGTTCCGCGCATTAAGACCATCGCCAGTACGTACTTTGAGGACGGTACCGACCTGCCGTACGTGCAGGAGTTTGGCGTGGCGAGCGACGGCATTGTGGAGCAGCCGCGCATTGTCTCGGGCGGCATGGTCGACGATTCCTACATGCGCCTGGCTGCTGTGTCCGAGCTCAACATGCACTACGTGAGTACGCACTTTATGCATCCGGACGACCTACTGGATCCCGATCGCGGCGCCAAGGAGGGCTGGGAGGTCTACAAGGGCGGCCTGACCGACTACCTGGACTGGCTTACCAAATCCGCGCCCGATCTGCGGCACCAGACGGCGTCGGAGTGCTCCGGCGCCATCCAGCGTTTTTCGTCCGTGACGGTGAGCGTGAATACCAGTGCGGATGCCTGGACGCTCAGTCTGGGCAATTTCCACGACGAGGCGTGGCTCATGTTCCGCGCCAACAATGGCGAGCCGGGTGCAGTCACGGGTGGCGAACTGACGCACCTTACGGGCAATCTGTATCTGCTCAAGGCAAATGATAAGACCGTGACGATTGAGCGCAAGGAGGGCGGCGATAAATGAGAATCTGCTTGGTACTCGAGGGTTGCTACCCCTATGTGCACGGCGGCGTATCTACCTGGATGCATGGCTACATTACGGCCATGCCCGAGCACGAGTTTGTGCTGTGGGTGATCGGCGCGCATGCTTCCGACCGTGGCAAGTTTGTCTACGAGCTGCCCGGCAACGTGGTCGAGGTGCACGAGGTGTTCCTGGACGATGCCCTGCGGCTTTCGGGCGAGCAACATGAAGCCAGTTTTAACGACCGTGAGCGCGAGGCGCTACGCCGTCTGGTGTCGCTCTCCAATCCGGACTGGGACGTGTTATTCGATATCTTCCACCGCCGTCGCGTGCATCCGCTCTCGTTTTTGCAGAGCCGCACGTTTATGGATATCTTTCGCGACGTGTGCCTGGCCGAGTATCCCTACACGCCCTTTGCCGATGCATTTCATACCATGCGCTCCATGTTGCTGCCCGTGCTCTACCTGTTGGGCAGCGAGGTGCCGGTGGCCGATGTGTACCATGCCATCTCGACCGGCTACGGTGGCCTGCTCGCCTGCTTGGGCTCAAGCGTTCACCATGCGCCGGTGCTGCTGACCGAGCACGGCATCTATGCCCGCGAGCGCGAGGAAGAGATCATTCGCGCCGATTGGGTGGTGCCGTCATTTAAGGACCGCTGGATTCGCTTTTTCTACCTGCTTTCGGAGGAGATCTATCGCCGCGCCTTCCGTGTGACGAGTTTGTTCCATAACGCCCGCAAGACGCAGATCGATATGGGCTGCGATGCGGACAAATGCCTGGTCATCCCCAACGGCATCCAGTTCGACCGCTTTAAGGACATCCCCTTAAAGCCCGATGACGGCTGGGTGGACATTGGCGCGGTAGTGCGTCTGGCGCCCATCAAGGACGTCAAGACCATGATCTATGCCTTCTTTGAGTTGCACGAGCGCCTGCCCAAGGTGCGCCTGCACATCATGGGCGGCGTGGACGACGAGGAGTACGGCGCCGAGTGCCACGCGCTGGTCGAAACCCTGGGCGTGCGCGACCTGATCTTTACCGGCCGCGTCAACGTGGTCGAGTACATGGAAAAGCTCGACTTTACCATTTTGACGAGCATCTCCGAGGGCCAGCCGCTCAGCGTGCTGGAGTCGCTTGCAGCGCGCCGTCCCTGCGTGACGACTGAGGTGGGCTGCTGTCGCGAGCTTCTCGAAGGCGCCCCGGCTGACGACTTTGGCGTGGCGGGTTTTGTGACGCCGCCCATGTATCGCAAGGGCTTGGCCGATGCCATGGAGCGCATGTGCACAAGCCGCGCCCGCCGCATTGAGATGGGGGAGCGCGGCCAGCGTCGTGTTGCCACGTACTTCTTGCACGAGCAGATGCTCGCCAACTATCGCGCGCTGTACGACGAGACGGCGCAAGCGTTTGACCTGCCCAGAGAGGGGGAGTAGCCGGTGGCCGGAATCGGTTTTGAGCTCAAGCGCCTGTTTAGGCGCAAGGGTCTGTTTGCCACGATGCGCGCCTATGGCTACGCTGGCATTGTGTGCACGGGCCCCATGCTGCTGGGCGTGCTGCTCCAGGTGGGTATCTTGGTGCTGTGCGGTCTGTGGGGTGTGGGCCGTGCCAACCAAGATCTGCTGGTGTGCATGGTGACCTATACGCTGCTGGCGTCGCTCACGCTCACGAGTTTTTTCTCTATGCCGGTCACGCGCTTTTTGGCCGACATGCTCTTTGCCGAGCGCGAGGATGAGATCCTGCCTTCGTTTTGGGGATCTAATGCCATCATGCTCGTTGCGGGCACGGTGCTCTACGGCGTCTTTTTGCTGTTCTCGGGCGCCACGCTGCTGCAGGGGCTGCTGTGCCTGTGGCTGTTCAACATTATGATCGTCAACTGGAATGGCATGAGCTACCTCACGGCCATCAAAGATTACCGCGGTATCCTGTGCAGCTTTGTGGCTGCCATTGGTGTGGCGTGCCTGTGCGCCCTGGCCGTGCTGGCGCTGGGGCTGCCGCCGGTCGAGGGCCTGTTGGCGTCAATCGCCCTAGGCTACGGCGTCATGCTCGCCTGGGACGTGGTGCTGCTGTACCGATATTTTCCGCAGAGCGAACGCAGCCCCTGGCTCTTTTTGCAGTGGCTCGATCAGTTTATGCCGCTGGCGCTCACGGGCTTGTTTACCAACCTGGGTCTCTTTGCGCACTTGGTGATAATTTGGGCCGGTCCCATTGGCGTGCAGGTCAAGGGCTTGTTTTATGGTGCGCCCTACCACGATGTGCCGGCGCTCATCGCGTTTTTGACGATCCTGGTCACGTCCGTCAACTTTGTGGTCTCGGTCGAGGTCAACTTCTATCCGCGCTACCGCGACTACTACAGCCTGTTCAACGACGGTGGCGTGGTGGGCGACATTGTGGTGGCCGAGGAGGAAATGCTTGCCACGCTCAACAGAGAACTACGGTTTTGTGCGCTCAAGCAGCTGTTTGTGACGGCGGCGGTCATTTCGCTCGAGACCACGGTGCTGTCGGCCCTACCGTTGGGCTTTAACAACCTGATGCACGGGTATTTTCGCACGCTGTGCGTGGGCTACGGCCTGTATGCCGTGGGCAATACGGTGTTGCTCATCTTGCTGTACTTTACCGACTACAAGGGGGCCGTGCTGGCCTCGGGGCTGTTTGCCGGTGTGGCCGGGCTGGCGACTGCCGTTTCTTTGCTCTTGCCGCAGCAGTTTTACGGCTTTGGCTTTTTGTTGGGTGCAGCGGTGTTTTTTATCGTGGCGCTGCTGCGGCTCGATACCTATACCGCCAACTTGCCGTATCGTATCCTGAGTCAGCAGCCCATTGTGGCTATTGACAAGACGGGCTGGTTTACCGAACTTGGCCGGGTGCTCGACCGTGTTGAGCAACGCTACGAGGACAAGCGCGTGGGCGGTGATCCGCGCAGTGCGTTTGAACGTATGGTGGTTCGCCTGTTCCAAAAACATTGGGGAGGTTCTGATGATCGATAAGTTGATGTCTCGCCGCTGCCTGATCGAGGCGGCTGCCGGCGCGCTGTTGCTTTCGGGCTGCTCGTCTCAGGACGAATCCTCGACTAAAAAGGTCAAAAAGCAGGACAAGATTAAAAAGGCCGAGTCCTCGGACGGCACCAAGCACCTGCGCGATAAGGACGAGCTGTACGAGGTCTACGACGACTCGGGCATTGTGACCATGTACCTGACGGTCTCGCGCGGCAACAGCTCCGAGAACACCGACCACAGCTGGGCAGAGATCAACACGTACTCGGTGTATGACTATGCCGACATGGGTGTGACGCGCTATCAGGTTATGGGCCTGCTGCAGCCGGGCGACGAAGAGGGCCCAGTTGCCGGCGAGGTTGGCTATGGCGAGGAAGCGCCCAATGCCACCGTGCAGGTGCGTGGCCAGACGTCGAGCGGTTATACGCAGAAGAACTACAAGGTGGAGCTCAAAAAAGGAAAAGGTACCTGGCGCCAGCAGCGTGCGATTGCGCTCAACAAGCACATGGGCGAGGGTATGCGTTTTCGCAACAAGATGGCCTATGACCTTATCCGCGGGATTCCCCAGATGATGGGCCTGCGCACGCAGTTTGTGCATCTGTGGGTGTGCGACCAGACCGAAAAGTCCAACGATACCTTTGAGGACTACGGCCTGTTTACGCAGGTGGAGCAGCTCAACAAGACGGCGCTTAAGGCACATGGCCTGGATAAGAGCGGGCACCTGTACAAGGTGAACAGCTTTGATTTCCATCGCTACGAGGACACCATTAAGCTTGCCGATGATCCCGACTACAACCAGGCAAGCTTTGAAGGCATGCTTGAGATTAAGGGCGATACGGACCACACCAAGCTCATCGAGATGCTCGATGCGCTCAACGACGAATCGCAAAAGATCGATGACGTGCTCGACACCTACTTTGATACCGAGAACCTGGTCTATTGGTTGGCGTTTCAGATCCTGACGGGCAACTGCGATACGCAGAACCGCAACTGCTATCTGTACAGCCCTCTCAACTCAAATACCTGGTACTTTTTGGATTGGGATAACGACGGTATGCTGCGTAAGCTGGAGCTTTCTCTTACCGGGTTTTCGGACTACGCGAGCTGGGAGCGCGGCGCAAGCAACTACTGGGGCAACGTGCTGTTTAACCGCGCGTTGCGCAGCAAGTCGTTCCGCAGCGAACTCGACCGTGCCGTCAAGGACTTGCGCTCGTATTTGACCGAGACTCGCCTGACCAAGATGATCAAGCACTACCGCGAGGTGACTGAATCCCTGGTCTTTGCTTCGCCCGATATCGACAATCTGCCTGTCACCAAGGACCAATATGAGCAGATCGCCGCGGCGATTCCCTCCGAGATCGAGGAGAACTACAAGAGCTTTCGCGAGAGTTTTAAAAAGCCCATGCCTTTCTACATCGGCGTGCCGCAGATCGATAACGGTAAGCTGCGCATTAACTGGGATGCGTCCTACGACTTTGAGGCGCGCGATATTCGCTACACCGTAGAGCTTGCGCGCGACTATGCCATAAGCGATGTGGTCTTTAAGGCCGAGGACGTGCTGCTTCCCGAGGTGACCTGCGATGCGCCCGATACCGGCCAGTATTTTGTGCGCGTGCGTGCCACCAACTCCGACGGCTTTACGCAAGATGCGTTTGACTACTATGTGACCGACGACGGCAAGCACTACGGCGTGAAGTGCTTTTACGTGCAAGACGGCGGTAAGGTCGTGGAGGACACGTATGAGGAGGGCTAGCGCGCTGCTTGAGCGCTTGGCGGCCCCGCCTGTGCGTGCCACGCAGGAGCGTTACCGCCATGAGCTCAAATATCTCATTAACGAGGGCGAGCACGCCGCGCTTGCCTGTCGCATGGCGCCGGTGTTCAAGCTGGACAAGCATGCGCGAGCGGGCGGTTACACTATTCGCAGCCTGTATTTTGATGACTACTGCAACTCGGCCTACGAGGAAAAAGACGCCGGTATTCTCATGCGCAAAAAGTATCGCGTGCGCATCTATAACGGCAGCGACAAGGTGATTAAGCTCGAGCGCAAAAAGAAGTACGGTAGCTGGATTTACAAGGAGGATGCGCCACTTACGCGCGGTGAGTTTGAGCAGATTCTGGCTGGCGACTACGACTTTTTGCTGAGGAGCCCCTATCCGCTCTGTCGCGAGTTCTACATCGAGTGCATCTGTAATATGATGCGCCCGCGGACCATCGTGGACTACGAGCGCGAGCCGTGGGTGATGGACGAGGGCACCGTGCGCATTACCTTTGATAGCAACGTGCGTGCGGCGGTGGGGAGCTTTGACATCTTTGACGCGACGTTGCCCGCGCTGCCCGTGCTGGAGCCCGGCAAGCTGGTGATGGAGGTCAAGTTTACCGAGTTTTGTCCGCAGCTGGTGCGCGATATGGTGCCGCCGGGTGCGGCCGAACTCACGGCGGTCTCAAAGTACTGCCTGTGTTATGACAAGACCGCCTACCTGCGCGGTTTTAACTACTGGGAATCGGATTTTGGGAACCGAGGGGATATTTAAACCATGAGTACCAGGGACTTTTTTAAGAACTCCGTCTTGGAGGCGTTCGGTCAGGTCGACCCTGCCAAGATTGGCCTGTCGCTGCTCGTGGCGCTCGCCATGGGCATCCTGATCTATTACGTGTACAAGCGCTTTTTTACCGGCGTGGTCTATTCGCGCAGTTTTGCCGTGACGCTCGTGGGCATGTGCGTGCTCACCTGCATGGTCACGCTCGCGATCTCGACCAACGTGGTCATCTCGCTTGGTATGGTCGGTGCTCTGTCTATCGTCCGTTACCGTACGGCGGTCAAGGACCCGCTCGACCTGCTGTATCTGTTTTGGTCCATTACCACGGGCATTACGGCGGGAGCCGGTATGTATGCGCTCGTGGGACTCACGGCGGTGGTGATCGTGGTGATGATTGCCGGCTTTGCGAGCCACCAGGACAAGGCGCGCGTGTACATGATGGTCATCCACTACACGGGTCAGACCACCGGCGACGATATCGTGCGTGCATTTGGGCGCACCAAGTTTTCCGTCAAGTCCAAGACGATGCGCGGCGACAAGGTCGAGATGGCCGTTGAGGTGTTCTCGGACGGCGTGGATATGCCCTATGCCGACGCCATCCGCGCGCTCGATGGCGTGGAGGACCTGACGCTCATCCAGTACAACGGCGAGTACCACGGCTAAGTTTGTTCCGGCGTTCTAACGAACGCCGGACCGCTCGACGCTGCTTGCGCTGACGTTTTCTCGACCTGGGTGGGCTGGTCTTGGTTTGGTTTTATGTAAGGGATGGTGCCGCGTGGACGTGCAACAGCTAGAAGAGGCCTGGGCTATAAGGGCTGGTGCGCGTGAGGCGCGTCTTGTTGCGGCCTCGCATGTGCCGGCGGCGCTGTCTCTGTTGGGGATTGTGCGTCCTGGTGACCGCCTGGTGGCCTTTGCGGACGACTTTGCCGATGCGTTTGCGCGCGGCTTTGATGCCTGCGACGTTGTGCTCGTGGGGGAGCCGTCGGTTGCGGCGTTTACCGCCGCGTCCGAGGGCTTGGATGCTTCGTTTGATGCCGAGGGTCCGCACCTGTGGTGGTTCGTCAATTCCATCGGCGGGTTTGGCCTGCGTGTGCCCGATCTTCGTGCTCTGGGCCGCGCGGCTCGCGAGGCGCATGCGCTACTTGTGGTGGATAACACCGTGGCAGGTGTTTTTGGATGCGATCCGTTGCGCTTGGGTGCCGCGCTGTCGCTCGAGGCACTCGACCGTGTGTGTGCCGGCGAAGCTCCGCGCAAGCTCGTCGCCGTCTCGGTGGCGCGCTCGCAGCTCAAGCGCCATCGCGTGGATGCCGCCGCAGAGAGCGCACACGCGTTGCTTGCGGACTGCGGTGCGTCTGCGCTTGACCTGTCTGCCGAGGAGACCGACGTGCTAGAACGCGGGCTGTCCTCGCTCGATGCTCGCATGCAGGCGCACTTCGATCGCGCCCGAGCGCTGGCCGAGTATCTGGCTGCTAACGAGATGGTGTGTAACGTTCGCTATCCTGGGCTGGGTTCGCATCCCGATCATGCGGTTGCAACGGGAATCCTCGAGCACGGCTTTGGCCCGGCGGTTGAGTTTGACCTTATCGAGCGAAGTGCGGGTGAGCTGTTCGACACATTGCCGGGGGGGTTCAGCACGTCGCCCGCCGGCGGCGCAACGACACGCCTTTCGGCCCCACGCGGCAAGCAGAGGGGAACCATCCGCCTCTTCGCCGGTACCGACGACCCCCTAACCGTAGCCGCCGCCCTAGACAACGCCCTCCGCAAATTAGCTACTCTTTGATGCTGGCGATGAGGTCGTTGGCTCTGGCGGCGATGACGTCGTTGATTTCGGCCTGCAGTGTCTCGTAGACTTCGATGGCTCGCTCGCCGGCGGGGGTGAGCGTGGATCCGCGGGCGCCGTCGCGCTCGATGAGCTTGCAGCCCAGCTGGCCTTCGGCATCGTTCACGATGCGCCAGGCCTTGGAATACGCCATGCCCATGCTTTTGGCAGCGCGGTTGAGCGAGTGCTCCCGGGCAATACCCTGCAGCAGCAAGACGCAGCCATGACCAAACACGCCCGGCAGGTCTTTGTCGCACGCTTGAATGACCAACTTTGCCGTCGTCTTGTACTTCATACGCTCCACGTCTCTCCGCTAAAGTGTTTGCTGGGCAAACGCAAAGCCTGCGTCAAACCCTCGTGTGCTCTTCTTAAATCATGCATTGTAGCATTCAAAGTGCGTTAAGATACTTCCCCAGTATTGGGCGCCCAAGGTTGGGCTGGGTCCTACGAGGCCTGCAGCCGACCGGTCGCATGGAAAAAGGAGAAACATGGCTACGTTCTTTCCCGGTGAGTCCCACACGTTTTCGGAGTATCTGCTGGTCCCTGGTTACTCGTCCTCGCAGTGCATCCCCAACAACGTCTCTCTCAAGACGCCGCTAACCCGCTTCAAGCGCGGTGAGAAGCCGGCAATCACCCTGAACATCCCCATGGTTTCCGCCATCATGCAGTCCGTATCGGGCGTCGACATGGGTGTCGCGCTCGCTACCGAGGGTGGCCTGTCCTTCATTTACGGTTCCCAGAGCGCCGAGTCTGAGGCCGCTATGGTCAAGGCCGTCAAGGATCACAAGGCCGGCTTCGTTCAGTCTGATTCCACGCTGACCCCCGACATGACCATGGAGCAGGTCATCGAACTCAAGGAGAAGACCGGTCACTCCACCATGCCGGTCACCGACGACGGCACTCCCAAGGGCAAGCTCCTAGGTATCGTCACCAGCCGTGACTATCGCCCCAGCCGCGATGACCACCAGAAGAAGGTCTCCGAGTTCATGACCCCGCGTGAGCAGCTCATCGTGGGCGACAAGAACATAAGTCTCAAGGTTGCCAACGACGTCATCTGGGACAACAAGCTCAACGCTCTGCCTATCGTCGACGACAACGATCACCTTATGGGCATCGTCTTCCGCAAGGATTACGACAGCCACAAGACCAACCCCAACGAGCTGCTCGATAACGACAAGCGCTATATGGTCGGCGCCGGTATCAACACCCGCGACTATGCTGAGCGCGTGCCGCTGCTCATCGAGGCTGGCGCCGATGTCCTGTGCATCGACTCCTCCGAGGGCTTCAGTGAGTGGCAGAAGCGCACCATCGAGTGGATTCGCGCCAACTACGGCGAGGACGTCAAGGTCGGTGCCGGTAACGTCGTCGACGCCGAGGGCTTCCGCTTCTTGGCCGACTGCGGTGCCGACTTCATCAAGGTCGGTATCGGCGGCGGTTCCATCTGCATCACTCGCGAGACCAAGGGTATCGGTCGTGGCCAGGCCACCGCGCTGATCGACGTCTGCCGCGCCCGTGACGAGTACTACGAGGAGACCGGCGTCTACGTGCCCGTGTGCTCCGACGGCGGTATCGTCTACGACTACCACATGACGCTCGCTCTTGCCATGGGTGCCGACTTTATGATGCTTGGTCGCTACTTCGCCCGCTTTGACGAGAGCCCGACCGAGCGCGTCAACGTCAACGGCCAGTACATGAAGGAGTACTGGGGCGAGGGTTCTGCGCGTGCCCGCAACTGGCAGCGCTACGACCTGGGCGGCGCCGCGAAGCTCAGCTTCGTCGAGGGCGTCGACTCCTACGTTCCCTACGCCGGCTCCCTCAAGGACGGCGTGGGCGGCACACTCTACAAGGTCAAGTCCACGATGTGCAACTGCGGCGCCCTCTCGATCCCCGAGCTCCAGGAAAAGGCACGCCTGACCCTGGTGAGCTCCACCTCGATCGTCGAAGGCGGTGCCCACGACGTAGTCGTAAAGGACTCCCAGCAGTCCGTATCCTATCGATAAGGTAAGAGCCGCACATAAAGGTTGATTCCCAACCACGTTATTTAGATAAAGCGAGATGCCCGCAAGTCGCAGGCATCTCGCTTGTTGTATTTGCTATTATCTACCGAGTTAACGATGTGGCGGGGCGTTCTTACCTTTGCTCGCTGCAAGTTCCGCACGCAAAGAAGAGCACTAAATGTGCTCTTCGTCTTGCGCAGGACTGTCCGCAGCAGCGAGTAAAGGTAAGAACGCCCCGCCCCAACCGACATAACAAAGGAGCTGATATGTGCGATTGCACAGATCATAAGGACGAGATTCCTGCCTACGATGCGCAGGCCATCGAGTCCCGGTGGATGAAGGCCTGGGAGGACTCCAACCTCTTCGCGGTCGACACCGACGCCAGCAAGCCCAAGAAGTACGTGCTCGAGATGTTCCCGTATCCGTCGGGCGACCTGCACATGGGCCACGCGCGCAACTATACTATCGGCGATGCCATGGCCCGTCAGGCCCGCATGCGCGGCTACGACGTGCTGCATCCCATCGGCTTTGACGCCTTTGGCCTGCCCGCCGAGAACGCCGCCATCAAGCACAACACGCAGGCTGCCGCTTGGACGTACAAGAACATGGACCAGGCGCTCGCCACGATGAAGCGTATGGGCTTTTCCTACGATCTGGATCGCATGGTCAAGACCTGCAGCCCCGATTATTACCGTTGGGGTCAGTGGATCTTTGAGAAGCTGTGGGAAAAGGGCCTGGTCTACCGCAAGAAGAACCCGGTCAACTGGTGCCCTAACTGCAAGACCGTTCTGGCCAACGAGCAGGTCACCGAGGGTAAGTGCTGGCGCTGCGGCACCGAGCCCGAGAAGCGCGACCTGGAGCAGTGGTACTTCAAGATTACCGAGTACTCTCAGGAGCTGCTCGATGACCTGGAGAAGCTCCCCGGCTGGCCCGAGCGCGTCAAGCAGATGCAGGCCAACTGGATCGGTCGCTCCGAGGGCGCCGAGGTCGACTTTACCCTGTGCGACCAGGATGGCGAGCCCATCGAGGGCGATGAGGGCAAGATCACCGTCTTCACCACGCGTGCCGATACCCTTTTTGGCGTCTCCTTCTTTGTCCTGGCTCCCGAGTACGCCGGCCTGCACGAGCTCGTCGAGGGTACGGAGTACGAGGAGGCCGTGACCAAGATCGTCGAGGACTCCAAGCATATTTCCGCCGTCGAGCGTGCCCAGGGCACCCTCGAAAAGCACGGCGCCTTTACGGGCCGCTATGTGGTAAACCCCGTCAACGGCGAGAAGGTCCCCGTTTGGGTTGCCGATTATGTCGTTGCCGACTATGGCACCGGTGCCGTCATGGCCGTTCCCTGTGGCGACCAGCGCGACTTTGAGTTTGCCCGTAAGTACGACCTGCCGATCGTGCCGATCATCCTGGACGATGACGATCGCGCTGCCGTCGAGGCCAGCGGCGAGACCATCGATACCTTCCATGCCGAGACCGTCGACTGGGATTGCGCCCACGCTGCCGAGGGCACGCTCGTCCAGTCTGGCAAGTACACCGGCATGCGCGGCGGCAAGCACTCCGAGGGCGAGGCTGCCATCGTGGCCGACCTCGAGGCCATGGGCTGCGGCCGTCGCAAGGTCGAGTTCCGTCTGCGCGACTGGCTCATCAGCCGCCAGCGTTACTGGGGCAACCCCATCCCGGCCATCCACTGCGAGCACTGCGGCATCGTGCCCGTGCCCGAGGACCAGCTGCCGGTGACGCTGCCCGAGAACCTGGACCTGGGTGCCGGCGAGACCCTCGCCGAGTGCAAGGAGTTCTACGAGACCACCTGCCCGGTCTGCGGTCGCCCGGCCAAACGTGAGACCGATACCATGGACACCTTCACCTGCTCCAGCTGGTATTACCTGCGCTATACCGACCCGCACAACACAGAGCTGCCCTTCTCCCGCGAGGCGGCCGACCGTTGGATGCCCGTCGATAACTACATCGGCGGCATCGAGCACGCCATTTTGCACCTGCTTTACAGCCGCTTCTTTACCAAGGCCCTGCGCGACCTCGGCCTGCTGAGCGTTGACGAGCCCTTCACCAACCTGCTGTGCCAGGGTATGGTCAAGGACGAGAACGGCGACACCATGTCCAAGTCCAAGGGCAACGTCGTGCCCCCGAGCTCGGTCATCGAGCCCTACGGCGCCGACACCATGCGTCTGGCGATCCTGTTTATCGCCCCGCCCGAGAAGGACTTCGACTGGGATCCCAAGGCCGTCGAGGGCGCCAACCGCTTCATTAAGCGCGCCTGGCGTATCGTGTGGCAGCTCGTCCAGTCTGGCGACGTCAACGTTGCCTTTGACAAGTCCGCGCTCGATGAGACCGCGATGAAGCTCTATCGCGAGCGTCACCGCACCATCGCCAAGTGCACCGAGGACTTCGACCGCGGCCAGTTCAACACCGCGATCTCGGCCGTCATGGAGCTCGTCAACGCGGCGAGCGCCTACCTCAACGCTACCGAGGGTACCGCCCGCGACAAGGCGCTGTGCTACGGCGTGGCTAAGGATATCGTGAGCGTCCTTGCCCCCATCTGCCCGTTCTGGGCCGACGAGCTGTGGCACGAGGCACTCGGCTGCGAGGGCAATGCCTACACTGCCGCCTGGCCCGAGTTTGACCTGGCCGAGTCCATCGAGGACACGGTGCAGATCGTCGTACAGGTGCTCGGCAAGGTCCGTGGCCGCATCGACGTCGCCCGCGATGCCTCCAACGAGGAGATGCAGGCTGCCGCCGAGGAGGCCGTTGCCAAGTGGCTCGAGGGCAAGACGGTCGTCAAGGCCATCTGCGTGCCTGGCAAGCTGGTTAACCTGGTGGTCAAGTAAGCGCTGCGCGCATAGCTGACATGAAAAGGCGAGGGACGATTCCGCAGGAGTCGCCCCTCTTTTTGGTTATGGATACTTGCGACACACCCAATTATCCATTTCTTGTGGAGAACCTGTGCTCACGCTGACCTGCGGGTTTGTGTTGTGGTTGCACGTTTGTGCAGGTATTGGTATAGTTTGCTTGCAAATGAAGTTGTAATTGAAAGAAGTGGGGTTTCGGCCCCGCTTCTTTTTTGTATGGATGGAGGTGCCGCAATGGTCAAGACCAAGACCGAGCAGGCGATCATCGACGCGCTCGAGGCCGTTGCTCCCCAGCACGATGTCGACATCGTCGACGTTGAGCTCGTGGGTGCCACCAAGGCCCCCTGTGTGCGTGTGCGTATCGAGGGTGCCGAGGGTCAGAGCCTGTCGCTCAATGACGTCACGGCCAACACCAAATGGGTCGGCGATGTGATTGAGGAGCTCGACCCCATCTCTTCGAGCTATACGCTCGAGGTTTCGAGCCCGGGTATGGCGCGCCCGCTGCGCCGCCCGCGTGACTTTGCCCGCTTTGTGGGCGAGAACTGCGAGCTCACCTCCACCGCCACCGAGGGCCGTCGCAAGTACGCCGGCAAGATTGCCGCCGCCACCGAGACGAACGTGACCCTCGAGCTCGAGGACGGCGAGTCCGTTACCCTCGATTTCTCTGATGTTAAAAAGTGCAAGTTGAAGCCCACCTATGACTTCAAGCCCGCGAAGGAAGGAAAGTAAGATGGCAGCATCCGACATGATGTCCGCCCTGATGGAGCTTTGCCAGGAGAAGCACATCGACCAGCTCTACCTGATCGACCGCCTGGAGCAGTCGCTCGCCAAGAGCTATGCCGAGATCCTGCATCTTGAGTGGGGCGCCAAGGTGACCATCGACCGCACCACCGGCAAGATCTACGTCTACCGTCTGGAGCCGATCGACGATTCCATGGACGAGGAGGGCAACTTCACCGAGTTCGAGGAGATTGACGTCACTCCCAAGAACACAAGCCGCATCGCCGCCCAGCACGCCAAGGCCGAGATCAACGCCATCGTGCGCAACTCCGCCCGCGAGCAGATCTACGAGGAGTTCTCCGGCCGCATCGGTGACCTCATCAGCGGTACCGTGCTGCAGTCCACACCCGACTTCACGATCGTTAAGATTCGCGAGGGCGTTGAGGCCGAGCTGCCGCACTTCGACCAGCGCCGTTACGAGAACGAGCGCAACGAGCGTCCGATGGGCGAGCGCTACCTGCACAACCAGCACATCAAGGCCGTGATCATCGACGTTCGCGACCCCAACTCCAACCTGCAGCCGGTTCGCGGCGAGCACAGCCGTCCGCCGATTGTCATCTCCCGTACCCACCCCGAGCTCATGCGTCGTCTGTTTGAGCAGGAGGTGCCCGAGATCTATGAGGGCACCGTCCAGATCAAGTCGATCGCCCGCGAGCCCGGCCAGCGCTCCAAGGTCGCCGTCCATTCGCTCGACGATCGCCTGGATCCCGTGGGCGCCTGCGTCGGCCCCAAGGGCAGCCGTGTTCGCGCCGTCGTGGGCGAGCTTCGTGGCGAGCGCGTCGACGTCATCCTGTGGGATGCCGATCCGGCCGTCTACGTCGCAAACGCCCTGTCGCCCGCCAAGGTCACCCGCGTCCTTATCGACGAGGAGAAGGCCTACGCCGGCGTTATCGTGCCCGACGACCAGCTGTCCCTCGCCATCGGCAAGGAGGGCCAGAACGCCCGCCTCGCCGCGCGCCTGACCGGCTGGCACATCGACATTAAGTCCGAGACCCTTGCCGCCGACATCCTCAAGAACGTTCCCGTTCACGAGGAGCCTGCCGCCGACCTGATCGGTGACGAGGAGGACGAGGACGTCCGTCGCTGCGAGTTCGTGTCCGAGGACGGCATCCAGTGCCGCAACCAGGCCCGTCCCGGCTCCCGTTTCTGCGGTGTCCACGACACCGACGCCTTCGATGATGCGGAGGACCTGATCTAGCGCGCGGTCGCGCCGGGCGGGTCCCGGCGCATCCCCCACGCTCGTTCAGTCTCTAGGCACCCAAGGTGCCAGAAAGGGTAGGTGAAGTCATATGGCAAAAGTCCGTGTGTCCACCCTGGCCAAAGAGTTCGGCATGACCTCCAAGGAACTGATGGGTCATCTCGCCGAAATGAAGATTCCCGCTAAGTCCGCTTCCTCCGCCCTGGAGGACGCCTACGTCGCTATGGTCCGCAAGCAGCTCGCCTCGGTGATCGAGGCCCGCGCTCAGGAAGTCGAGGCCGCCAAGCAGGCCGAGGAGCAGGCCGCTGCCGCCGAGGAGGCAGCACGCGCTGCCGAGGCCGAGCGCGAGCGCATCGCCGCCGAGAAGGCGCGCGAGGAGGAGCGCCGCCAGTTCGCCGCTGCCCAGGCTGCCGAGGAGGCCGCCCGCGCCGAGGCCGAGGCCAAGAAGAAGGCCGAGCAGGAGCGCCTTGCCCGCGAGAAGGAGGAGGCTGCCCGCGAGGCCCAGCGCCGCGCCGTTCCCGCTTCCGATTCCGGTTCGCGTTTCCGTTCGCTGCTCGACCAGATCGCCGCACAGGAGACCGTGCTCAAGGAGAAGAAGGACGCCGAGGAGAAGGCCAAGGCCGAGCGCGCTGCCGAGCGCGGCAACCGTCGTGGCGGCAACAACGACCGTCGCGGTGGCCGTCGTAACGATCGCAACGCCTCCGACAACAACTCCGAGCGCAATGCCTCCGAGAGCCGTCCGCACAGCCATCGCACCAACGCCAGCAACAACGTCGCTGCCGGCATGGACTTCCCCAACCCCGACAAGCAGGGCAAGGGCAAGAAGCGCAAGGGCGGTCACAACAACGAAGAGGACCACTACAGCCGCATGGCTCGCGAGGCCGAGGAGTACAGCCGCGAGAAGGTGCTCGAGGAGGCTCGTGCTGCCGTCGAGGAGGCCTCTCGCGAGTCCACTGGTCGCCGCAAAAAGCGCAAGGAGAAGCGCGAGCGCGAGGCCGCAAAGGCTCAGGAAGAGCGCAAGATTGAGGAGGCGCTGGCTCAGGGCGTGAACCCCGAGGACCTCGACGCCATCAAGGTCTCCCAGGGCGTTACCGTCCAGGAGCTCGCCGAGGCGCTCGACGTTCCGGCCAACGACATCATCAAGCGCCTGTTCCTGCTGGGCACGCCGCTTACCATGACGCAGTCCATGTCCGACGACCTCGTCGAGCTCGTTGCCGACGACCTGGGCCGCCAGATCAAGATCATTACCCCCGAGGAGGAGAACACCTTCTCGTTCTACGACGATCCCGCCGACCTTAAGCCGCGTGCCCCGGTCGTCACCGTCATGGGTCACGTCGACCACGGCAAGACGAGCCTGCTCGACGCCATCCGTCACACCGGCGTCGCTGCCGGCGAGGCGGGCGGCATTACCCAGGCCATCGGCGCTTCGCAGGTCATGATCAACGACCGCAAGATCACCTTCATCGATACCCCCGGTCACGCCACCTTTACGGCCATGCGTGCCCGCGGCGCCAAGGTGACCGACATCGTCATTCTGATCGTGGCTGCCGACGACGGCGTCATGCCTCAGACCATCGAGTCGATCAACCACGCCAAGGCCGCCGGCGTACCCATCGTCGTCGCCGTCAACAAGATCGATAAGCCGGGTGCCAACCCCGACCGCGTGCGCCAGGAGCTCACCGAGTACGGCATCATCCCCGAGGAGTGGGGCGGACAGAACATGTTCGTCAACATCTCGGCCAAGCAGAAGATCGGTATCGACGACCTGCTCGAGACCGTGCTGCTCCAGGCCGACGTGCTCGAGCTCAAGGCCAACCCCGATACGTTCGCATCGGGTAACGTCCTCGAGGCTAAACTCGACAAGGGCCGCGGCTCGGTTGCCACCGTGCTCGTGACCCGCGGCACCCTGCGCGTGGGCGACACGCTGGTCGCCGGCCTCACCTATGGCCGCGTCCGTGCCATGCTCGACCCCAAGGGCAACGCCGTCACCGAGGCCGGTCCCTCCGACGCCGTCGAGATCTTGGGCCTGCAGTCCGTCCCCAACGCCGGCGATGAGTTCCGCGTGTTCGAGGACGAGCGCGAGGCGCGTGCGCTGGCCGACGAGCGTTCGCTCAAGGCCCGTATCGAGGAGCAGAGCCGCGTGAAGCACGTGACGCTCGAGAACCTCTTCGAGACCATCGCCGATGCCGAGGTCAAGGAGCTCAACCTGATCATCAAGGCCGACGTCCAGGGTTCCATCGAGGCCCTTCAGGACTCCCTCGACAAGATGGATCAGTCCGAGGTGCGCATCAACACGATCCATTCCGCCGTTGGTGCCATCAACGAGACTGACGTCGTCCTGGCCGACGCCTCCAACGCCATCATCATCGGCTTTGGCGTCCGTCCCGACGGCAAGGCCCGCTCCGCTGCCGAGCGCGAGGGCGTCGAGATCCGTTGCTACGACGTCATCTACAAGTGCCTCGAGGACCTCGACGCTGCCCGCATCGGTATGCTCAAGCCCACCGAGGTCGAGGTCTCCACGGGTACTGCGACCGTTCTGGACACCTTCAAGGTGCCCAAGGTCGGTATCGCCGCCGGTGTCCGCGTCGAAGAGGGCGAGATCGCCGCGACCGATTCCGTACGCCTGGTGCGCGACGGTATCGTGGTTTTCAACGGCAAGATCGCCTCGATGCGCCACTACAAGGACGAGGCCAAGAGCCTCAAGAGCGGCTCCGAGGGCGGTATTGGCCTGGAGAACTTCCAGGACATCAAGCCTGGCGACACCATTGAGGGCTACCGCATCGACCAGGTTGCCCGTACCGAGTAGGGGGTAGCGCTATGAAGCAAACGCAGGCAACCCGCCGTCTGGGCGAGCAGCTTCGCGAGAAGCTCGGTTATATCCTGCTCTTTGAGGTTTCCGATCCGCGTCTCGACCTGGTCACCTTGACCGCGGTCGAGGTCGCGGTGGACCGTTCGTTCGCGCGCGTGTACGTGTCGTGCGACGCGAGCCGCTACGACGAGGTCATGGAGGCGCTCGTCAGCGCCAAGGGCCGCATCCGTAGCCTGTTGGCCCGCTCGCTCGATTGGCGCGTTACGCCCGAGCTCGATTTTCGCATCGATCGCTCGACCGATGAGGCCGAGCGCATCACGCGTGCGCTGGAAAACGTTCCCGCCACGCTTGCGATCGAAAAGGACGAGGACGGCTATCCAATAGCGGATGCCGCCCAGGAGGCAGCTTTAGATGAGTAATTCCGCCGACCTCGCCTCGTGCGAGTCTGCAGATATTCAGCGACGCATTCTCGAGCTCATCGAGGGTGCGTCCTCCATTGCGATTTCGGGACACACTTCTCCCGATGGCGATGCCTTGGGCTCCGTGTTGGGTCTGGGCCTTTCGCTCATGAAGTTTTTCCCCAACAAGGACATTGCGCTGCTGCTGGCAGACGATGACCCGGTTCCGCGCATCTACCGCTTTATGGAGGGTGCCGATCGCCTGGTGCCGGCATCTTCGTACACCGGCAATCCCGACCTGTTCATCTCGGTGGACGTACCGGTCGTCGAGCGTCTCAATAATTCCGCCGAGGTGCTTCGTCGCTCCAAGCATGTGGTGTGCTTCGATCACCATCCGGCTCGCGAGGAGTTTGCCGAGCTCAGCCTGAGGCGCGTCGAAGCTGCAGCCTGCGCCATGATCATCGACCGCTTCTTGGACAATTGCGGCATTGTCGCACGTGATGGCGTTGCGACCTGCCTGCTTTGTGGCTTGGTTACCGATACCGGCCGTTTTCAGTACCAAAACGCCGATGCCGCCGCGTTCCATGCGGCCTCGCGTCTGGTTGCCCACGGTGCCGATCCGGCGCGCGTTGCGCTCGAGGTATACCAGAGCATGCGCGTTGAGTTTTTGCACCTCAAGTCCATCGTTATGGGCCGCATCAAGACGGTGGCCCACGGGCGTGTCGCGTATAGCTACGCGTACCAGAGTGACCTTGAGGCCTGCGGTGTCACCTCGGATGAGTGCGACGGCCTGGTCGACGTGGTGCGCTCGGTGATGGGCGTCGAGGTCTGCCTGTTCCTGAAGGGTATCGAGGGCGATACCAAGGTGCGCGGCAACCTGCGCTCCAAGGGCGACCTCAACGTGTCCGAGATTGCTGCTGCCTTTGGCGGAGGCGGACATCCCGCTGCCGCCGGTTTCTCCAACAACGGAACGATTCTCGAGACGCTCACCGTGGCACTTCCCATGCTGGCCGAGCTGGTAGGGGAGGATCCCGCTTCGGTGACCGTCGAGCTTTAACTTTTTGGATGGTACATGGCTCGTCGTACGCCTTCTCAACTGAATATGCTGCTCGCCGTCGATAAGCCGGTGGGCTGCACGTCCCACGATGTGGTCTCGCAATGTCGGCGCGCTCTCCATGAGCGGCGCGTCGGCCATGCCGGCACGCTCGACCCTATGGCATCGGGTGTCATGGTGGTGGGTGTGGGCCAGGCCACCCGTCTGCTGGGCATGCTCACGCTCGATACCAAAAGCTACGTCGCCGATATTTCGTTTGGCGCCGAGACCAATACCGATGATGCGGAGGGCGAGGCGGTCCGCACGGTGACTGTTGCCAACAAGCTCCGCGATCCTGCCTATGCCCGTGAGCGCTTGGCCGCCATGCTGGGTCCGCAGATGCAGGTGCCGCCGGCGTTTTCGGCTATCTCGGTCAATGGCGTTCGCGCCTACAAGTCTGCTCGCGAGGGCAATGCGGTGGACCTACCTCCGCGCCCCGTCGAGGTCTATGCCGCCGACCTGATCGCCGTGGGCGGCGAAGGTGATACGTGTGTGTGGACCGTGGCGTTCTCGGTGAGCAAGGGCACCTATATCCGTGCGCTCGCTCGCGACCTGGGCCGCGCCTGCGAGAGCGCCGCGCACATTTCCGCGCTGCGCCGCACGGCCTCCGGTGTTGTTTCCATTGGCGCCTGTCATGCGGTCGAGGAGCTTTCTCCCGAGTCCGCGGCTGGGTTTGCCCTGGATCCCATTGCGGCCCTGGGCGCCACGCGTGTTGACTTGCCGGGCAATCTTGCCGACGACCTGCTCTGCGGCCGACGCATTCCCGTTGAGCGTGCGCTTGTCGATTTCGATTCCGCGAAGGCGCCTTTTGCGTTGGTGCTCGATGGGGGACTCAAGGCGCTTGCCCGCATTGAGAGTGGCCGCTTTGTCATGGAGCACGTGTTTCCGCAGGCAATCGGCGGTGTTCGATGATGTTGTCCGCTCGTGAGCTCGCGCGTATCTTTTTCGAGGGCGAGTCGGACGAGGCCCGCATCGTCACTGCCGATGCGTTTGATGAGTGCGAGCACTTGGGTGCTGCATCGATTGCCATCGGCGTGTTCGATGGTGTGCACCGTGGACACCAGGAACTCATCGAAGCGCTTGTCCGTGATGCCCGTGCCCATGACTGCAAGGCTGTCGTGGTCACTTTCGATCCCGACCCGGACGTTGTGGTGAGTCCTTCGCCCGCTCAAAAATTGATGACGACGGCCGACCGTCTACATGCCTTGGCTCAGACCGGGGTCGATGCAGTGGTGGCCGTTCCCTTTACGCTTGAGGTTGCGGCGCTTGACCATGTTGATTTTCTCTCGCTGGTGTCGCGCCTGGTCGACATTCGATCGATTCGCGTTGGCAGCGACTTTAGGCTGGGTCGTGGCGGTGCTTCTGGTGTTGCCGAGATGCGCGCCTGGGGTGCCGAGCGCGGCGTTGACGTATACGGGCACGACTTGCTTTGCGAGGGCGGTGAGGTCATTTGCGCCACCCGCATTCGTCATGAGCTGGGACAGGGCCATGTGGAGCTTGCTGCTGAGTTACTCGGCCGCCCGTATATGGTGCGCGGCGGTGTTATTCGCGGCCGTCACGAGGGTTCTGGCATGGGCTTTCCCACGGCAAACCTGCAGGTTCCCGACGGCATTCAGGTGCCTGCCGATGGCGTGTATGAGGGCCTGGTGCTGGTCAACGACATCGTGTGGCCCGCTGCCGTTAACGTCGGCCTGCCGCCGACGTATGCCGACGATGCGGCATCTGCGCATCTCGAGGCTAATTTAATTGGTTATACGGGCGACCTGTACGGCACTTCCGTTTCGCTGGCGTTTACGCGCTGGCTGCGTCCGTCGCGCGTGTTCGATTCGCTGGATGAGTTGATCGCGACCGTCGAGGGTAATATCGAAGATATTCGTCACAACTTGGGCGAGCAGGGGGCGAGCGTCCGTGATTAGCGATGAGGAAAAAGACCAGGTACGCGCTGCGTCCGACTTAGTCGCCATCGTGCAGGAAACGGTTGAGCTCAAGCCCCGCGGCCATGAGTTTTGGGGTTGCTGCCCGTTTCATGGCGAAAAGACTCCGTCCTTCCACATTATTCCCGCCACGCAGGTGTGGCATTGCTTTGGCTGCGGCGAGGGTGGCGACGTCTTCACCTATATTATGAAGCGCGAGAACCTGAGCTTTCCCGAGTCAATCCGTTATTTGGCCGATCGCGCAGGTATTGAGCTGCACGACACCGGAGATCGCCGCGAGCGCGGTACTAAGCGTGCCCGCATCTACGATCTGTGCGCCGAGACCGCCCAGTTCTACCACACCATGCTTATGCGCGGTAAGGACGGTCGTCCGCGCGAGTACTTTGCCAGCCGCGGCATGGGTGGCGACGTCTGCCGCCGCTACTGCCTGGGCTTTGCACCAGGCCGTAACGCGCTGGTGTCGCACCTGTCCCAGGCGGGTTTTACCCCGCAGGAGATGATCGACGCCAATGTTGCCGTGAGCCGCGGGCGCGGGCAGCTTGCCGACCGCTTCTACGACCGTGTGATGTTCCCCATCTTTGACGAGCAGGGTCACAACATTGCCTTTGGCGGTCGCATTATGGGCGACGGCCAGCCTAAGTACCTCAACACCGCCGAGACGAGCGTGTTTCATAAAAAGCGAAACCTCTACGGTTTTAATTGGGCCAAGGAGTTTATCGTCGCGCAGGATACCGCCATCGTGGTGGAGGGCTATACCGATTGCATCGCCTGCTGGGAGGCGGGGATTAAAAACGTTGTCGCCACGCTGGGCACCGCGCTCACGGAGCATCATGTAAAGACGCTCACCCGCTTTGCCAAGCGCATCGTGTATATGTTCGATGGCGATGCCGCGGGCCAGAAGGCCGCCCGCCGCGCGATTCAGTTTATCGAGCAGGATTCGATGGACCTGCGCTGCGTGGTACTGCCCGACGGCAACGACCCTATGGAGTTTATTACGGCGCACGGCGGCCAGGAGCTGCAGGCGCGCATCGACGCGGCCGAGCCGCTCATGGACTTTGTCTACCGTTCGCTGCAGGAGTCGAGCGACATCACCACGCCGGGCGGTCGCGCCAAGGCGCTCGAGGATGCGCTGACGCTCATCTATCCGCTGCGCGATAGCTATATGATCGACACGTACTTTATCCAGATTGCCGACCTGCTGGGTTTGGATCTGGAGACCGTGCGCGCGAGCTCGGGCCGTGTGTTTCGCGATGTCGCCAAGCGCGAGGATGCGGAACGACGTCGTGAGCAGAACTATGAGCGTCAACGCGCGCAAGCTGAGCGCGCGGGCAGCGCGGGCGGTCGGGCGTCTGGTTCGCAGGGGACGTCTCGCGGTGCCTGGGCCGCGGGTGCGACGCCACCGGTGTCCGCACCGGTCGAGGAGGACCCGTACGACTACGTCCCGCTCGATGCCTATGGTGCTGCACCAGTGGAGGTCGTTGACGACTTGCCGCCGATCGATGTGCCTGATGGTATGGGCGCTGTGCCTGCGGCTGACGGTTCGGGCGCACCGGCTGCGGCGGCGCCGATGGTTCTTACCGATCTTGAACGCAAGTCCTTGGCAGGGGAGCGCGAACTGTTGACGATGCTCACGAGCTACCCCGACCTGTTCCGCACGTATGCCGACCGCATCTGCTCCATCGAGTGGGTTGACCCACGTCACGAGTCCATCGCATGGGCCGTTCTGGCAACGCCGCCGGGAACCGATCCTGCAGCCTGCATGGATGCGGCACGCTCGGTGTGTCCCGAGGCGGCAACGCTTGTGAGTGCCGGGCGCATCTCGGCGACGAGCAAGCACCCCACCGAGACGAACATCGCGTTTATGCTCGATACGCTCGAGCTCTACACCATCAAGCGTCGCATGCGTGCCGCACAGGCCAAGCTGCGCCAGGACCGTTCGCTCGATGATGAGGCCCGTCGTGCGCTGACCGTGCAGGCCGCGCAGGACTCGCAGCGTCAGCGCGAACTGCAAAAGTCGATCGGCGGCGTGGCGGATCCGTTTCGTTTGATCGGCCTGGAGGCCGCAGGCACCGAACAAGCCTAGATGTTGTGGTCAACCAGCGTATTCTCGTCTATATCCAGCTCTCTTTTTGGGTATAGACGTCAATGTGTGTGCTAAAGTATTGAGTCCTGTGGACTATGAAGGGAGAATCTGTGCCAAAAAAGACTGAGAGCACGGGTACTGGGCTGGAATCCTACGTTGCAAAGCTCATGGGCAACGGCTCAAACAGGACTTCGGTAACCGAGGACGAGATTCAGGTCGCCCTGAAGGATATCGATGTTTCTGACGAGCAGCTCACCGTGGTGTATTCCGCGCTGCGCAACAGCGGCATCCAGATTATCTCCGCGAGCGGTAACGACGACGCCCCCATGGACGTCGACGATGACGATAACGATACCGATACCGACGATTTCGATGACGACGACGAGCACGATTCCGGCTCGCTCGACGATCACGAGCTCAAGATGGCCCGCCAGGCCGACGCCGAGATGGGTTCTTCCAAGAGCAAGAAGAAGCGCACCGTGCGCACGTCCCGTTCGCGTTCGCGCGTGCGCGGCATCGATGCCTCCACGGTGATGCTGACCGGCGACCCGGTCCGTATGTACCTCAAGGAGATCGGCAAGGTCGACCTGCTGACCGCCTCCGAAGAGGTCGATCTGGCCATGAAGATCGAGGCCGGTCTCGATGCCACCGAGAAGCTCGAGGCTGCCGATGCTGGTGAGCTCGAACTCACGCGTGCCGAGATGCGTCGTCTTACGCGCATTGAGAACGTGGGCCTCGAAGCCAAGCAGGCGCTCATCAGCGCAAACCTGCGTCTGGTCGTCTCCATCGCCAAGCGCTATGTCGGCCGCGGCATGCTGTTCCTGGACCTGATTCAGGAGGGCAACCTCGGTCTGATCCGCGCCGTCGAGAAGTTCGACTACCAGAAGGGCTTTAAGTTCTCCACGTACGCCACGTGGTGGATCCGTCAGGCCATCACGCGCGCTATCGCCGACCAGGCCCGTACCATCCGTATTCCCGTGCACATGGTCGAGACCATCAACAAGCTCGTCCGCGTGCAGCGTCAGCTTCTCCAGGACCTGGGTCGCGACCCGACCCCCGAGGAGATCGGTGCCGAGATGGACATGAGTGCCGACCGCGTCCGCGAGATCCAGAAGATCTCGCAGGAGCCCGTGTCGCTCGAGACCCCCATCGGCGAGGAAGAGGATTCCCAACTGGGCGACTTTATCGAGGACTCCCAGGCCATCGTTCCGCCCGATGCCGCCAGCTTCTCCATGCTGCAGGAGCAGCTCACCCAGGTGCTCGATTCGCTTGCCGATCGTGAGCGCAAGGTTATCGAGCTGCGCTTTGGCCTTGTCGACGGACATCCCCGTACGCTCGAGGAAGTCGGCCGCGAGTTTGGCGTCACGCGCGAGCGCATCCGCCAGATCGAGTCCAAGACCCTGGCGAAGCTCCGCCACCCGAGCCGCAGCAGCAAGCTGAAGGATTACATCGAGAGCTAGTCAAGCAAGAAGCGCCCTCAAGCACATCCGCTTGAGGGCGCTTTCATGTAGTCGTTGGGGGCGTTCTTGAATGACTAGTCGTTTAAGAACGTCGCCAACGACTAGGGGTTGATTTCCGATCTCAGCCGAACACATTAGGCGGACAGGCCGTTCCCGCAGCTAGCCGAACGCCCCCGAGGCCCCATCCGGGCCCCGGGGGCGCCGTTTTCCCAGTTGAAGGAACGGTGGAGATGTGTTTCGATGGGTC